>NZ_JBIRZS010000002.1:141065-462552 GCF_044391085.1 Paenarthrobacter sp. NPDC018779 | reverse complement strand
CAAGCGACAGAGCGTCAAAATCATGCCGGAGCCGGCAGGCCAGCACACCCATATCCTGCACCAGGAAACAGGCTACGAAAAAGGTAACGAGCGTCGGTCAGGCCTCGGCCGGTTCCTCGTAGCGCGGGAACACCGGAGCGGGAGCCGGAAGCTCCGTGCCGGCAACGATCGGCGTGGCGATGGCGGCAAACTGGCGCGCCTCGCCTTCGGGCTGGCCAAGCACCTCAAGCAGCTTGGCGGACGACGACGGCATGACAGGCTGGGCGAGGATCGCCACGATCCGCACAACTTCCAAAGTGACGTAGAGGACCGTGTTCATGCGCTCCAGGTCCGTCTTCCGCAGCACCCACGGCGCCTGCTCGGCGAAGTAGGCATTGGTGTCACCCAGCACGGTCCAGATGGCTTCGAGCGCACGGCTGAACTCCTGCTTCTCGAAGGCGCCGCGGGCCGTTTCCAGCAAGGCGCCCGCTTTGGCCAGGAGGGCCTGGTCCTCGGCGGTGAAGTCACCGGGAACAGGAACCTTGCCGTCGCAGTTCTTGGCCACCATGGACAGCGAACGCTGGGCCAGGTTGCCGAAGTTGTTGGCGAGGTCCGAGTTCATGCGGCCCACGATCGCCTCGTGGTTGTAGCTGCCATCGGCGCCGAACGGGACTTCACGAAGGAAAAAGAAGCGGCACTGGTCCAGCCCGTACTGCTTTACGAAGTCCTGCGGTGCCACCACGTTGCCGAGCGACTTGGACATCTTGACACCGTTGTTCGTCAGGAAGCCGTGGATCATGACGCGCTTAGGCAACTCCAGGCCGGCACTCATGAGGAACGCGGGCCAGTAGATGGCGTGGAAGCGGGAGATGTCCTTGCCGATCACGTGGACATCAGCCGGCCAGAACTTCTTGAAGGATTCGGAGTCCACGTCCGGGTAGCCCGCACCGGTCAGGTAGTTGGTGAGGGCATCCACCCAGACATACATGACGTGCTTCTCGTCGCCCGGAACCGGAACACCCCAGTCGAACGTGGTGCGGCTGATGGACAAGTCCTCAAGACCGCGCTTGACGAAGCTGATGACCTCGTTGAACCGCGACTGCGGTGCCCCGAACTCGGGCTGTTCCTCGTACAACGCCAGGAGTTTTTCCTGGTAGGCGGACAGCCGGAAGAAGTAGCTCTCCTCCGCAGTCCACGTCACCAGGGTGTCGGTTTCCTTGGAGTAGCGCAGGCCGTCTTCCTTCACCACAGTGTCGTCCTCGACGTAGTACGCCTCATCGCGGACGGAGTACCAGCCCTCGTACTTGGAGAGGTAGATATCGCCGTTGGCTTCCATCTTCTTCCAGATGGCCTGCGACGCCGCATAGTGGTCCGGGTCCGTGGTCCGGATGAAGCGGTCGTGGGAGATGCCCAGGTCCTTGCTCATCTGCTTGAAGGCAGCGGAGTTCCGGTCGGCCAGTTCCTTGGCAGTGAGGCCCTCCTTCTCGGCGGACTGCTGCATCTTGAGCCCGTGCTCATCGGTGCCGGTCATGAAGAACACTTCATGGCCGTCGAGGCGCTTGAAGCGCGCCATGGCATCAGTGGCGATGACCTCGTAGGCGTGCCCGATGTGCGGCACGCCGTTGGGGTAGCTGATGGCCGTGGTGATGTAGAACGGGGATTTCTCTGCAGACGTCACTCTAAGAAGTTACCTTTATTTTCGGTGTGGAGAAGCTAGTTAAGCTCGGTCAGCGTATCGCTGAGCCGGACCAGTTCATGGTCGTGTGACGCCACGAGTACCGCGATGCCGTCGCTGGTGGTGTCCTTGAGGATACCGATGATGCGGTTGGCGGCGGCGCGGTCAAGGCTGGCTGTGGGCTCGTCCACCACCAGGACGCGCGTGCCGAGGATCAGCGCCCGGGCAATGGCAACGCGCTGGCGCTCACCGCCGGAGAGCTGGGCCGGGCGGTGGCGCATGCGGCGACCCAGGCCCACCAGGTCCAGGAGATCCTTGGCCATCTCGGTGCGCTGCTCCACTTCGCCGTCCGGAACGGCAGGCAGCAGGACGTTCTCCAGTGCGCTCATGCCGTCGATCAGGGCACCGCCCTGGTCCACGTAGCCGATGAGTGCACGACGGCGGTCGGCGATTTCGTCGTCGCCCATCGCTTCCAGGGACGTGCCCTCCCAAAAGACCTTGCCCGACGTCGGGAGCGTCAGTCCGGCGCTCACGGTCAGGATACTGGTCTTGCCGGAGCCGCTTCGGCCGGCGATGCAGTGCATCTCACCGGCGTGCAGCGTGAGGTTGAAGTCATCGACGACGTCTACTTCCTCGGCCCCGCCCTTGTCGCCACCGTAGTGGATGGTGACACGGCTCAGCTCCAGCGGAGTGGCGTGG
The DNA here is from genome assembly GCF_044391085.1 of Paenarthrobacter sp. NPDC018779. NCBI lineage: Bacteria > Bacillati > Actinomycetota > Actinomycetes > Micrococcales > Micrococcaceae > Paenarthrobacter > Paenarthrobacter sp. NPDC018779. Next base: position 460,199 of record NZ_JBIRZS010000002.1, on the reverse strand, counting down.
TCGGCGGCCTTCACGATCGTGTTGGCGCGCGTCTGCAGCGACTCGTCCGTGGATTCCGGGGTCGCCGTCAGCTCGGGGTTGGGAGTCTCAGTCATTTGACTACTTTCGTTGCAATCGGAATCCAGCAAATTACGGCCAGCAGACCGGCCAGCCCGGCCCACAAAGCCGCGTAGGGAGCAAGGAGCAGACCCAGTCCCAGCGCGCCAAGGACGCCGAGGGGAAGGGCCACGGTGCCCACGAGGGCGTTTTCGAAGAAGCGGACCTGGCCCAGCATGTCAGGGTTCCAGCCCATGGCACGCAGGGTACCGAGGTACTCACGCTTGGCGTGGAGCTCGAACCGGCCGGTGACCAAGGTCAGCAGCAGGCCCACGAGCACACCGAACACTGCCAGGATCACACTGGGCAGGGCCACGCTCGCTGCCGCCAGGCCGCTGAGTGCACTGGCGCCTGCGGCGCGGGGAATATCGATCAGCAAGGCGATCAGCGCACCCACGGCGGCACCGAAGACGCCCACGGCCACGGCCAGCGAGATCGAGTTGAAGCGGTTGGTGGTCAGCTGCCTGTTGGCGAACGTCAGCGGCGAATCCACGGTGACGAGTCGTTCGTCATGCTGGGGTTCCTGGTCCACTACAACGCGGTGGCGCAGTTGCCGCGCGGCGAGGAACGCAGCGCCCGCATAGATGATCAACATGGTGATCGAGACGATGACGGTGGCGAGGTTCCAGCTGAGCAGGCTCAGGATGATGCCGGCCGCAGCCAAGGCAGCCGCGCCCACCGCGAACTCCTCAAGGACCCAGGACCGGATACGTTTCTGCGTCCACCCCATGGCCCGGAGGATGCCGGCTTCGCTCCGGCGCTGCCGGATGTAGCTGACCGTCGACGCACCCGTGAGCAGCGTGGCGCCGAGCAGGGTCAGGAAGAGAAGGGTGACGTTGGTGCCCGTCAGGGAGCCGGACACGGCGTCGGCGGCATCCTGCCGGACCCACGACTGCTGGACGGTGCCCAGTGCCGATTCCTTGCCGGAGTCGTCCTTGCTGTAGCCGGGGACGAAGATGTTGGCGTCTTCACGCGCCGAGCCTGCAACCACGGTGGCTTCGAGTCCGAGCTCGCGGATCTGGGCTGCGAGCTTCTCAACCTCGGGCTGCGCCTGCTTCCAGTTGCCCGTTGCGTTGGCACGGACGCGGATGGCGTCGATGACGTTGGCGTTGGAGTCGTAGCCGCGGGCTGCGGCCAGGCCGTAGTAGTCGGTGATGGCACCGGCGGACTGGCTCACCAGGCCTGTTGCACTCAGGGAAGGCTTCAACTGCGTGCCGTCCACATCCTTGCCCTGGGCATCCTTGGTCAGGGTCATGGGCGCGGGATCGTAGCCACCGAGCGGAAGCTTGTTGACATCGCCGGCGGCTGCCTGGACATCCGCGGGGTTGAAGGTTCCGTACACCATGGGCATGGGCGTGGCCGGCTTCTTGCCGGTGGCGAGGTCTTCCCGGTAGGAGCGTTCGTCGACGGGCTTGCGCTGGGTCTGGTCCACGGCTGCGCCGAATGACGACTTCTCGGGCAGGCGGTTGACCGTGACCCAGTCCCCCGGCGTGGCTGACTTGTCCGAGGCGCCGTTGGCGGCCTGGTCGCCGTCCTTGTACTTGGGTGCAGCGGCGAAAGCCGCACTCCACGTAGCCGGATCGTAGAGGCCCTGGCCGAAGGAGGCCGTGCTGCCAAGCAGCTGGCTGTGGTCGGTGGAGCCGGGCCATTCCAGTGCGAAGGGTGCCTTGGAAACGAACGGCAGGTAGTCCTTATCCAGGGAGCGGGAAACCGTACCGACGTCCTTGACCACCTTGCCGGACGAATCGATTTCCTCGATCTTGACCGAGTACTGCAGGTCCAGGGACGTGCCGGAGCGGACAATCAGCGGGATGGCTTGGGAGTCGTCCGTCAGGAGTCCGTCGCGCTTTGCCTGCTGGTACTGGGTCATGAGCGGAGCCCAGTACTTGAGCTTCACGCCGAGGAAGTCAGGGCCTTCCTCCAACTGCTGCATGCTCAGGCCCGTGGTGAACAGGCTTTCGAAATGGCGGCCGATCGCCCCGGCGTTGCGGGCATCCGCCGGCGGAGCCTTCTCCAACGGCGCCAGGAAGTCGCCCGCGGAGCCCAAGAGGGCCCTCTCCGAGGCGGGGTCAACCGCGACGACGGACTCTGTCACCTCAGGTGCCAACGGGAGGGCCACTGAAAGGTTGAAGAGGTTGTGCTCCGAACCAAGGGCCGGGGCCGGGAACTTAATGCCCGTCTCGCCATCGGGTCCGGCGATCCGGACGTTGGAGCCGCCGGTGGTCTGTTCCTGCACCAGGCGGCCCTTGCCCAGGGTGCCCTCGGCGCTGGTCTTGAACAACGTCTGCTGGTTGACGCCGTCGGAACTCGTGGCCGTGGCCGTCAGGCGGTACTTCTTGGGGGTGTCAGACAACACCGATTCAGCGGCAGGCCATTTGCTGGAGTCCATGGCGGACGGATCGCCTGCCGTGACGGCTCCGGCGAGACCGGCGTTGTAGCCGAGGTAGTCCATGGCATTCAGCCGCGGCGCCTCAAGGTTCTGGGAGACACGGGAGACCAGGCTGATCGGGGCAGCCACGGACGTTTGGCCCATGGCACGGATCTTGTCCAGCTGGTCGAAGCTGATGCCGCCCTGGCCGTTGGCGATTTCCGGCTGGATCAGCGCACCACCCTCGCCGTCCTTGGCCTGGTCAGGCTTTGCCTGGACCAGGATGTCGTACAGACCGCGCGAGTTCTCGTCCACGGTCCGGTTCAGGGCCGCCTGCGACTGGCTCTGGACGAGGACGGACAAGCACATCGCGACGATCAAAATGGCCGCGGTCAGCAGCAGCACACGGCTTCTGATGAACCTTTGGACGGCGTTCATTGGGCTCCCTGAGACCTTGATTGCGGGCGCGCACACATGGACCCTGACCCCTCGAAAACACAAAGGAATCCCGGGCTGTATGTGCAAAAAGTAGTGGCCGGCCTGCTGCCGGGTCCGAATCCCGGACCCAGCCATTGTAAGCAGACCGGCCACGCAAGCGTGTCAGAAGTGTGTCTCCACCACGCCAAAATCAGCTTTGAGGATGACCCCTAGTCCTCCAGGTCCACTTCGCGGACCATGTCCGCTCCGATGCCTGCCTTGATGGCCTCGAGCACCTGCTGCGGGACCGAGCTGTCGATGGTCAGGAGCGCCAGGACCTGGCCGCCTTCGGTCTGTCGGGCAACCTGCATGCCGCCGATGTTGATGTTGTTCATGCCCAGGATGTGGCCGATGGTGCCAATGACGCCCGGACGGTCAGCGTAGGCAACAACCACCAGGTGCTCGCTGATGGGAATTTCGACGTCGTACCCGTTGACGCCTACCAGCTTCTCCACCTGCTTGGGGCCGGTCAGGGTACCGGCCACGGAGATCTGGGAACCGTCGCTGAGTGCGCCACGGATGGTCAGGACGTTGCGGTAGTCCTCGGCATCCGGCGTGGTGATCAGGCGGGTGTTTATGCCGCGCTGCTCGGCGATGACGGGTGCGTTGACGTAGGAAACCTGCTCGGTGACAACATCGGCGAACACACCCTTGAGGGCGGCGAGTTCCAGGACCTTGACGTCCAGGGCGGCGATTTCACCGGCAACCTCGACGTCGATCTGGGTCAGGGAAGCGTGCGTCAGGGCGGTGAAGATCCGGCCGAGCTTTTCGATCAGCGGGATGCCCGGGCGGATGTCGCTGGCAATGACGCCGCCGGCCACGTTCACGGCATCCGGGACCAGTTCGCCGGCCAGGGCGAGGCGGACCGACTTGGCCACCGAGACGCCGGCCTTCTCCTGGGCTTCGTCCGTGGAGGCACCAAGGTGCGGGGTCACCACAACGTTGTCGAGTTCGAAGAAGGGCAGGTCCGTGCTGGGCTCCTTGACGAAAACGTCAACGCCGGCGCCGGCAATCTGGCCTTCCTTCAAAGCGGTGTAGAGGGCTTCCTCGTCAACCAGGCCACCACGGGCCACGTTGATCACATACGCGGATTCCTTCATCTTGCGGAAGGCGTCAGCGCCCAGCATCCCAACGGTCTCAGGCGTCTTGGGCATGTGGATGGTGATGAAGTCCGCGTTTGCCAGGAGCTCGTCCAGCGTGACCAGCTTGACGCCCAGCTGCGCCGCACGGGCAGCGGTGATGTAGGGGTCGTAGGCGAGGATCTCGGTGTCGAAGCCCTGAAGCCGGGCAGCCACGAGGGCACCGATGCGGCCCAGGCCAATGATGCCGATCTTCTTCTCGAACAGCTCGATGCCCGTGTACTTGGAACGCTTCCATTCGCCGTTCTTCAGCGCGGAGCTGGCCTGCGGGATGTGGCGTGCCAGGCTCAGGATGTGGCCCACCGTCAGTTCAGCGGCGGACACAATGTTGGAAGTGGGAGCGTTGACCACCATGACGCCGGCCTGGGTGGCGGACTTGATGTCCACGTTGTCCAGCCCCACGCCTGCACGGGCGATGACCTTGAGGTTCTTCGCGGCGGCGATGGCTTCGGCATCAACCTGGGTGGCCGAACGGACCAGGATGGCATCGACGTCGGCAATGGCGGACAGCAACTGGGAGCGGTCGGCGCCGTCGGTCTGGCGGATCTCGAAATCCGGGCCCAATGCCTCGACTGTGGCGGGCGAAAGTTCCTCGGCGAGGAGGACGACGGGTTTGGTGGCTGACACGGGGTGGCACCTTACTTTGGACAACTTGGGAACAGTACTGGACAAGGAGCGGATGCGTGGCCCGGGCACGACGCCGGGACCTGCCCAGAATATCGAATCAGGGCCGCTAAGCCGGTGCCCGGTTGGGGATGTTACGGGCAGGCCGGGCCTGTTGTGAACAAGTTCACAGCCCGCCGTTGGGAGCCGGAGGGCGGGTAGAACGGGCAATGCCCGCCCGGCGTGTAAAAGCCGGACGGGCATTGCGGGGGAAGAATCAGCGTGCAGCCGAGCCTTCGACGTAGTCCTCGTCCTGCTGCTGCCAGGAGAAGAGCGAACGGAGCTCGCGGCCAACTTCCTCGATCGGGTGCTGCTCTGCCTTGGCACGCAGTGCCTTGAACTCGACGGCGCCGTTGTCCTGGTCGTCGATGAAGCGCTTGGCGAAGGCACCGGACTGGATGTCAGCCAGGACAGCCTTCATGTTTTCCTTCACCTCGGGGGTGATGACGCGCGGGCCGGAAACGTAGTCACCGTACTCGGCGGTGTCGGAGACGCTCCAGCGCTGCTTGGCGATGCCGCCCTCCCACATGAGGTCCACGATGAGCTTGAGCTCGTGGAGTACCTCGAAGTAGGCGATCTGCGGCTGGTAGCCGGCGTCGGTGAGGGTTTCGAAGCCGTACTGGATGAGCTGGGAAACCCCACCGCAAAGGACGGACTGCTCGCCGAAGAGGTCCGTTTCGGTCTCTTCGGTGAAGGTGGTCTTGATGACGCCGGCGCGGGTGCCGCCGATGGCCTTGGCGTAGGACTTGGCGAGGTCCCAGGCGGAACCGGAAGCGTCCTGCTCCACGGCGATGATGTCCGGGATGCCACGGCCGGCTTCGAATTCGCGGCGGACCGTGTGGCCCGGTGCCTTCGGAGCGATCAGGATGACGTCAACGCCGGCCGGAGCCTCGATGTAGCCGAAGCGGATGTTGAAGCCGTGGGCGAAGGCGAGTGCCTTGCCTTCGGTCAGCTTGTCCTTGATGGAGTCGTTGAAGATCGAACGCTGGTGCTGGTCCGGCGCCAGGATCATGATGACGTCGGCCCATTCGGCGGCGTCGGCGACGTTCTTGACGGTGAAGCCTGCGTCCTGTGCCTTGGCGGTCGACTTCGAGCCGTCCTTGAGCGCGATGACAACCTCGACGCCGGAATCGCGCAGGTTCAGCGCGTGGGCGTGGCCCTGGGAGCCGTAGCCGACAATGGCAACCTTGCGACCCTGGATGATCGACAGGTCTGCGTCGTCGTCGTAGAACATTTCAGTCACTTGCGTAACTCCTCTTGAGTGGATTTCTCGATATTGATGTGGTGCTGCGGTACGGGGCACTGCTCACGCGGAGCGGAGCGCCCTGTCACTCATGGAGCGGGATCCCCGTCCAACGGCCAAGGTGCCGGACTGCACAATTTCACGGATGCCGAACGGCTCCAGCACTGAAAGCAGTGCTGCGAGCTTCTCCGGGGTACCGGTTGCCTCAATCACCAACGAGTCTGTGGACACGTCGACAACAGCGGCGCGGAACAGGTCTGCAGCCTGGGTAACCTGCAGACGTGTCGCGGCATCCGCACGTACCTTGACCAGGATGTGGTCGCGTTGTACGGAAGATTCGGAAGTCAGTTCAACAATCTTGATCACGTTGACCAACTTGTTGAGCTGCTTGGTGACCTGCTCGATCAGGTCGCCGTCGGCGTCGACGACAACCGTCATGCGGGACATGCCGGGTACCTCGGTGGGTCCCACAGCCAGGGAGTTGATGTTGAATGCACGCCGGGCGAAGAGGCTGGCCACGCGGGTCAAAACGCCGGGCTTGTCTTCTACCAGAACGGACAGTGTGTGGCGGGTCATGCCTAGTCCTCCTCTTCCCATTCCGGGGTCATGTTGCGGGCAACCTGGATCTGGTCATTGCTGACCCCGGCGGGCACCATGGGCCACACCATCGAGTTGGGGCTCACCACGAAGTCGATGACCACGGGGCGGTCATTGATTTCCAGGGCCTTCTGGATGGTGGCGTCGATGTCCTCGTCACGCTCGCATCGAAGTGCGGCGCAACCGTAGGCGTCTGCCAGCTTGACGAAGTCCGGGATGCGGATGGTGTCGTGGCCGGTGTTCAGATCCGTGTTGGAGTAGCGGCCTTCGTAGAACAGGGTCTGCCATTGGCGGACCATGCCCAGCGAAGAGTTGTTGATGATGGCAACCTTGATGGGAATGTTGTTGATGGCGCAAGTGGCCAATTCCTGGTTGGTCATCTGGAAGCAGCCGTCGCCGTCGATGGCCCAGACCACGCGGTCCGGCTCGCCCACCTTGGCACCCATGGCTGCCGGAACGGAGTATCCCATGGTTCCTGCGCCGCCGGAGTTCAGCCAGGCATGCGGGCGTTCGTAGTTGATGAACTGGGCTGCCCACATCTGGTGCTGGCCCACGCCGGCGACGTAGATGCCTTCGGGGCCGGTGAGTTCGCCGATGCGCTTGAGCACGCGCTGGGGTGCGCTCAGGCCGTCTTCGGGCTCGGTCCAACCCAAGGGGTAGGTTTCGCGCAGGTTGTTCAGGAAAGCCCACCACGAGTCCAGGTCCGGGGTGCCGCTCTGCTCGAACTGGGCCTTCACGGCCTCGGTCAGTTCCGGAATGATTTCCTTGACCGAGCCCACGATCGGCACATCCGCCGTGCGGTTCTTGGAGATCTCGGCGGGGTCGATGTCAGCGTGGATCACCTTGGCGAAGGGAGCGAACGTCTTCAGCACGCCCGTTACGCGGTCATCGAAGCGTGCCCCCAGGGTAATGAGGAGGTCTGCCTGCTGCAGCGCAGTGACGGCGGAAACGGAACCGTGCATGCCGGGCATGCCCACGTGCTGCGGGTGCGAGTCCGGGAACGCGCCGCGGGCCATCAAGGTGGTGACCACGGGGGCACCGGTGGCCAGCGCCAGCTCCATGAGTTCGGCCGAGGCATGGCCCTTGACCACACCGCCGCCCACGTAGAGGACGGGCTTGCTGGAGGCAGCAATCAGCTTGGCCGCTTCGCGCACCTGCTTGTTGTGGCCGCGTACAACGGGGCGGTAGCCGGGCAGGTCGATCTTCGGCGGCCAGGAGAAGGTCATCTGGCCAACCTGGGCGTCCTTGGCGATGTCCACCAGCACCGGACCGGGACGGCCCGTTGAGGCGAGGTGGAATGCCTCAGCCATGACGTGCGGGATGTCGTTGGGGTCCGTCACCAGGAACGAATGCTTGGTGATGGGCATGGTGATGCCCACGATGTCGGCTTCCTGGAAGGCATCGGTGCCAATGACACCACTGGCCACCTGGCCGGTGATGGCCACCATCGGCACGGAGTCCATGTGGGCATCCATGATGGCGGTGACGAGGTTGGTGGCACCGGGGCCCGAGGTGGCGATGCAAACACCAACCCGTCCGGTAACCATGGCGTAGCCTTGCGCGGCGTGGCCGGCTCCCTGTTCGTGACGGACCAGGATGTGATTCATCCTGGAGGCCATCAAGGGGTCGTAGGTGGGCAGGATCGCGCCACCGGGCAAACCGAAAATATCGTCCACGCCGAGTTCTTCGAGCGAACGGACAATTGCTTGCGAGCCGGTCATCACCGTTGGGGGTACAACGTTGTTCGGCCCAAGTACAGGAGAGAGAGGTGCAGCAGCGTCGACGACGGTGTCAGCCGTACGGTCGACCTTTTCCGGAGCTTTGGGGGCTCCAGCGGACTTTGCAGCCATCAGCGAGGGGCTGATCGGCGATCCTTTGCTCATCGGACTCTTCCTTAGTGGATCTTTGATGGGTCTTTGGGAATAAAAAAACCCCTCAGCCTTCCGGCTCTTCGAGGGGTTTGCGCGTGACAGTTCGTTACCAGTCGGGCTAAGCCACGCGCTTGGTAAGGACGACGACGCCGACGGTAACGAATGAGATCATGCGTTCAGTGTTCCCTCTAAGTGAGATACGTGTCAATCGAGCACCATCGTATCCCACTATTTGGACAACGGCGTCCAAGTGCCGGACTCCGCCGCGGCTGGAGGGGCGGAGTCCGGGCTGGCCGCTAGCCGCAGTAGGCGCCCGTGGAGGCGCTGTGCACGAGCTTGGCGTACTTGGCCAGCACGCCCTTGGTGAACTTCGCGGGCAGCGGCTCCCAGCCCACCTTGCGGGCCTCGAGCTCGGCCTCGTCCACAAGGAGGTCGAAGGACCTGGCGGCGATGTCCACGCGGATGCGGTCGCCGTCCTTCACGAAGGCGATGGGACCGCCGTCCACCGCTTCCGGCGCGACGTGGCCGATGCACAAGCCGGTTGTACCACCGGAGAAGCGGCCGTCGGTGAGGAGCAGGACATCCTTGCCCAGGCCTGCACCCTTGATGGCCCCGGTGATCGCGAGCATTTCGCGCATACCGGGCCCACCCTTGGGTCCTTCGTAGCGGATCACCACCACGTCACCCTTGTGGATCTCCCCGTTGTCCAAAGCATCCAGGGCGCCTTGCTCACGTTCGAAGACGCGGGCAGTCCCCTCGAAGACATCCGCATCGAAGCCTGCGGTCTTCACCACGGCACCCTCTGGAGCCATGGACCCGTGGAGGATGGTGATGCCGCCGGTCTTGTGGATGGGGTTGTCCAGGGCGCGGATGATCTTGCCGTCGAGGTCCGGCGGATTGATGGACGCAAGGTTCTCCGCGAGGGTCTTGCCCGTCACGGTGAGGCAGTCGCCGTGCAGCAGTCCGGCGTCGAGCAGTGCCTTCATGATGACCGGCACGCCGCCGATCCTGTCCACATCGGTCATGACGTACCGGCCGAAGGGCTTGAGGTCGCCCAGGTGCGGGATCTTGTCGCCGATCCTGTTGAAATCGGCCAGGGTCAACTCCACGTTGGCTTCCCGGGCGATGGCCAGCAGGTGAAGGACGGCGTTGGTGGAGCCACCGAAGGCCATGGTCACGGCGATGGCATTCTCGAAGGCTTCCTTGGTCATGATGTCGCGCGCGGTGATGCCACGGCGGAGCAGGTTGACCACGGCCTCGCCGGACTTGCGCGCGAACTCATCACGACGACGGTCTGCCGAAGGAGGCGCCGCGGACCCGGGGAGTGACATGCCGAGGGCCTCCCCGATGCACGCCATGGTGTTGGCCGTATACATGCCGCCACACGCCCCCTCGCCGGGACAGATGGCTTTCTCGATGCGGGTGAGGTCCTCGCGGCTCATCTTTCCCGCTGCGCAGGCTCCCACGGCTTCGAAGGCATCAATAAGAGTGACTTCCTTCTCGGAACCGTCCTCCAGCTTGACCCAGCCGGGCATGATCGAACCTGCATAAAGGAAGACGCTGGCAAGGTCCAGGCGGGCCGCAGCCATCAGCATGCCCGGCAGCGACTTGTCACACCCTGCAAGAAGCACCGAACCGTCAATCCGTTCGGCCTGCATAACGGTTTCCACGGAATCCGCAATGACTTCGCGGGACACAAGGGAAAAGTGCATGCCCTCGTGTCCCATGGAAATACCGTCCGAGACGGAGATGGTGCCGAATTGCATGGGGAACCCGCCACCGGCGTGGACGCCTTCCTTGGCGCCCTGGGCAAGCCGGTTCAGGGAGAGGTTGCAAGGGGTGATTTCGTTCCAGGAACTGGCGACGCCGATTTGGGGCTTTTCGAAATCGTCGTCGCCCATGCCCACGGCGCGGAACATTCCGCGTGCGGGAGCGGCGTGAATGCCGTCAGTAACAACCCGGCTGCGGGGCTTGATGTCCGGCGCGGTATCTGCAATCTGGCTGGTCTCACTCATGCCCCAAAGTCTATGTGTCCATGCCCTTCCGGGAACCGGCCCAGGCTGGGAAAAACGCAAAAAGAGGAATATTTCCGCTGATCCCCCGGCCGCTCGAAGTGCTGGACAGTCAATAGGCAGCCACGTAACGTCGGAATCACGACTCACTGGAACGCTGCAAACCCCGGAAGCAGAAGGGCATCACCATGGATTGGTTGATTTGGGTCATTGTTATTGTGCTGGTTGTCGCCATTGTTTGGTGGCTCACGAGCCGGAACAACGCAAGGAATTCGGCACCTGCCGCCAACGATTCCCGGCCCGGAACCCCGGGGCAGCCCGGAACAACCCCGCCGGCCGCGATGGAACCCAGCAATGTCTCCTCCATCCCTGACACCGCAGCCGCGGTCTCCGGCGTCGCAGGCATTGCGGGCGTCACCAATCTTGGGAAGGCTGCAGCCGAAGGCAGTGGACCCACCGAACCCGTCGCGGAGGAAGAGCCGGATTCGGTGGCCGCAGCAGCTCCCGGGACGGAGACAGATGCCGTCCCAGCCGGGCCTTCCGGAGCTGCCACGGTCGATTCCACGCCGGAAACCGATCAGACCGTGCCAAACGAACCGGTAGTGGAAACGCCGGTGCTCGACGAGCCTGTAGTGGACGAACCGGTAGTGGACACCCATGCCACGGTGGAAACTGCGGATGCCGGAGACGTCGACGACTGGCAGTCAGGACCTACCGCGGACGACGTGGCACGCGCCGATGATGCGACGGGCAAGGACGCAGCCGGAAAAGACACTGCGAGCCAGGACACAGCGGGCAAGGACGCAGCCGACAGGGATGCAGCAGACAAGGCCGAATGGGAGTCCTCCTGGACCGACGCGGCCGGGACGCCGGTCCACCACCACGAATACACCGATCCCCACTCCCCCACGCTTCCCGGGGCGGAAACGGCTGCAGCGGAAGAGTCCGACCAACCGGCCTCGTCCGGTTCAGGACACCTTGCCGCAGACCACCCCTACGGGGCTGGCTCGGCGGGCGCGGCCGCGGATGGAACCGGCCCGGAGGGCTATCCCGTCAAGGGCGATGCCACCACCATGACGTACCACGACGAAGACGCCGCCACCTACGCCGAGGCTCCCGCCGATGTCTGGTTCGAATCGGCCGCCCACGCCGAAGCCGCCGGGTTCCGAGCGCCGCGGCGCAACCGGCACTAGGCGGACGGCGGACCATGAACCGTGCCCGGCACCTGAGATGAACCGGACCACGGCGACGCCGGCGCAACACTTTTCCCGGAGGGTGCGTGCGCTGGCTTTGGCCTGCTCCCTGATGCCGGCCCTGGCCGCCTGCACGGGCAGTCCATCGTCTCCCGGAACTGCCGCGACACCCGGCGGTACGGAGCAACAAGGCGGTACGGAGCAACAAGGCGGTACGGCGTCGACGGGCAGTGGAACGGCGGACTCCTCGTCGTCGGCGGCTACGCCTGCCAGCCTGCAGCTGAAGGAAAGGCTCGACGTCGGGCTGCAGCTTCCGTGGTCCGTGGTGTTCCTCCCGGACGGTGCAGCCGTCATATCCGAACGCGATTCGACCCTCCTCAAGGAAATCCACGATGGCCGGGCCACAACCATCGGCGAGGTCCCCGGCGTCGAACCCGGCGGAGAAGGCGGTTTGCTGGGACTTGCCGTGTCCCCGGAATTCGCCTCCGACCGGTGGCTGTACGCCTACTTCACTTCGGGAACGGACAACCGCATCGCCCGGATGAAACTGGCCCGCGATGCCGGCGGCCGCCTCACGCTCGGCGAACCGGACGTTGTGTTTTCCGGGATCCCCAAAGCCTCAACGCACAACGGCGGCCGTATCCGGTTCGGCCCTGACGGATTCCTCTACGTTGGTACGGGCGATTCGCAGCGCCGTGAGCAGCCGCAGGACACCCGGGCCCTGGGCGGCAAGATCCTGCGGCTGACCCCCGAGGGCAGGCCGGCTCCGGGCAACCCCTTCGGCGACAATCCCGTCTACAGCTACGGGCACCGGAACGTCCAAGGGCTCGCGTGGGATGCTGACGGGCGGCTCTGGGCCAGCGAGTTCGGGCCTGACGTGGACGACGAGTTGAACCTGATCACCCCGGGCGGCAACTACGGCTGGCCCACCGTGACGGGAGCACCGGCCCGAAGCGGCTTCCTGGACGCCAAGGTGGTGTGGCCGTCGACGGCGGAGGCGTCACCGAGTGGCCTGGAAATCATCGACGGTGTGGCCTACACCGGTGCGCTTCGGGGACAGCGTCTATGGGCCGTCCCGCTCAGCGGTGAGACCGCAGGCACTCCTGTGGCTTTCTTCACAGCGGAATATGGACGGCTCAGGGATGTGGCAAAGGCCCCCGACGGCTCACTTTGGGTACTGAGCAACAACAGAAACCCTGATTTCGTGCTGGTTTTGGAGCCTAGGCCCTGACCAGCAACGCCACCCCACGGCCGATTTCACAGTTCCGCGGAAGTCGTGTAGAGTTACTTGTCGTTGCGGAGATCGCCGAGGAACTAAAAGCCCCGAGGTTGATCGAAATCAACAGTTGCACCTCTAGCTCAACTGGCAGAGCAATTGACTCTTAATCAATGGGTTCCGGGTTCGAGTCCCGGGGGGTGCACCACAAAGAAAGCCCCGAAGCTACTTTTGCTTCGGGGCTTTTTTGCTGTCCCTTAGGGCCGACAATTGCCGCTTTGTGCGGTCCATCACTCTTTGCACAGAGTGGTCATCACCGCCCAAAAAGTGGTGTAGAGTTGTCTGTCGTTGCGGAGGTCAATGAGGAAAACAATTCCTCGGAGAAACCGAAACAGCAGTTGCACCTCTAGCTCAACTGGCAGAGCAATTGACTCTTAATCAATGGGTTCCGGGTTCGAGTCCCGGGGGGTGCACCAGTAAAGAAAAAGGCTTCGACCGTCATGGACGGTCGAAGCCTTTTCTTTATGCCCAAAGCGTTCCTGGCCGAATCCAGGAACCGCCTAGAGGTTGATGTCGTCAGTAGGTTCTTCCTTGATGGGGGCTCCGATGAGTCCGCGCACGACGATCCGGAGTTCGTCACGCAGCCGGCCAGTGTCCACGGCCACCGGGGCCAGCACATCCTGCTCCAGCTTTACGGCTTCCGAGAGCGCTTCCCTTCCGGCCTCGGTCAACGTGACCACGTGGCTGCGGCGGTCCGAGTCGCTGCGGTGCCGGGTTACATGCCCGTGAAGTTCGAGGCGGGCCAGGGTGGTGCCCATGGTCTGGGCCTTGACACGCGCTACTTCTGCCAGTGCGGCCTGGGTGATGGGGCCTTTGACCGCAAGTACTTGCATGGCAATAACGCCTGCATGGGTCAGGCCAATCGCTTTTAATTTTTCGTTCCACGAGATTTCCACGAGCCGCGCAGCGGTCGAAAGCAGTCGCGTCGTGGGCCATCTCTCCATATCAGGCATGCCGCCAGTATATGCGGCGGGCACCCGCTGCCGTGGCTTCCGCACACTAAACTGGGGAATCGCGAACGTTATCTAGGAGCAAATTTTGGCGGAACGACTCATTCCCGGGGACCCGGCCCCGGACTTCACACTGACTGGCAAAGACGGCAGCAAGATCAGCCTCTCGGACTTTCGAGGCAAGAAAACAATCGTCTACTTCTATCCGGCAGCCTCCACACCCGGATGTACCAAACAGGCATGCGACTTCCGGGACTCGCTGGCATCGCTGAAAGGTGCCGGCTACGAGGTCCTCGGGATCTCGCCCGATTCCCCTGCGGCCCTGGCCAAGTTCGCCACGGAAGAAGAACTGACCTTCCCACTGCTCTCCGACGAGGACCACGCAGTCGCCGACGCGTACGCAGCCTGGGGAGAGAAGAAGAACTACGGCAAGACCTACATGGGGCTGATCCGTTCGACGATCGTGGTTGATCCCGACGGGAAGGTGGAATTGGCCCAGTACAACGTCCGGGCCACCGGTCACGTGGCCAAGCTGAGGCGCGATCTCAAGCTCGATAAGTAACGGGTAGACTGGAGCCCGATATAAGGCCGTGACCCTCCATGGGGTGGTCATGGCCACCCAGCGCGAGTGGTGAAATTGGCAGACACGCAGGATTTAGGTTCCTGTGCCTTCGGGCGTGGGGGTTCAAGTCCCCCCTTGCGCACAGTGGTTGCATCCACGGATTCCTCAAGCACCCCCGGTCCTGACCGGGGGTGTTTTTCCTCAAGAAGATGGGGAGCCGCCTCCGGCCTGCCCGCAACCAGGGCCATGGACCGGGGGCTCACAGGACGTTCAATTACACTGGAATGCGGCCTGGCCGAAGCCGGCCGCGCACTTCCAACCGGCTTGAGGGGACAAGAGTGGCAAGCAGCAAGATACGGCGTCTGGGCATGCAATGCGGTGCCGTCATCATGGCTTTGGGCCTGGCTGCCTGCACCGGAACCCCCGGCCCTTCGCCGTCGTCGTCCACCGGCACCTCCGCGCCGGCAGAACCGACCGCCACCTTCAACTTTGGAACGGCTTCCATGCCCTTGGGCCTGGATCCCGCCGTGACCTCCGATTCCGAGGCCTACAGAGTGACGCGGCAGGTCCTCGAAGGCCTGGTCGGAGTAGACGGCTCCACCGGCCAGACCACGCCGCTGCTTGCCACGGAATGGAAGGACAGCAACAACGGCCTGAGCTATGACTTCACTCTTCGCGAAAAGGTCACCTTCCACGACGGCACGCCCTTCGACGCAGCGGCAGTCTGCGCCAACTTCAACCGCTGGTTCACCTTCCCGGCAGACCTCCGCAAGCAGGCCCCGGGTATTTCCTTCCAGAGTGTATTCAAGGCCTACTCAGATGCGCCCGATTTCTCGATCTTCAAGGACTGCAAGGTGGTCTCGCCCACCGATGTGCAGATCAACCTGACGCGGCCCTTCACGGGATTCCTGCAGGCACTCACCCTCCCGGCCTTCGCGATCTCCTCCCCCAAGGCATTGGAGGCCCAGAAGGCCAACGTCCTGGACACGGCGCGCAATGGGCAGGCCATATCCGCGTACGCCACCCACCCCGTGGGAACCGGGCCGTTCATGTTCAGCGCGTGGGACGAGCAGAAGCTCACCCTCACCACCAACCAGGCCTACTGGGGGAACAGGGGCCAGATCGCCACCATCAACTTCATCCCCTATGACCGCGCAGAGACGCGGCAGCAGGCATTGCTGGATGGCAGGATCGATGCCTACGACCTCGTGACCTCCGGAACCTTCGATCAACTGGTGAAGAAAGGCGTCCAGATTGTCCAGCGGGATCCCTTCTCCGTGATGTACCTGGGCATCAACCAGGCCGTAGCCCCACTGGACAAGCTCGAGGTCCGCCAAGCGATCGAAATGTCCATCGACAAGGAAACGCTGATCCGCCGTTTCTTCATCGACAACACGGCCCAGGCTTCACAGTTCGTACCGCCCAAGCTCAGTGGCTTCAACAACAACGCTCCTTCGTTGGGCTACAACCCGGACAAGGCGAAGGAGCTGCTGAAGAAGGCCGGCTACAACGGCGAGGAACTCAAGTTCTACTACCCCCTCAACGCCACGCGGGCCTACCTTCCGACGCCGGAAAAGATCTACGCGGAGATCAGCCGCCAGCTCGTCGCCGTGGGAATCAACGTCAAGCCGGTCCCCATTAACTGGGAGGACGGCTACCTGCAAAAGGTTCAATCCCCCGGCGACCACGCGCTGCATTTGCTGGGCTGGAACGGCTCGTACGCGGATGCGGACAACTTCCTGGGGCCGCTGTTCGGCGAAGCCCGCCCGGAGTTCGGCTACTCGGATGCGGACGTCTTCCACAAGATCGAACGTGCCCGGGCGCTCCCCAACGGTGATGGACGCAACACCGAGTACCAGTCCATCAACGCCGAGATCGCGGCCTCCGTTCCGGCGGTCCCCATCGCCTTCCCGATCTCCGCCCTGGCCCTCTCCAACAAGGTGGAAAGCTACCCCGCTTCGCCGGTCTTGAACGAAGTTTTCACAAACGTCCGCTTAAAGCCTTGACGATTCCCGGCAATTTCAGTATTGGGTGCGCCCGGGGATATTCTGTGACAGCCAGTGCCGCCGCTATCGGAGATTGATTGTGACCTTCATTTCCAAGACTCAACATGCCGACGTCGTCCTTATTGGCGGCGGAATCATGAGTGCCACCCTGGGTGCGTTCATCAAGCAGCTTGAACCCACCTGGACCATCTCCCTGTTCGAACGCCTCGACGAAGCCGGGCTGGAAAGCTCCGGCCCCTGGAACAACGCCGGCACCGGGCATGCCGCGCTGTGTGAGCTCAACTACTCCCCCGCAGCCAAGGACGGCTCGGTGGATCCTTCCAAGGCCATCCACATCAACGAACAGTTCCAGCTCTCCCGCCAGTTCTGGTCCCATTTGGTGGACAGCAACGTGATCGGCTCCCCCAAAGGCTTCATCAACACCGTTCCGCACATGAGCTTCGTCATTGGCGACGACCACGCGAACTTCCTCAAGACCCGCTACGAGGCCCTCAAGCCCAACACCTTGTTCCGGAGCATGGAATACACCGAGGACCAGGCACAGATCGCCAAGTGGGCTCCCTTGATCGTCAAGGGCCGCGACCGCAAGCAGCGTGTCGCCGCTACGCGCGCAGCCGAGGGAACCGACGTCGACTTTGGTGCCCTGACCCGCGAACTGACCAGCTACCTGCGCAGCAGCGGTGCGGAGGTCAACTACGGCCATGACGTCACCAACATCAACCGTGCCGCAGGCGGCGGCTGGGACCTGTCCCTCAAGCACGCAAAGTCCGGCGAGCACGGCAGGATCCATGCCAAGTTCGTCTTCGTCGGGGCCGGCGGCGGCGCCCTCCACTTGCTGCAGGCCTCCGGCATTCCGGAGAGCAAGGGCTACGGCGGCTTCCCTGTATCCGGACAGTTCTTCCGTTGCACCGATGAGGCCATCACATCCCAGCACAGCGCCAAGGTCTATGGCCAGGCTTCCGTGGGTGCTCCGCCCATGTCCGTACCCCACCTGGACACCCGGTTCGTGGACGGCAAGCGTTCGCTCCTCTTCGGCCCGTACGCAGGCTTCTCCACCAACTTCCTGAAGACCTCCAGCTACCTGGACCTTCCGTTGTCCATCCGCCCTGGAAACATCATTCCCATGCTGGCAGTGGCCAAGGACAACATGGACCTCACGGCCTACCTGATCAAGGAAGTGGCCAAGCGCCACGAAGCCAAGGTGGAATCCCTGCGCGAGTACTACCCCGAGGCCGCCGGCGGCGACTGGGAACTCATCACCGCAGGACAGCGCGTACAGATCATCAAGAAGCACCCGCAAAAGGGTGGCATCCTGCAGTTCGGCACTGAGGTCATCGCTTCCCGCGATGGTTCGATCGGCGCCCTGCTGGGCGCCTCCCCGGGAGCCTCCACTGCCGTGCCGATCATGATCGAACTGCTGCAGAAGTCCTTCCCGAAGAACTTCAAGGGCTGGCAGTCCAAGCTGAAGGACATGATGCCGGGCTACGGCGTCAAGCTCAACGAGAACCCGGAGCTTGCCGCGGAACTCGAAGCCAGCACTGCGCGTTCCCTGCAATTGGACACCGCACCCGCGCTCCAGAGCTAGTATCCAGGGGCTGCGGCCGGTTCCCGTCAGCCGAACACTTCCGTAGACCTCAGGAGACAATGCAATGTTCCGCCTGGCCACGCTGTCCCTGGGAAACCGGGCCCTGATCGCGCTGATCACCGTCTTCGCGGCGGTGTTCGGCGTGATCACCATGGGTTCGCTGAAGCAGGAACTCATCCCGTCCATTGAGTTCCCCCAGATCACCGTGGTCACGTCCATGCCGGGCGCTTCCCCCGAAGTGGTGGACAAGCAACTCAGCCAGCCCCTCGAAACGGCCCTGAACAGCGTGGAGGGACTCGAGTCCACCACCTCCACCTCGCGCAATGGCGTTTCGCAGATCACCATGGTGTTCACCTATGGGTCCAACCTGGACAGGGCCCGGAACCAGATCGACCGGGCAATCTCCAACGCCAAGCGGGTGCTGCCTGCCGACGTCGAACCCCAGTCCATTGCCGGGAACATCAGCGATTTCCCCATCGTGTTCCTGGCGGTGTCCTCGGACAAGCCGTTGAGCGAACTGAACGCCGACCTCCAGCGCCTGAGCGTCCCCCGTTTGCAAAAGATCGACGGCGTCCGGGGCGCCGATGTGACGGGCGGCGCGAGCCAACACATCCTGATCCAGCCCCGCCCCGCGGACCTGGCAAGCTCCGGGACCTCCGTCCAGTCCATCAGTGCTGCCTTGAAGAACAACGGCGCCTTGGTTCCGGTGGGCACCATCGAGGACCAGGGCAAAACACTTTCCCTGCAGCTAGGCAGCCCGGTCGATTCGCTGGACGTCATCAAGGGCCTTCCGCTGACAGGAGCCAAGGGCGCAGCCACCATTGGAGCCGTGGCCGATGTGAGCATCGAGGACGACGCCGCCACCTCCATTACGCGCACCAACGGCAAGCCCACGCTCGCGTTGTCCGTGACCAAGAAGCCCGAGGGCGACACCGTCGCCATCTCGCATGCCGTCCGTGATGCCATCGCCCCGATGCAGGACGAACTCGGCAACAATGCGGTCTTCACCCCGGTCTTCGACCAAGCGCCGTTCATCGAAAAGTCCATCAAGGACCTCACCACCGAGGGTCTCCTGGGCCTGGGCTTCGCCGTGGCCGTGATCCTGGTGTTCCTGATGTCGGTCCGGTCCACCCTGGTCACTGCCGTGTCCATCCCGTTGTCCTTGCTGATCACGTTCATCGGTATCTCGGCCACGGGCTACTCGTTGAACATCCTGACACTGGGCGCGCTGACCATTGCGATCGGCCGCGTGGTTGACGACTCGATCGTGGTCATTGAAAACATCAAGCGGCACTTGAGCTACGGCGAACCCAAGCTGACGGCGATCGTCACCTCCATCCGGGAAGTCGCCGGGGCCATCACCGCTTCCACGCTCACCACGGTGGCCGTGTTCCTGCCCATTGCGTTCGTGGGCGACCTGGCGGGCGAACTGTTCCGGCCGTTCGCCTTGACGGTGACCATCGCCCTGCTGTCCTCACTGCTCGTTTCGCTGACGATCGTTCCCGTGCTGGCCTACTGGTTCCTGGCTGCGCCGGCCCGGGAAGCCGCTGAGCCAACCGTCAACACTGCCGAGCAGGCCAGGGAAGCCGAGCAGCGGACCCGGCTCCAGCGTGGGTACCTGCCCATTCTTGCCAAAACGCAGAAACACCCGGTCATCACCCTCACCGTCGCCGTCCTGATCCTCGTAGCCACCGCTGCGGCGTCTCCCCTGCTGGCCACGGACCTGCTGGGCCGGTCCGGAGAGAACAGCATGACGGTGCGCCAGGTCCTCCCGGCCGGTACCAGCCTTGAGGCGACCAGCCTGGAAGCCGGCAAAGTGGAGGACATCCTGCGGGGCACGGAGGGCATCAAGGACGTCCAGGTGACCTCCGGCAACGCCCAAACAGGCTTTGCTGCCCTGACATCCACCGGCGCTTCGAATTCGACCTTCACCATCGTCACCGACGAGAAAGCCAACCAGAAGAAGCTCCAGGACGATGTCCGGGCCAAGCTGGCCGATGCCGCGGGCAAGATCACCGTTGGCTCCCAGCAGGGTGGCTTCGGCACCTCCTCCACGGTGGACATCACCATCAAGGCGGCAAATTCCGCCGATCTTCAGACAGCCAGCGACGCGATGGTGAAAGCCATGGACGGGGTGCCGGGGAGCACGGAAGTTTCCACCAACCTCGCAGCCAGCCAACCCGTGGTCCAGGTCCGGGTGGACCGGGCCAAAACCGTGGCCGCAGGACTCACCGAGGAACAGGTAGGAGCCTTCCTCGCCTCGACGGTCAGTCCCATTCCGGCGGGAACAGTCCGGATCAGCACCAACGATTTCCCCGTCCAGATCGGCCAGGGCACCCGCTTCACGAGCATTGCAGCGGTCAAGGCGGTCCAGTTGCCCACGGCGCGGGGTCCGATCGCCCTGGAGTCCATTGCCGCCGTCGAGCAGGTGGACACTCCAGTGTCCATCACCAGCAGCAACGGCCAGCGCACCGCGAAGGTGACCGTGACGCCGTCGGGCTCCAACCTGGGCAGCGTCAGCGCCGCGGTGCAGGAGCGGCTGGCCTCCGTACAGTTGCCGGCTGGCGTCACTGCGGCCATCGGCGGAGCCACGACGCAGCAGGCCGAGTCGTTCCGGCAGCTGGGCCTGGCCCTCCTGGCGGCGATCGCGATTGTCTACGTCATCATGGTGGCCGCCTTCAAGTCGCTCATCCAGCCGCTGATCCTGCTGGTCTCGGTGCCCTTCGCCGCAACAGGGGCCGTGGGGCTCCTGCTGTTGACGGGTGTTCCGCTGGGCCTCCCCTCGCTGATCGGCATGCTGATGCTGGTGGGCATCGTGGTAACCAACGCCATTGTGCTGATCGACCTCATCAACCAATACCGCAAGCCGTACGACGGAAGGCCGGGAATGAGCGTCGCGGACGCCATCACCCACGGTGCCCGGCAGCGCTTGCGTCCCATCCTCATGACGGCTCTGGCAACGGTGTTTGCCCTGACTCCCATGGCCCTGGGCCTGACGGGTGGCGGGGGCTTCATTTCGCAGCCGCTGGCCATTGTGGTGATCGGTGGCCTGGTCTCGTCCACGGCGCTGACGCTGGTCCTGGTGCCGGTCCTCTACAAACTGGTGGAAGGCCGCCGGGAGAAGAAGGAGCTCCAGAAGGCCCTGCACCAGAAGCCTGAACCGGCCAAGGGCAACGGCGGAGACGGCGACTTCGGCGACTGGACCACGGGAGCCGTACCGCGGGTCACCGGCAGGCGGGCTGCCCACAACCCCGCGGAATAGCCTCATTCTCCAAGCAAGCAACAGCCGAACAGGGCCGGGAACATTTCCCGGCCCTGTCCTGTTACAGGCAGGGATAGATGCAAATGCATCTAGTTTCAGGTACACTGTTGAGCAGGGCCCGGGACTACGGGCAGGGAGAAAGGCACATCATGCAGATCGGCGTTTTCAGCGTCAGCGACATCACCACCGACCCCACCACGGGCCGCACGCCCACGGAGAACGAGCGCATCAAGGCCTCCGTGGCCGTCGCCAAGAAGGTCGAAGAAATCGGCATGGATGTCTACGCAATCGGCGAGCACCACAACCGGCCGTTCTTCTCCTCCTCCCCCACCACCACGCTGGCCTACATCGCAGCACAGACCGAGCGCATTACGCTCTCCACGGCAACCACGCTGATCACCACCAATGATCCGGTGAAGATCGCCGAGGACTTCGCCATGCTGCAGCACCTGTCCGATGGCAGGGTGGACCTGGTGCTTGGCCGCGGCAACACCGCCCCGGTGTACCCCTGGTTCGGCAAGAACATCCAGGACGGGATCGAACTCGCGATCGAGAACTACAGCCTCCTCCGCAAGCTGTGGGACGAGGACACGGTCAACTGGTCCGGCAAGTTCCGCACGCCGCTGCAGAACTTCACGTCCACCCCGCGTCCGCTCGACGGCGTGGCCCCCTTCGTGTGGCACGGTTCCATCCGCACTCCGCAGATCGCCGAAGTGGCCGCCTACTACGGCGACGGTTTCTTCGCCAACAACATCTTCTGGCCCAAGGAGCACTACCAGCAGCTGATTGGCCTCTACCGTGAGCGCTACGAGCACTACGGCCACGGCAAGGCAGACCAGGCGATTGTCGGCCTGGGCGGCCAGTTCTTCATGAGGAAGAACTCGCAGGACGCCGTGAAGGAATTCCGCCCGTACTTCGACAACGCACCGGTCTACGGCCACGGTCCGTCACTGGAGGACTTCACCTCGCAGACGCCCCTGACCGTGGGCAGCCCGCAGGAAGTGATCGAGAAGACCCTCACGTTCCGGGAATTCTTCGGTGACTACCAGCGGCAGCTGTTCCTGATCGACCACGCCGGCCTCCCGCTGAAGACGGTCCTGGAGCAACTGGACCTCTTTGGCGAGGAAGTCCTTCCGGTCCTCCGCAAGGAATACGAGTCCCGGAAACCCGCCCACGTGCCGGATGCCCCGACGCACGCTTCGCGTGTAGCGGCCGCTCTGGAGGCCAGCGTCAGCGAAGCGGCGCAGGCCGGGGCTGCGGGACAGGATTCCTGATGTCCGGTCCAACAGGCACTGCCTCTTCGGCCGTCCGCCTCGCCGCCGAAACCTGGGAGTCGCTGTTCCGGTCCCAGGTGGCGGTGATGCGCAAGCTGCAATCGGGTCCCGCCTTCAAGGCGCTGCCCGTCAAGGAGTACGACGTCCTGTTTACGCTCTCGCGCTGCCCTTCGGGGCAGCTGCGCCAGAACGAAATCAACGACAAAGTCCTCCTGAGCCAATCCAGTTTGAGCCGGCTGATCGACCGCTTGGAGAAGCGCGGCCTGGTTGAGCGGACAGCAGCGCCCGACGACGGCCGGGGAGTCCTGCTCTCCCTCACCGAGGCGGGCAGGGAGTTGCAAAAGAGCATCGGCCGCGAGCACGTGCGGGACATTGCACACTTGGTGGCCCCGGCCTTGACTGCCGAGGAACAGCGGGAGCTGCTGCGCCTGACGGAGAAGCTGCGGGCGTCCGTGGCCGGCCATCCTGCGGCAGGCGGGAAGTAGTCAGCCCAAGGCGACTGGCTGCCCGGGGTCTTCCCCGGGCAGCTCGCCGTTAACCTCTGCACTGACCTTCAGTGTCTTGAGGGAGAGGCTGCCGCCCACGGTGGACAGGAAGGCCGTATCCGAAGAGTCCCTCCCGGCTGTGATCCGGAGCATTGCTTCGCGGGGCGCCAGCCCGGTGGGGTCGATGACATGCCAGCCACCGTCGATGTAGGCCTCTGCAACGGCGTGGAAGTCCATGGGACTCAGCCCCGGCGCGTAGACGGCCGCCAGGCGCGCAGGCACGTCCTTGGACCGCAGGAGGGCGATGGCCAGGTGCGCGAAGTCGCGGCACACGCCACGGCGGTGCAGGAGCGTCTCTACCGCACCATCCGTGCCACGGGACGAGCCACTGACGTAGCGCAGCTCCCCGTGGACCCAGTTGCGCACGGCTGAAAGGAGTTCGCTGCCGTGCAGGCCGCCAAACTCGGCATAGGAGGTAGGAAGCAGCCTGTCCGACTCCGCGTACCGGCTGGGACGGACGTAGCGGATCAGTTCCATCGGCCCGGAGACATCAGGTTCTCCCCTGCCCACCACGGTGGCCTGGTAGTCCACGGTGACTTCGCTCGGCTCCGCGAACTCCATGTACTGGAAGCGCCCGCCGTGATGGTCCGCGAGCTCGGCGAACGGGACGTCATTGCCATCGCTGGTGATGGAGAGCGTTTCGCTCAGGGATTCGTAGCCGGGGTTGCGGGCCACGGCAATGGCCATGGCAACCTTGGTGTTCGCGACGGTCTTGAAAACGAGCTTGGCAGCTACGTTGCGTTCCATTGATCTCCGGGATGGTTGCGGCGGGGCACCCCATGCCGCCGTGCGTGTATCGGCCAACAGCAGGACTACAGATTGACCTTCAGAGACAGTAGCATCCGCTGGACGTTCGCGAATTCGGCACCATGTGCCACGTACTTTGCGGCCAGGTCCAAGGTGTCGAAGGACTTGGCGGGCGCCACCTTCTCATCCACGGCGAACGCGTGCAGCGCGGTGACGTCCCCAAAAGCAATATCCCCCTTGCCTGCAGGACCCTGCACGCGGTTACGAAGCTCGCAGGACTGGCCATCCGCGCCGGCCACCACATTGGTGATGCCAAAAGATCCGAAGAATTTGTACCCCTGGATGACCCTGAACACCACGCGGGGTTCGATCGTGCCGGAACCGCCGGAATGCGGCACGTCGAGGGGAACGCTGCTGATCACCACATAAGGCCTGGCCTGGCCAACGGCGCACTCAGCGGGAGCAGCAGCGGGCAAACCTGTTTGCAGCGTTGCCACGTACTTCCCGGCAGCATCCTTCACCTCCACCTTCAGGGCTCCCGGAAGGGAACCCACATCCGGAGCCACGGATTGGACGATCCATTCCTGGGGCACCTCGAAGCTGACGCTCTTCGCCGGATCGGTGTAGGTCTTCCAGGACAGTGCCGTGGGTACGGCCTCCGGCGACGCGGAACTCCCGGGAGCAGCGGAAGGCGGGCTGCCTCCGGAAGGAGGTGCCGGCGTCGTGCTTTCGCCCGATGGCGACGCGGGCGCGGTTCCGGACTCCGAACTGTTGGGCCGCGCCGTGGCGGTGTCCGAAACCTGGGGACCCTTGTTTTGGGCAGTGCAGGCTGTGGCGCCGGCCAGAAGGACCACGACGGCGGCAGCCAGGGCGGCGATCCGGCCCGGGACGGTGATGGGTTTTGTCATGCCCTCCATGGGGAAAGCCTATCCGGGGCAGGTCCCGCGACACGCACAGGACTAGGCTGTGGACATGGCTCCCGAAAGTACCGACGAATTTTCCGGGTTCGACGACGACATCCCCACCATGTCCGCAGCGGACATCGCCGACTGGCGCCTGCGGACGTTCGCGCTCTACCACCATGTCCGGCAGTTGGCGGCGCAGGATCCCTTCGACGCCCACAACTACTGGCGGCAGGAGCGGGACCGCATGTTCGCCACCCACCCGGCCTCGGCGCTGACGGAGCACGTCAAAGCCTCCTTCTCCGGGCTGCGCACCGCCGACTACGATCCCGCCTACCGTTTGTACGTCCCGTTGACGCCGGAGGGCGAAGGTCAGGAAATGAACGTGTCCACGGGGACGGACGGTGTTGTTCCCTTTGTGCGTATAGGTACCTTCGAGCTTCCGGGCATCGGTTCCCTGGCCGCTTGGCGCCTGCGCAGCTACGGCGGCGGGATCTTCGTTCCCTTCCGGGACGCCACCGCAGGGAAGGACGGTGGGAGCTACGGGGCAGGGCGGTACCTCTTGGACACCATCAAGGGAGCCTTCCATGGAGTCCGCCGCAGCGGCGAGGAACAGGAGTTCGTTTTGGACTTCAACTTTGCCTACAACCCCTCGTGCGCCTACAACGAAGCTTGGGCGTGTCCACTCGCAGGACCGGCCAACCGGCTCGCCGCTGAGATTCCTGTCGGGGAGCTTTACGTACCTGCTTAGTGCTCGTGTAGCGGGCCGGGTGCCGGCGGGGGCGGCGGTGGACCGGGAGGTCCCCCCTGCCCAGGCGGTGGCGGTGGCGGGCCGGGCGCCGGTGGTGGCGGCGGGCCGTCGACCGGTGGCGGCGGTACGGCACGCGGCACGTGCTTGCGCAGATGCGGCGGCGGAAGCGGATGGCGCAGGGGTGGCGGAGCAGGGTGGCCGTGCGGCTTTACGGGCAGGCCATCGGCCGGTTCCGAGCCGTCCACATCGCCTTCCGGTGTGGCGGAAAGTTCACCGTCCGCGCCTGACGTCCCAGACGGTGGCGCCGTGAGATCGCGGCCCGATCCAGCCAGGTCAAAGTACTCGTAGAGTTCCTTCTCCTGGCCTTCGGTAATGACTCCTCGGTCGTTGTCGATCCTGGGGCCCTTTTCCACGCGTTCCTTGGCCACGGCCAGCTTGATGGTGGAGTCCTCCACCTCGGCTCCCACGAGCGGCGCGAACGATTCGGAGAGTCCAAAGAACCCCGTCCGTACCGTGACGAACGCCGGTTCGCCCGACTCGCCGCCCAGGAAGATCTGTTCCACCGAACCGATCTTCACCCCGGCAGAATCCACCACCGTCCCGCCGTTGGCCACAATGTTGTCCAGGTCCTCAAGACTGAGCATGGTTCATTGTGCCCCACCGAAGAGCTGAGCCGCACCGAAGACCTATGCCGAACCAACGGCCAGGGCCAGCAGCGCCACAGCGGCCACCAGTGTCAACGGCACAACGATCAGGCCGAACAACGCATAACCACGCCAACTGATGAGCACGTTCATCCTGGTGAGGCGGTCGTGCCACAGCAGCGTTGCGAGGGAAGCCCACGGCGTGATGAGCGGGCCCGCGTTCACTCCAATCAGCAGGGCCCCCGTCCGCAGGGGTGAGCCCGCCAGCGGTTCCACCAGAAGGTACGCCGGCAGGTTGTTCACCACGTTGGATCCCAGGGCTCCCGTGGCTGCCAACCGGAGAAGATCGAAGAAGCCCTCTCCTTGGCCCGCCACGTTGGCTACCAGTTGCGGCAGGCCGATGTAGCGGGTGGCTTCCACTACCAGGAACAATCCGGACGTGAACACCAGCAAGGACCACGGCACCAGCTTGACCGTGAGTGACCGGCGACGGCGGATGGCGAACAGGACCAGGAGGACCATCGCGGCCGACGACGCGGATATCCAGAGCGGAATCCCGGACACGAGCGCAGGGAGCAGCAGTACCAGCACCACTGCCGTGGCGGGCAGCAGCACGGGGTCAGTGCTTTGCGCTCCAGACGTTTGCCGGGAAGCGGAGGAGGTTCCGGCGTCGGGCTTGATCCTGGTCACCGGAATCCGCGCGTAACTGCGCCGCAGGTCCCGCCGGAACACGATGGCTATGAAAGCCAGCGGAACCACGATGGCGGCCAGAGCGGGCGCCCACATGAGTGCCGCGAATCCCGCGGGAGTGATGCCGCCCAGGCTGTGCTGCGCCAGCAGGTTGGTCAGGTTGGATACGGGCAGCAGCAGGCTCGCCGTGTTGGCCAGCCACACGGTGGCCAGGGCGAACGGCAGGACCGGAAGCCCGGCCCGCCGGGTGACCGTCACTACCACCGGTGTCAGCAGCACGGCCGTGGTGTCGATGGAAAGGAAGATGGTGCTCAGGATGGCGAGCACGGCCAGGAGCAGCCATAAGGCATAGCTCCGGCCACGGCCCCAGTGGCGCAGCCGTCCGGCGATCCATTGGAAGACCCCGGCGTCGCTGGCCAGTTCGGTCACCACCGTCATGGCCACAACGAACCCCATGATGGGTGCTACCCGCTCCACCAGTACGCCGACTTCGGCCCACGGCAGAAGTCCCGTTGCCACAGCAACACCACCGGCCACCAGGAGGACCGCCCCAATGATCGCCAGGCGCATGCAACGGATTCTAAGCCCACGCGGCGTGGTCGGCTGCCTGCCACACGGAACCGCGTCACAGTATCGTAAGCAATGGCACCCCCAAGGACCTTGCTGGAAGAGAATCTGGCCAGCAGCGAAGGGCCGGACGTCAAGGTGGGGTTGAGCAGCTTGGAAGCGGGCGGCGACTGGTTCAAGTACCCTCCGGCTCGGCCCCGCTCTCCTGAGTTTCTTTGCGTGGCCCGCACTGCGTGCCACGGCTGCGTCTTGGGGCGTAAAGCAGGCCTGGCAACACGTGGGAGGACGTAGGATGTCTTCATGACCTCCTCGCATCCCCGCCGCATCGCCCGCATCCGGCCACTGGAACCCCACACTCCGGATGAGCAATTCTTCGCGTCCAACAATGACGCGGACTTCGATTCGGATGCCGGAAAGCAGTGGACGCTCATCGAAAGCCCGTTCCCCGGATCACGCGCCAACGCGGCCAGTCCTGCCCGGCACGGCTGGGAAACCGGCACGGTGGTGCACCAGGACCTCTTCACCTTCCTGGCTCCCTCGGTTCCGGCCAACGTGTTCGGCATGGCCCACAACACGGGCCAGCCCGGACGCGACCTGCCACCCCAGGCCTTCCACAAGGCAGCCACGAGCGTGATCGGGCCGGATGAGGCCATCCAGCTCAGTTCCACCGTGGGCTACGTGGACCCGGAGGCCGAGCTGACCATCGTGGTTGGCCGTACTGCGCGGGGACTGACCCCCGGGACAGCCAGGTCGGCCATCCTGGGGTTCACCATCGGTAACGACGTCTCCGCCCGCGACCTCCAGAAGACCGATGAACTCTGGATCAGCGCCAAGAGCCAGGACACCTTCACCCCGGCAGGACCATGGATCGTCACCGACCTGGATGATTCAAACCTCGCGATCCAGATCGTCCACAACGGCAAGGAACTGCAGGCCGCAAGTTCGGCGGACCTCGGGTGGAAGGTGGACGAAATCATGGCCTACCTGACGTCCTTCATGACCCTGCACCCCGGCGACGTGGTTCTCACCGGCTTTCCCGCTGAGTGCGCACGGATCCAGCCCGGGGACGTCGTGGTGTGCAGGGTGGAGGGCATCGGGGAGCTGCGCAACCCGGTCATCGAGGCCACGTGGGAGAACCAGCCGGCATAATGTGTCAGGCTTAAGACATGGAGACAGCCGCAGACGCCACTGGACTGCGCCCGTCCCACCCGCCTAAACCGCCCCGCAAACGCCACCGGGGCCTCTTCAAGTACCCGGTTGTCCGTCAGCTCATCCGCTTCACGGGCGTGGGAATCATCTGCACGGCGAGCTCATTGGGCATCTATGCCCTGCTCCGTCCCTGGATCGATCCCCAACTTGCCAACGCCGTGGCCCTGATCCTGACCTCGCTCATGAACACCGCTCTGAACCGGCGGCTGACCTTCAAGATCACCGGCGGCAAGAAGCGTGCCCCGGACCACCTGAACGGCGTGATCGTGATTGTCATTGCGCTGGTCATTACCGGTGGCAGTTTGGGCGTCCTGCACCTGTTCCGGCCAGACGCCACGGTCAGCGAGGAACTCTGGACCACCACGCTTTCAGGGTTTGCAGCCACTGCAGTGCGGTTCACGCTCCTGCGGCATTGGATCTTCCGCCGCGCCCGCCACGTTTAGCGGCCCTCAGGTTTGGGCCAGGTTCCGGACACGCCCGACGGCGGTTGCCACGGCTGCCGCTGCCTGCTCCAGCTCGGCTTCGGTGATGTCAGGGGTGAAGCTGAACCGGACGGCCGTCTGCGCCGTTTCCGGGTCCAGGCCCAGCGCCAGCAAAACGGGCGAGGGCGCGTCTGAACCGGCTGCACACGCTGATCCGCTGGAGCAAATGACGCCGAGCCGTTCGAGCTCCAGCAATACCGACTCGCCGCTGGTTCCGGGGAAACAGAAGGACGCCACCGACGGCAAGCGGCGCACCGGGTGGCCCGTCAGCACGGCACCGGGAACCCCGGCGAGGATGGAGGCGATGAACCGGTCCCGCATACCGGAGACCTGTTCTGCCGCCGTGTTTTCTTCTGCAGCGGCAAGCGTCAGCGCCGTGGACAGCGCTACGGCTCCGGCCACGTTTTCGGTCCCGGAACGCTTCCCGCGTTCCTGCCCGCCACCGTGGACCAGCGGCTCCAGCCTCACCCGGCCTTTGGCGAAGAGCACTCCGGAGCCCTTGGGCGCACCGAGCTTGTGCCCGGACATGCTGAGCGCATCCACCCCCAGCGCCTTGGTATCCAGGGAGAGCCATCCCGCCGCCTGGACAGCGTCGGTGTGGAAGGGAACGCCGAATTCGTGGGCCGCAGCCGCCAGTTCGGCAACAGGCTGTACTGTTCCTACCTCGTTGTTGGCGTACATGATGCTGACCAGCGCAGTCTCCGGGCGAAGGACGGCCCGTAGCGCACCCACGCTGACCAGCCCGTCCTGGTCCACCGGGACCACGTCCACGGCGAACCCGTGGACCCGTTCCAGGTACCGGGCAGATTCCTCCACCGCCGGATGCTCTACGGCGCTGATCACCACCCGGTTCAAGGTTTCGTCTGAGGCTTTCCGGGCCAGCGCGATGCCCTTGACTGCCAGGTTGTCCGCTTCGGTCCCGCCCGAGGTGAACGTCACCTCACCTGCGCGGCACTTCAGGACCCTGGCGACGGCGGTACGGGCCCCTGCGAGCGCTGTCGCCGCTGCTTCCCCCAGGCTGTGATGGCTCGAGGGGTTTCCGAAGTCACCGCTGAGGTAAGGCCACATGGCCTCGAGCACCTCACGGCGGACCGGAGTGGTGGCAGCCGCGTCCAGGAAGATCACGGCAGGTTCAGCTCCAGCTCATGGTTCAGTTCCAGCTCAACATCCAGGCCAAGGTCCAAGGCGGCTACGCTGTGCGTGAGGCCGCCCACGGAGATGACGTCCACTCCCGTCGCCGCGATTTCTGCAACCGTGGTGAGGTTGACGTTGCCGCTGGCCTCCACGATCGCCCGGCCGTCCACTTGCTTCACGCCTGCCCGGAGCTCGTCCACCGTGAAGTTGTCCAGCATGATGGTATCCACGCCCGCTGCCAGGACAGGTTCGATTTGTTCGGCACGGTCCACCTCCACTTCGAAGTGCGTGGTGTGGCCCAGTTGCTCCTTGGCCGCGAGCAGCAGCCCCGTGAGCTTGGTGGGATCGCCCCCGGTCATGACGGCCAGGTGGTTGTCCTTGGCAAGGACAGCGTCGGACAAGCTGTAGCGGTGGTTCGCTCCCCCGCCGCAGCGCACCGCGTAGCGTTCCAGTACGCGGAGTCCGGGAGTGGTCTTGCGGGTATCGGTGATCCTCGCGCGGGTTCCTTCCACCAGGCGGACGAACTCCGAGGTCTTCGTGGCGATGGCGCTCATCCTCTGGACCAGGTTGAGTCCCACGCGTTCTGCCAGGAGCACCGAGCGGGCGCTGCCGGTGACCCGGGCGAGGTGCGTACCGGCGTCGAACGTTTCACCGTCGGCGAGCAGCAACTGGACGTCCGTCTGCGGGTCGATGAGCTTCATGGCATCGCGGAAGACCGTGCCGCCGCTGAGCACACCGGCCACACGGGCATTGAGCACCGCGGTGGCGCGGGCATCTGCGGGGATCAGCAGCTGCGAAGTGATGTCTCCGTTGGGCGCATCTTCGGCGAAGGCACGCTCCAGGATGTCCCGCACGGCTGCGGCGGGGAGGGTCAGGTTAGTCATGGACGAGGCTCGCTTTCCGGCTCATGGTGTAACGCTTGTCATAATCGTCGACGGCGGCAGGCTCGCTCACGCTGTCGCTGCGGTAATGCGCCCCGAGGGAAGCCCGCCGCTCCCGCGCAGCATGCACCAGCAGCTGCGCCGCCAGGAGAAGGTTCGCATCCTCATGCTCACCCACCACCAAGGACCCAGCCCCACCCAGAGGCAGAACGTCTTCACTCCAGGCAGCAAGCTGCACTGCAGCTTCCCGAAGCAAGGCCCCGCTGCGAAGCACGCCGGCATTCGCGGTCATCAACCGCCGCAAGGCACCCCGCGAAAACGGCTCACCCCCAGCAAACGAAGCCTCAACCGGCCCAGGCCCGGGCACCGACTCAAACTGCCAGGCGCCGGGCACCGTCAGGGATTCAATTAGCGCAGGATCGCTGGCGCCTCCCAGCGGTGCTGGAGGCCCCGAAAGCGCCGTTGTCGCCGGCTTGGGTGACGAGCCGTCGCCGGCTGACGGGGTCCCGGCAGCGTGCGTAAAAGCGAGGCCGCCCGCGGCCGAGTTAGCACGCAGAGGGATCGCGTCAGCCGCCCCCAAGAACGCCCCCACAAACGCACTCACAGCACGCCGCGCAAACACGAGCCCCTCAAGCAAAGAGTTGCTGGCCAAACGATTAGCCCCCTGCACGCCGGTACAAGCAACCTCCCCGGCAGCGTACAACCCAGGCACAGTAGTGCGGCCGAACAGGTCCGTCACCACCCCACCCATCCAGTAGTGCGCCGCCGGTGCCACGGGTACGGGTTCCTTGGTCCAGTCGATGCCGGCCTGGCGGGTCCGTTGGCTGATGGTGGGGAAACGCTTCTCGAGGAAGCCGGCGCCCCGCTCCTTCTCCACCCCGGTGGCATCAAGGTAGACGTGTCCGTTGGGGTCTCCGAGGGCTGCCAGGTGGAGGGCGATGCTGCGCGAGACGACGTCCCGGGGCGCCAGCTCCGCGTCGGGGTGGTAGTCGCCCATGAACCGCTGGCCGTGGACGTCCACCAGGATGGCGCCTTCGCCGCGGACGGCTTCGGAAATCAACAGCGGATCGGCGCCTGCCCGGGTTCCGGCAGGAGGAACCATGCAGGTGGGGTGGAACTGGAAGAATTCCAGGTCGGTCACCGCAGCACCTGCACGCCAGGCCAAGGCCAAGCCGTCGGCGGTGGCGACGGAGGGGTTGGTGGTCTGGGCGAAGAGTTGCCCGGCGCCCCCGGTGGCAAGGAGCACGGCGTCGGCCATGAGCCTGGATTCCCGCCCGTCGCACAGGTAACTGAGGCCTGTCACCGTACGCCCGGACGGGCCTTCATCGGTGAGCAGTGCCGTGACCTGCGCGTGGCCGATGACCGTCAGCCTGCCCTCGGTTTGGAACGCAAGCACGGCGCGTATGAGTGCTTCCGCTACCCGGGCGCCCGTGGCGTCGCCACCGGCGTGCAGGATGCGCGGTGCGGAGTGGGCAGCTTCGAGCCCCAAGGCGGGGTCGCCGTCGTCGTCGAGGTCAAAACGCACGCCGAAGCGCACCAGGCCGGCCATGTCCAGGCGCGCCTCGGTGCACAGCACCCGGACAGCTTCCGGATCGCAGTGGCCCGCACCGGCCTTGAGCGTATCGGCGATGTGGGCCGCCACGGTATCTCCCGGGGCGGGTTCGTCCAGGACGGCGGAGATGCCGCCCTGGGCGAACCAGGTGTTGCTGTCCTCCAGGGCGCCTTTGGTGAGCAGGACGACGTCGGTCCCCGCCTCGGCGGCGAGCAACGCGGCGTAAAGTCCCGCAATACCGCTGCCGACGACGACCAGTCGCCGTGGCGCGGAGGGGCCGGAGAGGCTCGACGTTCGGGGTGTCGAGGTCATGTGGGGCTCGATTCGGCTAGTCCGGTGACCCGGTGTTCCTATGCCTTGCTGAAGGCAGCGCGTTTAGGCAGGCTTGGCGGCCAACATGCGCTCAAGGGCGATCTTGGCGTTGTCCTGCACGGTGTCGTCCACCGTGATGCGGTTGACGATGCGTCCTGCCACGAGTTCTTCAAGCACCCAGGCCAGGTAGCCGGGGTGGATGCGGTACATCGTGGAGCACGGGCAAATAACGGGGTCGAGGCAGAAGATGGTGTGCTGCGGGTTTTCCGCCGCGAGCCGGTTCACCATGTTGATTTCGGTGCCAATGGCGAACGTGGTGGGTTCGGTGGCGGCTGCGATGGCCTTCTTGATGAAGTCGGTGGAACCGGCGGAGTCGGCTGCGTCCACCACTTCCATGGGGCACTCGGGGTGCACGATCACGTTGACGCCCGGGTAGTCCTGGCGGGCCTTCTCGATCTGGCCCACGTTGAAGCGCTTGTGGACGGAGCAGAAGCCGTGCCAGAGGATCACGCGGGAGTCCAGGAGGGTTTGCTCGTCGTTGCCGCCCAGTTCCTTGCGGGGGTTCCACATGGGCATCTGCTCCAGCGGCACGCCCAGGGCTTTCGCGGTGTTCCGGCCCAGATGCTGGTCGGGGAAGAACAGCACGCGCCGGCCGCGTTCGAAGGCCCACTCCAGAACCACTTTGGCGTTGGAGGACGTGCAGACGATTCCGCCGTTGCGTCCGCAGAATGCCTTGAGGGCGGCAGAGGAGTTCATGTAGGTGACGGGAATGACCGGCACGCGGCCATCGGCATCGGTTTCCGTACCGAAGATTTCCTCGAGCTGCTCCCAGCATTCCTCTACGGAGTCCTCGTCGGCCATGTCCGCCATGGAGCAGCCTGCGGCGAGGTTGGGCAGGATGACTGCTTGTTCGGGCGTGGAGAGGATGTCCGCGGTTTCGGCCATGAAGTGCACGCCGCAGAAGATGATGGCTTCGGCGTCGGGCTTGGTCAGGGCGGCGTTGGCGAGCTGGAAGGAGTCGCCCACGAAGTCCGCGTACTGGACCACTTCGTCGCGCTGGTAGAAGTGTCCCAGGATCACGGCGCGCTCCCCCAGGGCCTCCTTGGCGGCGCGGATCCGCTGGTCAAGCTCGGCTTCCGAAGCCAGCTTGTACTCTTCGGGCAACTGTCCCTGGCGCGGAGTGGCGGTCGGGGCCACGTCGCCGCTGGAGGCACCGGGGCCATAGGCGGGGGCTCCTGCGAGCGCTTCGGCGAGGTCGTATTCCCAAGGCCCCTTGGCAAGGGCGGGGCTGCAGGTGGCTCCGGCACGGGAGAGGCCGTTCTCGGCTTCTTCGCGCGTGATCAGCTGGACGGCAGTGTTGACGCTGCTCATGGTGTACTCCTGTTATCTGGCCCGAGGCCGGGCGTGCCGGTGAAGCGGTAGAGGCGTGGCGGACGGTGCTTTCC
Organism: Paenarthrobacter sp. NPDC018779; assembly: GCF_044391085.1. Lineage (NCBI taxonomy): Bacteria > Bacillati > Actinomycetota > Actinomycetes > Micrococcales > Micrococcaceae > Paenarthrobacter > Paenarthrobacter sp. NPDC018779. Next base: position 425,764 of record NZ_JBIRZS010000002.1, on the reverse strand, counting down.
GCCTTGCAGGTATTCACCGGTTTCTTCGATGTCCGGTGTGGCTTTGATTTGCCGGCGGAAGTTGGCCGGATCGAGCTGGCGGTCCAGGACGGCCTCGTAGACCTCGCGGACCTGCGCCAGTGTGAAGAATTCGCCCAGCAGGTGGTAGGCGATGGAACCGTAGGCCATTTTGTTGCGGAGGCGCCACAGGGCGTAGTCCACAATCGCGTTGTGGTCGAAGGCCAGTTCCCCCAAACGGTCCGCCCGGAACCATTTCACGTTCTCCGATTCGTCGGCGAGCGCGGCTTGGGTGGGCTGGACCAGGGCCCAGTAAACGATCGAGACCACACGCTGGCTGGGCGAGCGGTGCAAGCCCCCAAAGGCGTACAGCTGCTCGAGGTACTCGGGTACCAGGCCGGTGGTGTCGCGGAGGTTGCGGGATGCGGCGTCCTGGAGGGATTCGTCATGGGCCAACGGTCCGCCGGGCAGGGCCCACTGGTCCTTGTACGGCTCGCGGATCCGGCGCACCAACGGCAGCCACAGCGTTGGGCGGCCGGTCTTCTCGCTGGGCCTGAGGGCGAAAATCACCGTGGATATGGCCAACGACGGCGGTGCGAGCCGCCGCTCGGCGACGTTGGCTGAGTTGACGTTCACGGCGTTCACCTCGCTTCGTCGCCGCTGGAACCGTCTGTTCCGGATTAGTTAAAGTCAGATTGACTAGAACTAATGGTACGACTCGAAGGGCGAAGGGCAAAATGCTTTCCGTCACACAGGCTTGGCGGCGGACTCCATGAGCGGCAGCGTGCGTCCCTGGATATGGCTGTTCAGTACGATCACAGAGGAACACCGGACCACCGATTTGGTGGCGATCATGGCGTCGAGCACACGCTGCATGTCCGGATTGGAACGCGCGGCGATCCGGACCATGAGATCCGAGTTACCGGTGACGGTATGGACTTCGATGATCTCCGGAATGGCACTGAGGCCTTCGATGATGGCGTCATGGCCGATCTCCTGCGTAATGGTGACCGAGCAGAACGCCACCACCGGGAATCCGAAGTTAGCCGGGTCCGGCTGCGGCACCCACGAGCCGATGACGCCGTTCTCGATCATGCGGTCAATACGGGATTGCACCGTTGCCCGCGCCACCTTCAGGACGCGGGACGCCTCCAGTACGGAGGATCGCGGCGAATCCGTGAAGAAACGTACAATTTTTGCATCAAGAGCATCGACCAGCATCAAAGTTCCTGTCCCCGGGGAGCCTTACCCATCACTTCGCCACAGCAAAAAGTGATGTATCTTACAAACTGCGAGAATTATTCCACGGCTCTTGCTGCGTCGTCGACGCCCCGCGCGCCCAGCCCACAAAGCAGGCACGCCACCGCCCGTATGAAATCCATAGAAGGTAGACACGTATGACAACGAAGTCCATCGCGGCTCCTGCATCGAAATCCGGCCTCGGCCACTCCCTCAAGCCACGCCAGCTCACCATGATGGGCCTGGGCAGCGCGATCGGCGCAGGCCTTTTCCTCGGCTCGGGCGCAGGCGTCCAGGCAGCGGGTCCAGCGGTCCTGATTTCCTATCTCGTGGCAGGGACCCTGATCATCCTGGTGATGTGGGCCCTCGGCGAGATGGCGGCAGCCAACCCCAACAGCGGCGCCTTCTCCGTCTACGCCGAGAAGGCCATGGGCAAGACCGCCGGCGGCACCATCGGTTGGCTGTGGTGGCTGCAGCTGGTGGTGGTGATTGCGGCCGAAGCCCTAGGCGCTGCGGGACTCCTCTTCTCCGTCTGGCCGGTCATCCCGGTATGGGTCCTCGCATTGGTCTTCATGGTGGTCTTCACCGGCATCAACCTGGTGGGCGTGCGCAACTTCGGTGAATTCGAGTTCTGGTTCGCCATCCTCAAGGTGGCCGCAATCGTCATTTTCCTCCTGATCGGTGCAGCGCTCCTCTTCGGTTGGCTGCCGAATGTCCCCTCACCTGGCCTTTCGGCTTTTGGGGACTTCGCACCCAACGGCATTGGCGGAATCGCGGCAGCCCTCTTCGTGGTCATCTTCGCCTTTGGCGGGACCGAAATCGTCAGCGTCGCCGCAGCCGAAACGGAGAACCCCGCCCACAGCGTCGGCAAGGCCATCCGGACCGTGGTGTGGCGGATCCTGGTGTTCTACATTGGCTCGGTGTTTGTTATCGCAGCGATCCTCCCGGTGGGCTCGGACGGCCTGAAGGCTCCGTTTGCCGGCGTACTGGACCTCGCGGGAATCCCGGGTGCTGGAGCAGCCATCACCCTCGTTGCCGTTGTTGCCCTGCTGTCAGCGCTGAACGCCAACCTCTACGGCGCGTCCCGCATGGTGTTCTCCCTCTCCGAGCGCGGGGAAGCGCCGCGCTTCCTGTCGCGGCTCAGCGGCTCCAAGGTGCCGGTTGCCGCCGTCGTCATTTCGGTCGCCTTCGGTTTCATCGCCACGGTGCTTGAACTGCTGTTCCCGGACAAGGTCCTGCCGGCCCTCCTGAACCTGGTGGGCTCCACCTGCCTGGTGGTGTGGGGTACCGCGCTGGTTTCCCAGCTCATCCTGCGCCGCCGGGCCGACCGCGACGGCACGGAACTTCCCCTGCGCATGAAGGGTTTCCCGGCGCTGACCATCCTGGGGCTGGTCCTTTTGGGCATCATCTTTGCGGTGGGCTTCGCCAACCCGGAGAGCGCCGGCCAACTGTTCGGCACCACGGTGTTGATCCTGGTGATCGCGCTCGGCTGCTACCTCAACGCCCGCGCGAAGGCAGGAAGGGTGGGCCACTCCGCCAGGTAGCGGCTTGCCATATCAAACCAAGAGGCTCTTTGCAGTTTGTCCTGCAGAGAGCCTCTTTTTGTATCCATTTTGTACAAGTTGTTTGGCCGAAACTTAGCTGATTGCGCACCCCACATCCGGGTGACTAGTGTCACAGCCATGACAACCACACCAGTGCTTGCCGCCGTCGAAGGAGACGAGGCTCCGCTCACGCACCACCAGTTGCGGGAGCTGTACACACTCATGGCCGCTGTCCGCCACCTGGATACCGCCGCCGTCGCCTGGCAGCGCCAGGGCATCATCCCCGGCTACGCTCCGGAACTGGGCCAGGAAGCTGCCCAGGTTGGGAGCGGGTACGCCCTGGATCGAAGCCGGGACTTCGTGTTCCCCACCTACCGCGAGATGGGTGTGGCCCGGGCCATGGGCCTGGACATGGTGGGCTACATGTCCACCCACAAGGCCACCTGGCACGGCGGAATGTACAACCCGCTGGAGTCGCGCTTCGCGCCCATCCAGGCAGTTGTTGCCGGTTCTGTCCTGCACGCCGTGGGGTGGGCGCACGGCCAGACGCTGTCCGGGGAAATGGGCGTTGCCCTTACCTACTTTGGCGACGGCGCTTCCTCCCAAGGCGACGTCCACGAGGCCATGAACTTTGCCGCGGTCATGAAGGCCCCGGTGGTCTTCTTCATCCAGAACAACGGCTGGGCCATTTCCGTGCCGACGGAGCGCCAGGTTGCCGGTGGTTCCGTGGCCGCACGCGCTGCCGGGTACGGGATGCCGTCGCTGCAGGTGGACGGGAACGACGTCGTAGCGGTCCACGAGGCCACCCGTTCGGCCTTGGCCCACTGCCGGGCGGGCAACGGCCCGGTGGTGATGGAAGCCATGACCTACCGCCGCGGTCCGCACTCCACCGCTGACGATCCCGGCCGCTACCGCACGCTGGACGAGGAACGGCTGGATGCCGGCGAAGATCCCCTGGCGCGCTTCCGGCAGCAACTGCTGGCAGACGGCCTGGCAGACCAGTCCTTCTTCGACCTGGCCCAGCGCCAGGCAGAGGAAGAAGAAGAGGCCATCCGAGCCGGCATCGAAGCGCTCGGCCCCCGCCCCGGCGCTGAAATGTTCAGCCTGGTCTTCCAGGAACCCACCCCCGCCCTGCAATCCCAGGCCACCGCGTGGCGGAAGGAGTCCGACCATGTCTGAGACGCTCACCGAAACCAGGACCCGTGTTGGGCAGTTGTCCATGCAGCAGGCCCTCAACCGGGCCTTGGACGACGTCCTTGCGGAGGATCCGAAGGCCGTCATCTTCGGCGAGGACTGCGGCAAGCTGGGCGGCGTTTTCCGGATCACCGACGGCCTGCAGGCCAAGCACGGCGAAGACCGCGTGTTCGATACCCCGCTGGCCGAGTCCGGCATCCTCGGCATGTCCGTCGGCTTGGCCATGGCCGGCTTCCATCCCATCCCCGAGGTCCAGTTCGATGGCTTCGCCTACCCGGCCATCAACCAGATCGTCTGCCAGATCGCCCGGATGAACTACCGCAGCCGCGGCACGTTGCCCATGCCCATCACGCTGCGCGTTCCCAGCTTCGGCGGCATCCGCGCCCCGGAGCACCACGGCGAAAGCCTCGAAGCCCTGTTCGCGCACGTCCCGGGCCTCAAGGTGGTCTCACCGTCCACCCCGCACGACGCCTACCACCTGCTCAAGTACGCCGCTTCCCGGCCGGACCCGGTGATCTTCATGGAACCGAAGTCCCGCTACTGGCAGAAAGGACCCGTCGACGTCACCACGGCGGTTCCCGCCGAAGAGGCGAACGACGGCGGCAGCCTCACCGGCGCGCGCGTGGCGAGGCAGGGCCGGCACGTGACGCTCGTGGCCTGGGGCGCCATGGTGGCCCGCTGCCTGCAGGTGGCCGAACTGGCCGCCGAAGACGGGATCGACGTGGAAGTCCTGGACCTGCGGTGGCTCAAGCCCATCGATGCCGAAGCCCTGGCGAGGTCCGTCGCGAAGACGCGTCGCGCCGTCGTCGTCCATGAAGCGCCGCTGACCTCAGGCCTTGGCGCCGAAGTCGCCCAACTCATCACCCAGCATTGCTTCAACACCTTGAAGTCGCCCGTGGAGCGCGTCACCGGCTTCGACGTGCCCTACCCCTCCGGCGACCTGGAGGACGAATACCTTCCCACCATCGACCGCATCCTCTATGGGATCCAACGCGTACTGGAGTACCGCCGTGGCTGAAATTTCCTTCCCTCTCCCCGACCTCGGCGAGGGCCTCATCGAAGCAACCGTCCTGGAATGGCTCGTGGAACCGGGCCAGCAGGTGGAACGGAACCAACCCCTGGTGGAGGTGGAAACCAGCAAGTCCGCCCTCGAGTTGCCCAGCCCGCAGGCGGGTAAAGTGGTGCGTACTCACGGCGAGCCGGGTGGGACCATCAACGTCGGCGAGCCGCTGATTGTGTTCGAGGTACCGGATGACACCGCCGGGATCGTGGGCACTGTTCCGAAGGACGAAGCACCCAAGCGCCGGGTCCGCCTGAGCGCCGTACTCGATGAGGACTGACATGATGACCGGCAGGCACACAGTGGAACAGCGGCACACCGTTGAGGGCACTGATCCCGAATTGTTCGTCGAAGTCCATGAACCTGCCACGGATGCCGGGCTGCGCCCCGTGCTGTTGATCCACGGATTCTCCTCCTCCAGCAAGCTGAACTGGGGCGACAGCGGCTGGATCACCACCCTCCAGGAGGCAGGCCGGCGGGTCATCACCGTTGACCTGCCCGGCCACGGCCGCAGCCACTCCCCCGAGGACCTGGATTCGTACACGCCCAGCCGCATCCGCGCCGACCTCCTCCAGCTGGTGTTCGACGCCGGAGCGCGGCCGCTGCGGGACGGGAACCCGGCCAGCGGTTTGGACATCATTGGATACTCGTTGGGTTCGCGGCTGGCGTGGGAATTCGCCGCCACGCAGCCGGACCTGGTGCACCGTGTGGTGCTGGGCGGGCCGAGCGCCGCCGACCCGCTCGCCGCTTTCGACCTCGCGGCGGCCCAGCGGTACCTGGCCGACGGCACGCCGATTACAGACCAGTCCACGGACGGATTGCTGAAAATGGCGCGGCTGCTGCCAAGCAACAATCTCTTCGCCATGTTGTCCCTCATCGAGGCCATCAAAGGCGAACCCTTCGATCCTGCCGAGGCCGCACCCCACGTCCCGCTCCTGCTCGTAGCCGGCGAAAAGGATGAGCGGGCGGCCAGCATGCCCCAACTGGCAGAACTGGCGCGGAAGCGCGGCGCCACGGTGGAAACCCTGGTGGTTCCGGGGCGGACCCACACCAACGTCATCACCAGCCGCGCGTTCAAGGAAGCCGCCGTGCAGTTCCTCGGCGCCTGACAGGGCTTGCCTGACAGGGCTTGGCTGACAGGCCTACCGGGCCAGCCGCTCAGCGTTCAGGCTCATCCGCTCCAGGACGCTGACGGCCATGGCGTACTCGTCAATGCCGATGCCCATGGATAAATCCAGGCGGGCCTCCTCCACCAGGCGTTGGGCTTGGTGGAAGGTCTCCCGGCCGCGGTCGCTGAGGGTGAGCCTGTCATCGATCATGGTGATCAATCCCCGGCCAACCAGCGAGGCGAGCTCCCGTTCCCGCAACCGGAGGTCCGTACCCCAGAACGGGCTCAGGACCTGGTGCAGTTCGTCCGGCTTCATGGTCGCCTCGGACAAGGCACTGAGCGTTTGCCACTGGCGCCGGCTCAGCTTGACCCGCGCAAGCGTACTGTCCAACTGCACTTCAAGTGCGGCATCGAGCCGTTTGATCCAATAACCGATGGGCTTGTTCACAAGGCCATGCTTCCAGTGTGACAACCCCCGGGCAAGGATGAACTGTAGGCTTGAACCAGCGCCGGACAAGATGGGAATGGGAGCAAATGGGCATGCGTTTCAGGGACCGGGCTGAGGCCGGGCAACGCCTGGCCCAGGGACTCCCCCAGTTCAGGGAACGGCCGGACACCGTGGTGCTGGGCCTTGCCCGCGGCGGCGTACCCATCGCAGCGGCCGCGGCAGCCGAACTGTATCTTCCTTTTGGCGCCGTCCTGGTGCGGAAGCTCGGCATCCCCGGCCGGGATGAGACGGCCTTTGGAGCCCTCGCCTGGCGCCAGGGGGACGTTGTCCGGATCGTCAACAGGCAACTGAAGTCGCTGCTCCTGGCCCGGGGCATGGCCGAGTCCTCCCTCGATGCAGTGGAGGCCGCCGAACGCGCTGAGCTCAGTCGTCGTGCCGCAGGGTATCCGGGCATCAACCATCATCTGCGCGGCAAGAGCGTCATCCTGGTGGACGACGGCCTGGCCACGGGAGCCACTATGCGGGCCGCCGTCGAGTCCGTCCGCGCGGCAGGTGCCTCCACCGTCGTCGCCGCAGTCCCCGTGGCGTCGCTCGAAGCATCAACGTCGCTGTCCTGGGTGTGCGACGCCGTGTTCAGCCTGCACATCCCGGGCAAGTTTCACGCCGTGGGCGCTTTTTATCGGCATTTCGAGCAATTGACGGACGAGGATGTCATGGAACTGCTGAAGAGCGCGGAAGGGCATTCCTAGCAACGCAGGAAGGGGGCGCAGCCGGTGTGTCGGCTGCGCCCCTTCTTTTGCTGGTTTTGGCTAGTGGTGTGTGCTGAAGCCGAGCGGACGGCCCTTGGTTTCCTTGGCCAGGATCACTCCTACGGCGGAGATGACGCAGAGGGCCATGATGTAGATGCCCACCGAACCGGACCACTTGGTCTGGTCAAGCAGCGCCTGCGCAATGGTCGGGGCGAACGCACCGCCGAGGATCGCGCCGAGGGCATAGCCGATGGAGATGCCGGAGTAGCGGACCTGCGGCGGGAACATCTCGGCGTACATGGCGGACATGGGCCCGTAGGACAGTCCAAGGCCGATGGTCAGGACGAAGAGGGCCAAGCCGTACAGCACGATGTCCTTGCTGTCGATGAGCGCGAACAGCGGAATCATCCAGGCAAACACCAAGGCATAGCCCAGGAGGAACGTCTTCACCCGGCCGATCTTGTCCGAAAGCCAACCGCCCACCATGGTGAAGATGAGCCAACCGAAGGAGGCGATGGTGGTGGCAAGGAGGATCTGCGGCGTGGGCATCTTCAAGGCCTTGGTGGCGTAAGAGATGAAGAACGCGATCAGCAGGTAGCCTGCGGCGTTGTTGGCGATGAAGATCAGGGCCGCGAGGACTACTTCCTTGGTGTTGTGGCGGAAGAGCTCACCGAGGGGAGCCTTGCTTTCGGCCTTGCGCTGGGCAATCTCCTTGAACACCGGGCTTTCGCCGACCGCACGGCGGATGAGGTACCCCACCACGATCAGCACTACGGAGAGCAGGAACGGAACGCGCCAGCCCCAAGCAGCGAAGTCTTCCTTGGACATGCCGGACTGCAGGAAGAACAGCAGGCCGGTAGCGAGGATCATGCCGATCGGTACGCCAATCTGCGGGTAGGCTCCGAACAGCCCGCGCTTGGTGATCGGTGCGTGCTCCACGGCCATGAGGGCCGCGCCGCCCCATTCACCACCGGCGGAGAATCCCTGGACGACGCGCAGGAAAATCAGGAGCACGGGAGCCCACAAGCCGATGGTTTCGTACGTAGGCAGCAAGCCGATGAGGGCCGTCGCGGCACCCATCATCACCAACGTCATGACCAGGACGGCCTTGCGTCCCACCCTGTCACCCAAGTGACCGGCAATGGTTGCCCCGAGGGGGCGGAACAGGAAACTGATCCCGATGGTGGCGAAGGAGAGGATCTGCGCGACTCCGGGGTTGGACTTCTCCAGCGGCGTCAGGAACAGCGGCGACAGCAGGGTGGCCGTGAGCTGGGCAAAGATGAAGAAGTCGTACCACTCAATGGTGGTGCCTACCAGGGTCCCGGCCAGGACGCGGCGCTCTTCGCGCTTACTGCTGGGACCTGACAGGGAGTCGACAGAGGAAGTTGCGGTCATTGGAACTCCAGTGGGTGTAAGTGGCTCGTCGGCGTGCGGCTTGCATTAACCGACAGAACGGTCAGTTAGGAAACTGTACTACACACTGTGACCGGAAGCACAGAGCTTCCGGGACATAGGATTGGTGGCATGAGTTCCCGCAGCGACGTCAAAGGACCGACGGAAGCACCAAGCCAGGCCCCGCCGTCGCAAACCCTCTCCCGGGGAATCCGCGCACTGGAGATCCTGGCGGCCGCCGACCGACCACTGACCATTGCCGAACTCGCCGAAGCTCTGGGCGTGCACCGCTCCATCGCGTACCGCATCCTGCGCACGCTGGAGGACCACTCGCTCGTGTTCCGTGATGACTCCGGCCGGGTCCAGCCCGGGGCCGGACTGGCCGTCCTGGCCCGCGGCGTCTCGCGCAACCTGCAGGCCGCAGCCCTCCCCGAGCTCACGCAACTGGCCAACACGCTGCACATGACAGCCTTCGTTGCCGTGTGGGACCACCAGGAATGCGTCACCCTGGTCACGGTGGAACCCCGCCAATCCGGCGCAGCACTCGCCCAACACCCCGGAACCCGCCACCCGATCAGCACCGGAGCGCCGGGCATCGCCATCCAGTCGACCATGACCGAGGAACGCTGGCAGCAGGTAGGACCAGGCGTGCCGTACCGGGCTGAAGCACACGAAGCCAGGCGCGTCGGCTACGCCACCAGCCACGACGAAGTCATTGCCGGGTTGTCTTCCCTGGCCGCCCCCATCCACGTTCCCGGCGGACGGCCGGCCGCGATCGCCGTCGTCTATATCCGCCTGGACCAGGACGCGGACCAGGTGGGCAAGGCACTGGCGGCAAGCGCTGCGCGGATCGAAAGCCAGCTCGCCTGAAGTCATTCCCTCCAGGCCAAGGAGTGTGCCCCAGCACACAAGACCGCGGCCCAAAGGATTTCGAATACTCGTAGGAGGACAGGACCGTTTGGCCTGCCTCCGCAGAGTTTCGGAAGGAACCCCATGAGCGTGAATCTCCTTGACACGTCCAACTGGCTGCCCCTGGACGGCCTGGCCCCCGGCTTCGATGCCAATAAAGCCCCAACCGTCCAGGATCTGGCCGGCCGCCACCTCACCGTCAATGGCGACGGCGGCCCCATGACCTTCAGTTTCGACGACGAAGAAGTGAACTGGGCGGCCGCGGGACAAGCCGGCACTGCGCAGTACGAAGCGTTCCTGGTGGCCGAGGATCTCTATTACGCCCAATGGCACAGCACGGTGGAGCCAGGACTGGCAGTATCCCTCATCCTTGACCTGGCCAACGGACGCGCACTGTATATCGGTGCGCTGTTGGGACAGGCCACTCCCGGTACCACCGCAGTGCAGCACGATTTCCGGGCCGGCGTCCTTGAGGGGTACGCGACAAGCGGCGAACCGATCCAGGAAAGCACCGGCCTGATCGGCCGCCGCGTGGAATGGGTCTACAGCCCGGTCCACGCGTACGAACACGTCTACCTCAGCCCCACCTGGTACTCCTGGCAGTGCCTGGCGGGTCCCGAACGCGGACTGGCGGACACCGATTCCAACACCGTCTTCCACATCAGGCCAGGCATCTACGTCTTCACGTGGCGCGAGAAGGTGATTCCGTGCGGATCGGTAACCATCGCCGACCACCGCGACATCAACGCCATCCGCTCCCATGGGAGCCTCTTCGGCTGGGACGAATCCGGGGTGGAACCCGTCCACTTCACGTTCGGCGCCCATGGCCGGCTGATCAGCGTCAGCCACCACAGCCCCGGACTGGACCCCGCACACTAAAAGCAGAACGCACTCTAAAAGCAGAACGCGTCCCGGCAGGATCTGCCGGGACGCCTTTTTGCTGCGTTGTTTCAGCTTTCCGAGCTGCGTTATTTCAGCTTTCCGAGCTGCGTTATTTTAGCTTTCCGAACCGTGGCCGATCCGGGCGTAGAGCGCCGGCCGCGAGCGCCGCAGCCGCAAGCCCCAGATAATGCCAACCACTCCCGGGAGCAGCACCACCAGCGGCAGGACAAAGGTGGCAGCGGTGGACTCAGTTTGTCCCAGGAGGACGTTGAAGTTGGCCAGGATCAGTACGAAAACAACCGCCAGCAGGATGAAGCCGAGGGCCGGTGCCACCACGCGGACCCACAGGCTGGCGCCGTGTGATTCCTTGCGGAAAAAACCGATCACGGCGAGGGAAACGACCGTCATGAGCAGCACCAGCCCCATCGCTCCGCTGTTGGTCAGCCAGGTGAACATGGTGAGCACGGGGTACAGTTCCGCGAGTTCGGAACCGCTCCCGGCGATGGCGAAGGCAACGGTCACGACGACGGCGATCAGCGTCTGCGCCAGCGAACCGGCAAAGGGTGCCCCGCTGCCGGGACGGACCGCGGCGAGTGCTGCGGGAATGACCTGCTCGCGGCCCAGGGAGAAGAAGTAGCGGGCGACGGCGTTGTGGAAGCTCACCAAGGCGGCGAAAAGGCTCGTGACGAAGAGGACCTGCGCGATGTCGCTGAGGAGGACGCCGCCGTTGGTTCCCAGGAAGGAGAAGATCATGTCCGGGCCGCTGGTGGTGGCGGCCTCGACGACGGCGGACGGTCCCGCTCCCACGGTCATGGCCCACGCGGACACAGCGTAGAAGAGAGCGATGATGGCGACGGCGGCAAAGGTGGCCCGGGCAACGGTGCGCTTGGGGTCCTTGGATTCCTCGCCGTAGATGGCTGCCGATTCGAAGCCCATGAACGCCGCAATGCCAAAGGAAAGCACCGCTCCGATGCCCGGAACGAACAGGCTTTCCGGGCTGAAGGTCGCCGCGGTGACGCCTTCGGGGGCCACGGCCAGGCTCATGATGTCGTAGACAATGACCACCAGGAATTCCAGGGCCACCAGAATGCCCAGGACCTTGGCGGAAAGGTCCACGCGGTTGACACCCAGCCAGCCGACGATCGCGATGCAGACCAGCACGGGAATCCACCAGGGAACAGTAACGCCAAGGCGTGCGGAGAGCAGCGAGGACACCGTGAAGCCGAAGAGTCCGTAGATGCCCACCTGCATCAGGTTGTAGGCCATCAGCGCAACAAGCGAGGCCCCGACCCCGGCGGGCCGGGAGATGCCTTGGGCAATGTAGGCGTAGAAGGCCCCGGCATTGGTGACGTAGCGGCTCATGGCGGCGTACCCCACGGCGAAGAGGGCCAGGATCCCGCCGAGGATGAGGAAGGACAACGGCACGCCGGTAACGCCCGTCACCGCGAACGTGGTGGTCACGCCACCGGCCAGGACGGTGAGCGGCGCCGACGCCGCGATGATCATGAACGTCACGGCCGGAACGCCCAGACGCCTCTTGGTGGTGACGGACCCGGCGGTCCGGCCTTTCACGGGATTGTCCACGCTCATAAGTGTGCTCCTGCCTCGATACCGCGGGAGATGGCGCGGTAGGTGTGGGTCATTCCGCAATCTTCCACCGGACAGGCTGCGCGTGACTTGTCTCACACGGCAAGGTGGTTGTCTGTCCACGCACGCCGCTGTGCCGCAGGGCCGCGGTGTAGAATCGTGGGCAAGCTCACGTCCGGTCTGCGGCATCCCTTGCCGGTACCCAGCGGCACGGCGGGCCATTGAAAGGGAGCTTGATGACCGTCGCGGCTGATACCGGGCCAGCTACCGTGCAAACCATCGTCGCGGATTCGTTCCAGGAATGGAGCCGGGCCATTTCCGCCTCCTTCGTGCCCTTGCTGGCCAAGGGACCGCGCGGGGCCGCCTTCCACGGAACCATGCGTGCCAGGGTCCTCGGCCAAATCTCCGTGGTGGAAGTCACCGCCGGGCCCCACACCGTCCTGCGGACCCCCGAGCTGATCGCCGGTTCCACGGGACGCTACTTCAAGCTCAGCATCCAACTCTCCGGTACCGGCCGCTTGGTCCAGGATGAGCGCGAGGCGGTGCTCAACCCGGGCGACCTTTCCATCTACGACACCTCCCGTCCTTACCAGTTGACGTTCGACGACGACTTCCGCACTTTGGTGCTGATGTTCCCGCACGTCCTGCTGGACTTGCCGGCCGAAGCCATGGGCCATGTGACAGCCTTGCGGATCCCCGGCGATGAAGGCCTGGGCGAACTGATCAGCCCCTTCCTGGTCCGGCTCGCGGACAACCTGGAGGCGCTGTCCGGGACCAATGGACTGCGCCTGGTCCACAACGCCCTCGACTTGGTGACCACCCTTTTCAATGGCGAGTTGGACCAGCTGATTGAAACGGGCCGCGATCCGCACCTGCTCCTCCTCGGCAGGATCCACGACTACATCGAAGCCAACCTCGGCGATCCGGGCCTCTCCCCCGGAACCATCGCCGCGGCCCACTACATCTCCACGCGGCACCTGCATGACCTGTTCCAGGAAATCGGGACCACCGTTGCTGCCTCAATCCGGCAGCGCCGCCTGGAACGCTGCCGGAGGGACCTGCTGGACCCGGTGCTGGCAGACCGGGCCGTGACCACCATCGCAGCCCGGTGGGGGTTCACCGATGCGGCCCACTTCAGCCGGATCTTCCGCGCGGCCTTTGGGAACTCCCCCACCGGCTACCGCAGCAGCCACTGAGGTTCCGTTGCCGCCGTCGAACCTTTCCGGCGGTTTACCTCTAGGCAGCTGCGGTAGGCGCCGTCCCTTCATCGGCCAGTGCCGCCATCTCCTCCATCATGGTTTTCACCAGGCAGGCCTCCAGCTCCGCGGCGGAAGGATCACCGGCGACGTTCACCAGCTCTCCAGGATCAGAGCGGTGATCATAGAGTTCCACGAGGTCCGTGCCAAAGTAGCGCGTAAGGCGGCCCTGTTCGGTGATCACTGTCCGCATCCGCACAGGGCCGGGCAATCCGTCCAGGCCGAACGGCTGTTCTTCCTCCACCAGCAATGCGTCCCGGTGCCGGTGGACGCTGCCGCTCAGCAACGGCGCCAACGAACGGCCCTGGATTCCCCGAAAGCCCGTTGACCCCGTGAGTTCGAGCAGGGTGGGCGCCAGGTCCGCGCTGGAAACCAGGGCGTCCGAGCGGCCGGTGGCAGCTCCTGGAACGTGCACCACCAGCGGAACATTGGTCACCGCGCGGTAGTGGACAAAGTGCTTCAGCATTAGCCCGTGGTCGCCGAACAAGTCGCCGTGGTCGCTCGTGAAGACGATGATGGTGTCCTCGGCCAGGCCCTGCCGTTCGAGTTCGTCCAGGATCCGGCCAATGTGCTCGTCCATCAGGGTGATCAGGCCGTACTGGGCGGCCGCGGCATGCCTGTACTGCTCGGCAGTGGCGGCCCAGGTCATGGTGGGATCGGGGTTCGGCGTGCCCCGGTGCTCGATCATGGTCCGGATGTGGCCCGGTGAGCGTGTGTGGTCCTGATCGAAGCCCAACGGCAACGGCATATCCACGGGATGGTACAGGTCCGAGTACCCCTCCGGCGGGGAGAAGGGGTGGTGCGGGTCCGGAAAGGAAACGAACATGAAGAAGGGCTGGTCCTGGCCCGCCGCGTCCTTGAGGTGCTCAATGGCCTTCTCGCTGACGTAGCTCGTGGGATGGGCGTCGGCGGGAATGGCCGTTTGGTACACCTGGTCCCAGCCGGTAAAGGTGCTGGCGGACCGTTCGGGACCGCCCAATGCCTCCGGGTCCACGCCGCGTTCCCGCGCCCAATGCACATAGTGCCCGCCGGGACGGTCCCCATGGCCGATCACCAGGTCAACGTGCTGGTAGCCGTAGTAGTCCGCGGGCAGGGGGATGAAACGCCCATCATGGGCTTCCCGGTTTTCCCACTGGTCCCAGCCCGGCGCCAGGCTGCGGGCGCGGGCGTCGCCCACCGCCTTGTCCAGGAGCAATGGATCCGTCCGGCGGATTTCCTCGGCCTGGTGCGGTTCAAACTCCCATCCCATGTTCTGGTGGTGGAGTTTGCCGACGCCGATGGTCCGGTATCCCCCGGAGGCCAGCGATCCCGGCACGGTTTGCGTCAGGGGGTCCAGGGTGATGCCGTTGCAGCGCGTTCCGTGGGCCGATGGCCAGCGCCCGGTCATGAGGCTGGCCCGGTTGGGCATGCACGTAGGGTTGGCCACCGTCGCATTCGTGAACACCATGCTCCTGGCCGCGAGCGCATCGAGGTTGGGCGTGCGGACCGTGCTGTTCCCGCCGAAGCCCAGGTGGTCCGCCCTCAGCTGGTCCGCGATGAAGAACAGCACATTGGGCCGGCGCCGCGTTCCCTCCTGGGTGGCGGCCCTCATGCGGGCCTCTTGATCATGGACAGCACCTCGGTGCGTTGCCGGGCGAAGGCCGGCAGCGAACGCGTGCTGATCTGGTCGCGCGGAGCCGGGAGGTCGACGTCGACGATCCGGTGCACCCGCGCCGGGCGGGACCCGAGGACCACTACCCGGTCGGCGAGGTACACGGCCTCGTCGATGTCGTGGGTGACAACCAGGATGGTCATGTTGAAATCCCGGCGGATGGTCAGGCACAGGTCTTCAAGGTCGAACCGGGTTTGTGCGTCCACCGAGGCGAACGGTTCATCCATGATGAGGATCTCCGGGCGGTAGGCCAGTGCCCTGGCAATGGCCACGCGCTGCTGCATGCCTCCGGACAATTGCCACGGGTACTGGTTGTGGGCGTGGGAAAGCCCGACGGCGGCCAGCGCACTGTCGCAGCGCTCCTTCAGTTCCGCTGCGGGCAGCTTGAGGTGCTTCAACGGCAGCACGAGGTTCTTGCGGACGGTCAACCAGGGCATGAGCGAACGGTTGTAGTCCTGGAACACCAAGGCCATTTCCGGTGGCGGCCCGCTGATGGTCCGTCCATCGATGGCGGCCCGGCCGCTGCTGGCGGGGTGCAGGCCGGCCAAGCACTTGAGCAGCGTCGTTTTCCCGACGCCCGAGGGACCGACGATGCAGACGATCTCGCCGGCATCCACCGTGAAGGTGAGGTCTTCGATGACCGTGCGGGCCTTCTCGCCGCTGCCGTAGGTCTTGGCGAGGTGGGAAACGTCCAGCCGTGGCACAGCGGAGGCTTTGTGCTGCTGGCTTGCTTCTGGTTGCCGGGTGGCTTCTGGTTGCTGCTGCATGGCTGACTTTCTGATCTGGAGGGGAAGCGTTGGTGACTGCCGGTTGCTCATGCGGCACGCGCCATGGCCCGGGAACCGATGTACCAGGACAGGACCTTGCGCTTGACGAGCGCAAAGACCACGTTGACCACGAACCCGATGACGCCCAGGAGCAGGATTCCGGCCCACATATCGGCGGTCATGAAGCTTTGCTGGGCCAACAGCGTCATGGCCCCGATGCCTTGGGAGCTGCCCAGCATTTCGCTGGCGATCATG
Source organism: Paenarthrobacter sp. NPDC018779 (assembly GCF_044391085.1). Taxonomy (NCBI): domain Bacteria; kingdom Bacillati; phylum Actinomycetota; class Actinomycetes; order Micrococcales; family Micrococcaceae; genus Paenarthrobacter; species Paenarthrobacter sp. NPDC018779. The sequence goes on along the minus strand of NZ_JBIRZS010000002.1, from coordinate 409,726 downwards.
ACGATGAACGCCACTTGCAGGCTCACCTGGAGTCCGGAGAAGATCTGCGGTGCGGCTGCGGGCAGGAGGACGTTGACCAGCCTCTCCTTGCGGGTTAGCCGGTACACTCGGGCCACATCCTTCAGGTCGCTCCCCACCCCCCGGATGCCGTCCACGGTGGCGATCATGGTGGGGAACATTGCGGCCAACGCGATGCTGGTGACGCGCATCTGGGTACCGAAGCCGATCAGCGAAATGAAGATCGGTACCAGGGCGACGGGCGGAATGCCCCGCAGGAAGTGGATCAGGGGATCCATCATCCAGCGCACTTGCGGGACCAGCGCCGTGGCAAAACCCAAGGCAACCCCGCCCGCGGCCGCAATCACGAAGCCGACGAACAGGTTGCCCAGGCTCAGCAGGACGTCCGACTGGAAGTGGTCAAAGAGCCACAGCTGTTGGAACCGCACCAGGATGTCCTGCAGTGGCGGGAAGAAGGGGTCGATGGAGCCGGCGGACAGGAACCACCATGCCAGCAGCAGGAGCACCGGAGTGCCCGCTCCGATCAACCAGTTTCGAACGGTCAGGGATTTCATCAGGGCACCACTTCCCGGTAGGACTCATGCCAGTGCAGGACCCGGCGTTCCGCCAGCCTGGTGGCACCTTGGAACAACAGGCCGAGGATGCCCAGGACGATCACCAGCGCGTACAGCGTGGCGTAGTCCCCGCCGGCCTGGGCCTGGTAGATGCTCTGGCCCAGGCCCGGGCCACCGCCAAGCAGCCCTGCCACCACCGTGACCACCAGGGCTGCAGGAGCCGCTACGCGCATGGCCGTTCCGATATAGGGCAAGGCGCTGGGCAGGACCACGCGGAAGAGGATTTCGGCTCCGGACATTCCGTAGCTGCGGGCGGTATCGCGGGCCACGGGATCGGTGCCCTGCACCCCATCGACGGTCTGCATGACGATCGGCAGGAAGCAGCCGAACACCACCAGGAACAGGGACATCTGGGCCGTGGGCCCCAGGACCAGCACAGCCAGCGGCAGGACGACGATCGGCGGCACGGGTTTGAGGAATTCGAGGACCGCCAGGGTGGCGTAGCGGATGGTCTCGAAGCTGCCCACGAGCAGTCCGAGGATGACGCCGGCGACGGCTGAGACAGCAAGGGCGAAGAGTGCTATCCCCACCGTTGACCCGAGGGCGGACCAGAAGGTTCCCGTGCCGAGTATCCCTGCCAGCATTCCGAAGACCGTAGTGGCCGGCGGCAAAGCGTTGCCGGCCACCTTGGCCGTTGCCAGGACTTGCCACACAACCAGGGCTGCCGCAATTCCGGCCGCGCTGTAGGCCAGTGGCCGCATTGACGTTTTCATGGTGATTCTCCCGTTGCCACGCCGGGCCTACTTTCCAAAGATGAGGTCGCCCGGCAGCTTCACCGGGGCGCTGAGGAAGCCGAGGTCGGCAAGGTTGGTGTTGGCACGCTCGATGTCCTCGATGCGGACCTCCTCCGGCCAGTAGTTGACGGCTCCGGACTTCACCACGTCCAAGGGAGTCTTGGTGATCTCCGCGCTGAGCTGCTGGGCTTCGTCCGTGTGGCCGTTGGCGTAGGCGTTGGCCTTGTAGATGGCGGTCTTGAAGCCTTCCAGGGCCTTCTGCTTGCCCTTGACGGTGTTCGCGCCGGAAACCCAGAGCCCGATTGCCCCTTCCTCGAAGAACTTGACACCGGGTGAGGCCAGGAGGCGGTTGCCCTCGGAGACGGCCTTGGAGGTAAACGGCGCGACGAGGGAGGCTGCGTCAACCCGGCCGGAGTTCAAGGACTGGAGCGCGGAGGAGGGATCAAGGACCATCCAGTTCACTTTGGCGGGGTCGCCGCCGTCGTCCTTGATGAGCTTGCTGACCGTAACTTCAAGCTGGGCCTTGCGCGCCGGTACGCTGACGTTCTTGCCTTCCAGGTCCTTGGGCCGGGAAATGCCGGAGGCCTTCTGGACCAGGAGGCCGGTGTCATCCACGCGGTTCAGCTCGGCGCCTTCGCTGGCTCCGTCCTTGTAGCCATCGGCGGCAGCCACCACCTTGAGCGGCACATTCTGGCTCAGGGCGTTGAGCATCGGGATGGAAGGCGTGTAGGTGAGGTCCAGCTGGCCGCTTTGGGCTGCCGCAATGCCGGCGGGCGGGTTGGCAATGACAGAGAGCTCCACGTTGAGCCCCTGTTCCTTGAAATAGCCCTTGTCGATGGCGAGCTTGATCCCGGCGTCGGAACCAATGCCGATGGTCCCTACCTTGAGGGTGGCGGTGCCATTGGCCGCAGCGGTTGCCGATGGACCGGACGAGGTGCCACAGGCAGCCAGGGACATGGAGAGCAGGGCGGCCAAAGCCAACGGAAGAGTGCGTTTCATGGGGATGCTCCTTGGGTTACGAACGGTTGGAAGAACTGGAGAATTGCTCAGAAGCGGTATCTGGGGTGGTGGACTGGTGGACGATGCGTCCGCCCGCCACAGTGAGCCTGGTCCGGGCGTGGAGGAGCGCTTCGATCTCCTCGTCGTCCGGCCAGGGACGGGACAAGAGGCAAAGGTCTGCTGCCATTCCCTGCAACAGCGAGCCTTTGAAATGTTCTGCGTGGTCCTGCCACGCCGCTTTGCCGGTCATGGAGGCAAGGGCCTGCAGTCCGGTGATCCGTTCGGGGTCGGCAGGATCGCCGGGGGTGGAAGCCGTTCCCCTTCGAACGGCGGCCACGATGGTGCGCCGCCAGTCGGGGCTGGTCACGGGCGCATCCGAGGCCAGGTTGAACTGCACGCCGGCATGGAGCGCAGAGCGGAGGGGTTGGTGGCGGGTAAAGCGTTCCTCACCCAGGACGGTGCGCATGATGTCCCCCGCCTCGGACCGGATCAGCGGGTTGGTGCTGTAGCCGATACCGTTGTCCGCCATGGTGGAGAGGGTGCCGAAGTCGCTGAAGGACCCATGGATGACGTAGTGCCTGGCATCCCCGGCACGGTTGCCCGCGGCGAGGATGGCTTCCACTGCGGCGCCGGTAGCGGCGTCGCCCGTGGCATGGATGCCGGCTTGCAGGCCTGCCGTGTCGATCAGGCGCAGGATCCGGTGCAGTTCGGCTACCCTCTCGGAGTCGGTGCCGCCCTGGATCACCAGGCGTCCGTGCGTGCAGGCCTTTCCGTAGGGTTCGGTCATCCAGGCCGTACCGCTGCGCGGAATACCGTCGGCGAAGACTTTCACGCCGGCTATCCGCAACTGGCGGGGGTCGATTCCCCTGGCAGAATAGGCATCGGCCAGGCCGCTGCCCAGGCCTTCTTCCACCGCTTGGGCGGTAGCACCGCCCGTCCCCGCGAACAGCATCAGGACGTTGATCCGCAGGGTGAGCAGCCCCGCCGCGGCGAGGTCGCCCAATAAGCCCAGGGCCGCCGTCGAGCCTGCCCCGTCCATGAGTCCGGCACTGGCGGGACCGAGTCCGGGATCGGTGAGGGACGTGATGCCCAACGAGTGCAAGTGTTCCTGGAAGCGCAGCAATGCGGGCCGCAGGGTTTCCTCCGGCACCGGCGGCAGGGCACGGGAGATGAGTTCCATGGCCCCGTCCTGGAACAACCCGGTGGGGCTGCCGTCCGACGCCCGGACCACCACACCGCCGTCCACGTCCGCGGTGGCCGCACTGACTCCCGCCAGCCGGAGCGTTTCCCTGTTCGCCAGCAGTTGGTGGCCGGTTTGGTCGAACGCCACCACCGGCGTCCCGGGCCGCGCGTCGAGCAACTGGCCGTTCGCCGCACCCAGGACCACCTCGTCCCAACCGTGGGCGCGGATCCAGCCGTCCGCACCCACGGGTGCGGACTCGATGACCTTGACGACGGCGGACCAGTCGGGTGCCGCCGTGGCGTCCAGGCGGACGTAACCGTAGGAGGCCATGGCCGCGGAGACGAAGTGGAGGTGTGCATCGTTGATGCCGGGAATCACTGCTCCGCCGGCAGCATCAACTGTCACCGTGCCGGGCCCGGTCATGGCATCGACGTCTTCGCGTCCCAGCGCGGCAACCAAGCCGTCCTTGACGGCAATCGCGTCCGAAATTCGTTCGGGGTCGCTCGGGTCCATGGTGTGGACCTCCGCATTGACGATCACCAGATCGGCGAATTCTTGCATCGGGTCTCCTCAGGTTTCTGCAGCCACTAAATGTGATGCAGGCAACGTTCCTGAAAGAAGTATGTCGCTTGACTAGGTCATTTGACTAGGTTCTCGGCTAAAATTTCTTTTGGAGGTCATTTCACCCTCCCCGGCGGCGCCGAAAGCGGGCCCGGGCGCACACCGCCTAGGATCGATGGGACCGGCTGTTGGCGTGGCCGGTCAGAACATGAGGAGAGGGGCCGAGCATGGCCAGGGTTCCCGCCGAGGAACGGCGATTGCAGTTCGTGGAGGCAGCTGCACGGGTCATAGCCCAGGACGGGCTGGCCTCAGCGACCACGCGGCGGATTGCCAGTGAGGCAGATGCCCCACTGGCAGCGCTCCACTATTGCTTCCGCAACAAGGACGAACTCCTCGAAGAGGTCTACAACTTCCTGAGCAGGGACTACGCCAAAGCCCTGGAGCCCGTGGCAGACCCCGGCCTGGGCCTGCGCCCCATGATCGCCGCCCATGCCCGGCGCATCTGGAGCCGCATGCTGGAAAACCCGCACGAGCAGGTGACCACCTTCGAGCTGCTCCTCAGGCGCTACCGCGTGGAGGCTGTGGACCAGCCCCAGGCCCTGCTCATGAACCGCTCAATGTACGACGGCTGGGTCAACTCCACCCTGGACCTGTTCCGCAACGCGGCCCAGGCCTCCGGCGAGCCGCTCCCCCACAACCTGGAAGACATCACCCGGTTGTTTATCTCCGGCATCGACGGCATCAGCATGCAGCACCTGGCGGACCCCGATGAGGACCGTTCCCTGCGGCTGGTGGAACTCATGGCGCGTTCATTGGCAGCCGGGCTCGACTACAGCTGAGTCAGGCTGCGCTCTTGCGGCGCAGGACCAGCCACGTCACCAGCCCCAGCACAAGCAACCCCAGTGCCGCGGCCATGGACACCAGGAAGGCTCCCCCGGGTCCCTGGTCCTGGGCCAACTGCCCACCCAGGTAGGCGCCCAGGGCTGTTCCGGCCACGATGCCGCTCGCAAGGGCCGTCATCACCGTGGCCATGCGGCCGTGCGGTGCAACCAGTCCACCAATGCTGAAGACGGTCACCATCACCGGCCCCACCGGAATGCCGAGCACCAGGAGCACCACAACCATCGACCACATTCCCGCGGGCAGGAGCAGCAGGAGTGACAACGCAGACATTGCCAACGCGGCAGCCACCCACCGCGCGGGGAGTCCAAAACGCTGCGGCCAAAAGGCCACGGACAACGCAGCCACGGCGGAACTGAGACCCATCACGGCATACAGGAGGCCGGCGACCTCCGCCGTGGCGAACTCTGCCCCGAAGGCACTCAAACCGTTCTGGGTTGCCCCAAAGAACGTGCCCATGCACACCATGGCCAGCACCGGAACCGCCACCACGGCCAGTGCCCGGCGGCTTTGGTGCTGTGGTTCCGAGCTTACGACGCCGGAACGTGGCTTCCGTGGGTGCGGGACCACCGCGTGGTGGCTGGGGTGGACGGCAAACGCCGGGACCAGGGTGATGGTCATGATTGCCGCGAGCGCGAGCGGCAGCCACGGAGCCACCAGGCTCGCGAGGAGACCCACGAGAGCAGGCCCCAGGACGAAGGTTATTTCGTCGGCGGTTCCCTCATAGGACAGGGCAGTATCCAGATCGGCGCGGTTGGCAGCGACGCTTCGGTGTCCGGCAACCGGCGTGGCGAGGTTGCGCGTAGTGAGGGCCATCCACCGTACACGTGCCATGGGACCCACTTGGGGACAGCTCGCACCGGCAAGGAAAGCCGTCACCAGCACAGCCACGGCATCCATGGGTGAGGAATAGGCGGGCGTAAGGTAGGCGGCGCCCAGGAGTCCTGCGACCGCCAGGGTGTTGATCACGGCGGCAACAAGCAACACTGTTCGCTGGCCTGCGCGGTCAGCGAGGGAACCCAGCACGGGGGCTCCGATGGCGGAACCGATGCCCACCGCTCCCGCAGCCATGCCGCCGATGGCATAGGAGTGGCTCACCGACGTGACGAGGGTCAGGGTACCTACCGTCAGCATCGCCAGAGGCAGCCTCGCAAAGAGACCCAGCGGCAGGAAGCCGGGACCTGCGAGCTCGGGAAGCCGGGCGAAACGGCCGGGCAAGCGGGAAGGCCGCGGTGTGGGCGTGGTGTGTGGGACGCGCCTCGGCTGGGAGGCCAAAGAAGATTTTTCCATCATTCCGGGTTCGCTAAAGTTTGCGCATCGTCCCTCCTCCCGATGCGCGCGACCCGGTGTAACGAATCAAGTCTATCGGATACTGCCTCAGACGGGCATGGCCTCGACGATCTTCACACTGGAGCCGTGCCGGCCTTTGACGACGTGGAGTTGGCTGGTGATCCGTTGCTTCATGTCCGCGACGTGGCTGACCAGGCCCACCACCCTGCCGCCGTCGCGCAGTCCTTCCAGCGCATCCATGACCTGTTCCAGCGCCTGCTCATCCAGGCTTCCGAAACCCTCGTCAACGAAGAGCGTCTCGATGTCCACTCCCCCGGCTTCCTGCTGCACCACATCGGCCAGACCCAGTGCCAGGGACAAGGAGGCCATGAAGGATTCGCCCCCGGACAACGTGGATGTATCGCGTCGTTGGCCGGTCCACTCGTCAACCACTTCCAGGCCCAGGCCGGACTTTTGATTGCGGGCAGCCCTGGCATCGGTGTGGTGGAGGGTGTACCGGCCATCGCTCATGGTCACCAGGCGCTCCGATGCCGCAACGGCCACCTGCTCCAGCCGCGCGGCCAGCACATAGCTGTTCAGGCTCATGCGGTAGGTATTCTCCCCGGCACCACGCAGCGTGTCCGCCAGGCCCGACAGGAGGCGGGCCCGTTCGCGGGGCTCCTGTCCGGTGACGGTCAGTTGCTGGTACTCGTCCCTGATCCGTCCGAGTGTCTGCACAGCCTTCCCCGCAAGGCTGGCTGACAAGGCGAACTCCTTGGCGGCGGTGGCCGCTTGCGCGGCGTCCGCGGCGGCACCGGCGAGCTCCGCCTCTGCAAGGGGCAGTTCGCCAATACTCGCCTCCTTGCCTGCCAGGACGAGGTCTTCGGCCGCGAACAACTCCTCCAGGCGGGCGGTTTCATTCTCGAAATCGGAGAGCGCCGTTTCCAGGGAAAGGACGTCGGATGGCGTGAGAAGTTCCCGCCGGGCATCCTCCGCTGAGTCGAACCCGGCCTCGGGCAAGGCCTTGTCCAGTGCGGCGAGGGCGTCTGCGCTGGCGCGCTGCGCCTGTTCCAGTTCCTGCCCGGCGGCCACCGCCGACTGCAGGAGGCGCCGTTCTTCCGTGAGGGCTTCCAGCCGGGTCCGCAGGCTCGGAAAGCCTTGCTGGAGGCCCGCCAGCTCGGTCTGGATGGCGGTGTGCTGTTCCTGGAGGAGCTCAGCAAGCGAGGCAGCCTGCTCGGCGGCTGCAACTGAGGAACTATGTTCTTCGCGGTGCGCGTCCGCCCGGCGGTGCAACTGCTCCAGCTGGTCCTTCAGGGACTCCAGCTGCCGGGCAGCCTCCCGCGTGGCTGCTGCGTCTGCCTTGGCAGACTCAGCGAGGGACGCTGCTTCGGCGGCGTCCACGGCTCCGCCCCGGGCGGCCAAGGCGGCAAGCTCCTGCTCGGAGGAAGACAACTCGGCGGCCAGCCGGGCAAGGACCTTCTCGCTGGCCTCGAAGCGTTTGCGGGCCTCGTCCTCGTCCTGGGCGAGGGACAGGGCTGACTGCGCGGCCGAGGCAGGATGAGGGTGTTCCGCGCTGCCGCACACTGCACAGGCTTCCCCGTCCACCAAGGCTGCAGCGAGCTCGCCCGCTGCGTTGGCCAGCCGGGCCTCACGGAGGTCCAGCCATCCTTGGCGGAGATCCTGCGATGCCGTCCGTGCTTGGGCGTGCCGCCCTTCGGCGGCATCACGTTCCGCTGCTGCCCGGGCATAGCGGTCCACCACCTCCACCACTTCCAGGGCAGCAGCGGCCGCCCGTTCTGCGTCGCCGGCCTTCGCGGCCAAGGGCTCCAGCCGGGCAATGTCCGCAAGAACCGCGGACTCCTGGACCGCCAGGGCCTTCAGCGCTTCCTGGGCTCGTTCGGCCGCGGCGTGGGACGTGGTCCGTTCGGCACGCTTGGCCGCCAGCCTTCCGGCGATGTCCTCCATGCGCTGTTCATCGGACACCCGCGCCTCCACCAAGGCAATGGTGGTCTTGGTCGATTCGAGTGCGACCTCGGGGACAGCATCGCCGAAGCCCGCTTCCTGGAGCAGCCCGTGGATTTCGCCAGACCTGGCGCTGGCCGCCAGGCAGGCGCGCGCGGCGTTGTCCGCGGCGTCGAGCTGACCCTTGAGGACTGCAGCCCGGCGATGCCTGCCGAGCCGCTCCTTGTCTTCCAACGCCCTGGGTGCTGCCAGCTCAAGTAAGACGCGCCGTTGCATGGCCGCGGCCAGCCTTCCGTGGCGCCGGGCCTTGTCCTGGTCCTCGTGGAGCTTCTCCGACAACCGGGCCGCTTGGGCCTCGGCTGCCCCGGCTTGGAGCTCGCGGCGGTCCCGTTCTGCGGCGGCTTTCGCGGCGAGGGCCGCGAGCCATGCCTCGGGAGATGTGTCCGCCAGGGAATCCGCCGGCGGTGCTGCTGCTCCGGTTCCTTCCGGATCCTCCTGCTCCAAGCCAAGCGCTTCGCGTTCGGCGTTAGCCCTGCCGAGCAACAGCTTCAAGTCCGCCGTATTGTCCTCGACGGCCCGGGCAGCCTCGGCAGCCATACGGGCAAGCTGCTTTTCGACGGCTTCGAAGCGCTCCGTGCCAAAAAGCTTCTGCAGCAGGTCCAGGCGGTCCGAGGCCTTGGAACGGAGGAAAGCAGCGAAGTCCCCTTGGGGCAGCATCACCACCCGGGTGAACTGCTCCCTGTCCATGCCCAGGACGTCGGAAAGCTCGGCGCCCACTTCATCATTGCGTGAGGACTTTTCCTGCCACGCTCCGCCCGTGCGCTCCCGGAGGAGGGTCTTGGCCTGTTGCGTCGTGTAGCCGTTGCGGCCGCGCGCGCTGGGGCGGTCCCACGCGGGCGAACGGGTCACTTCGAACCGACGCCCACGTGCGGAGAACTCGCACACCACCCGTGGCTCCGCCGCCGGAGCGGCGTGATCGCTCCGGAGCCGTTTGCCCTCCTGGCGGGCGCCGGGCACCGAACCGTACAGGGCGAAGCAAATGGCGTCCAGGATGCTGGTCTTGCCCGCACCCGTGGCGCCGTTGAGCAGGAACAGTCCTTGGGCACCCAAGTGATCGAAATCGATGCTCTGGGGTTCGGCAAATGGTCCGAAGGCTTCAATCTCCAGGCGATGGATTCTCACAGTTCTGCCTCCTCCACACGCACGGCTTCAAGTGCTTCCCGCAAGGCCGCGTCCTCGATGGTTCCGGGACCGTGACCGCGGACGTGCTCCAGGAAACCGCAACAGACGCCAAGATCGTTCTCCGCAGCGGCCAAACGGCTGCTGTAGGTGGCCTGGGCAGTTGCCTTCACGCCCTGGGGATCGAAGGCCAGGACCAGCGTGTCCGGGAAGCGTGCACGGAGCTGCTCCATGGCCTGGACAGGACGCTGGGCATCGGTCAGGGTGATCTGGCAGAACGCCCCTTCCGCCCACTGGTGGTCCGGCGACTCGAGCAGTTCGGCCAGCGTTCCGCGAAGGACGGCCAGGGTGCGTGGCGCGTCCCAGACCACCTCCCGGACATCCACGAGGCCATCGGCATCCACGTCAACAAGCCAGGCGCCCTTCCGGTGCTTGGCCTCGGAAAACGAATAAGCCAGGGGCGAGCCGGAGTAGCGCACATGTGGCGCCAACTCCTGCCTCCCATGCAAATGGCCCAGCGCGGTGTACCCAAAATCCTCGAACAGGTCCAACGGCACGGCTCCGAGACCACCGATGCTGAGGTCCCGTTCACTGTCCGAGGTGATGCCCCCGCTGGCAAAGGTGTGCGCCAGAACCACAGGGAACACGGGGCCGGCCTTCCGGCGCCGCTCAACATCCTGGCGGATCCGGTCCGTTGCGGCCTTGGTGACGTCGACGTGGTTGGCATCCTCCACGCCGAGGCGCTCGGCCACCAGGCGGGGCTCAAGGTACGGGATGCCGTAAAGCGCGACTATCCCCTTCCCTTCCGGCCCGGGACCGCCTGGCAGCACCACTGGAGTGTCCAGGTCCTCGATGCGCGTCCTCAAATGCACCCCGCCGCGTTCCAGCAAGCGGGAAGCGAAGCCGAGCCTGATGGCGGAGTCATGGTTGCCGCTGGTCAGCACCACGCTGGCTCCCGCCCCCGTGATCCGGACCAAGGCCTCGTCCAGCAGGCTCACCACATCAAGCCCGGGCAACGCGCGATCGTAGACATCACCGGCGATCAGCACGACGTCAACTGACTCCGCCTCCACATAGGCCACCAGTTGGTCCACGAAGCTGCGCTGGGACTCGAGCATGCCGACGCCGTGGAAGGACCGCCCGAGGTGCCAGTCCGAGGTATGAAGTAACCGCATATTTTCAAGCTAACGGTGGGCACCGACAATAAAGCGAAGGCTGGCCGCCCGCCGTCGAACCCGTCCTGTTACTGGCCTTTCCTGCCGTCGAAGAAGTCGCGCGCGTCGTCCGTGGACTGTGCCGCGCCCGCCGGCTTGGCCGGAACGTCAACGGGTGCGGCTACGGAAGTTCCAGCGTCCTCGACGTCCAGGTCATCGTCACCGTCCTCCGCGTCGAGTGCCTCATCCGTGGCCGGTTTGGTGGCGGCGTCACTGAAGCCACGGAACACGAAACCTGCGAGCGCGGCGCCCAGCAGCGGGGCCAACCAGAAGAGCCACAGGCCCTCAAGGGCCCAGGAGGGGCTGAAGAACGCCTGCCCGGTGGCGCGGGCGGGGTTGAACGGGAGGTTGCCTACAACCTCTCCGAACTGCAGCAGCACGGCAGTGGCGAGGCCCACGGCGAACGGGGCAGGCGCCGGAACCGCCCGCCGGCCTGCGGTGGCGCCCAGGAAAACGCCCACCAAGAGGGCCGAACCGATGACCTCAACCAGCAGCACGCCCGCCATTTGGGTTTGCGCAGCGGAGTGCTCGCCGAAGCCTGCCGCAACCGTTCCAAGGGCCGCACGGGGATCGGACAGGACGGGGGTAGCCAACACCACGAAGTAGACCAAGGCGGCACCGATCACGGCTCCCACCACCTGCGCCACCACATAGGCCAGGGCAGCGACGGCGCGGATGCGTCCGGCAATGAGGTTTCCCAGGGTGATGGCGGGGTTGAAATGCCCGCCGGAAACATAACCGAAGGCAATCATCGCGGCGGCGACCGCGAGGCCGGTAGCCAAGCTGGCCGGCATGGGCCCGGACTGCGGGTTCAGGAAGATCTTCACGCCGGCCGCCACGAGCACCAGGAACAGGCTTCCCAGAGCTTCGGCACCCAGCCGGGCAATCAATCCGGGCGAATGCTCTGCAGGGGCCGGGACGGAGGAGGACATGGCGAAGGATTCCTTACGGTTGGGGGCAAAAACCTTGAGTATCTTGCCAATGAAGTCTGGGGAGATGCTGGATCCCGGCTGGGTAGCCCGGGCCGTGGCGCCGTTTTGAGCCTACCCGCCCAAGGCAATCGCTGCGATGGCGGAAGCACCGAGTCCCACCACGGCGGCGGTACTGAGCAACATCAACCACGCGGGCGGGGCGGTGTTGCCGGCGTGCAACTCCCGTGAGCGGATCCACACCGCACAACCCCAGACGATGGTCGCAGCGGCGGCCATGAGCGCACAAATACCCTCGTAGTCGAGGCCCGGGACGCCAGGAACATGCGGACCCGGCGCCGCGGACAACCATCGGCGCCAGATGAACAGGTCCACCACCACGAGCGAAATCAGTGTTCGGCGCCACGCCAGCGTGGTCCGTTCCGGCTGCAGGCCGGGATCGCGGGTTTCCAGGCTCACAACCGCACCCGGGGAGCAGCAGCCATCACCGGGCAACCAGGATCAAGACGGCAAAGGCCAAGGCGGCCACGGCAACCACGATCGTCATGAAGAGCATCACGCGTGAGAACGGCAGCGCCTGGTCGTTGCGCATGGCCGCTTCCATCTGGCCCCAGCGGCGGTAGGAAAGGATGGCGAGCCCTGCGCCGATGACGGACAACACCACGCAAAGGACCAGGCGGACGGGTTGCGGGGCAATGTTCGGGGCAAGCTGGTCAATCGCCACGGCGCCGGCGAGCAGGGCCAGCGAGGTCCTGATCCAGGCAAGGAATGTGCGCTCGTTGGCAAGGGAAAATCTGTAGTCAGGCGTTTTGCCGGTCCGTCGCCAAGCGGGTTCACGCACGTTCTTACTCCAGTTTCCCTAGGCCTGCGCAGCTTCCCCACCATATCAGCGGCGCTTGGCGGGCACGGTAAGTTACTGGCATGAGTGTTGCAGCCCCTTCCTTCGAATCCCGCGTCCACGCCACCCTGTTGGGAGGCGCTCTGGGCGACTCCCTCGGATACGCCGTGGAGTTCGACGCCATACGCACCATCCGTGCCAGGTTTGGCGATGCGGGCCTCACCTCTTTTGACCAGCTCGACGGCGGCAGCCACTTTTCGGACGACACCCAAATGACCCTCTACACCGTGGATGGCCTGGTGGAAGCGCTCGAATGGGCCAACGACGGCGTGGCCGCCGACGAGATCGCGTGCCTCTGGCTGGCGTACCTGCGCTGGCTGGCCACGCAGGACGTTGCAGCCTCCCCGGCAGCACCGGTCCCGCAACCCCGGTGGATCGATGGACAGGAAGTCCTGAAGCACCGCCGGGCGCCCGGCAACGCCTGCCTGGGTGGCCTCGCTTCCGGGGAAATGGGAACGGCAGCCAGGCCGGTTAACCCCGATTCCAAGGGCTGTGGCACGGTGATGCGTTCAGCCCCCTTCGGATTGATCCCGCATATCTCCCCCGAGGCCGTGGCCAAGCTCAGCATGGACGCCGCCTCCCTCACCCACGGGCACCCGGCGGCCCGGTTGGGGGCCGCCGTGTTCAGCCTCCTGATCCACCACGTCGTGGCGGGCAGCGATGTGCGCACGGCCACCACAGCGGCGTTGGAGTACGTCGACGCCCTCCCGGCGAAGGCCCCGGAGTTGGGCGGGCGGATCACCGAAGCACTGCGGCTGTCCGCTGAGGGCGTCACCCTCGGTCCCGAAGAGTTGACCACGGCGCTGGGCGAGGGCTGGGTCGCCGAAGAAGCCCTCGCCGTCGGGCTCTATTCGGTGCTCTCGACCTCGGGCGGCACGCCGGCGGAGCATTTCCGCAGGGCCATCGCCGTGGCCATCAACCACAGCGGCGACAGCGACTCCACCGGGTCCATCGCGGGGAACATCCTTGGCGCCCTCTATGGCGAGGAGTGCCTCCCGGCAGACTGGATGGACGTGCTGGAAGCACCGGAAGTTATCCGTGGCATGGCCAACCGCCTCCTGGCAGTGACTACCGGCTGAGGTTCCCCTGGGGCTGGCGGAGGCTGATGTTGTTGCACGCTTCGCATACGTCCTCGGGGATCAGCCCGCGGCTCTGCAGGAAACCGAAAATTACGCATCCCAGGCAAAACCCCACGAAGGATTCCAGCGACGCCGCCACGATCAGCAATCCCAGCAGGATCCAGGCCCCCAGCGGCACGCCAACAAAGAAAAGCACGACGGCGGCACTGGTCAAGGCGGCGCCCATTCCTTGGGCGAAACGCTTGGGTGGACCCGCCACGAGCTTGGCATGGCCTATGCGCGGGGCCAGGACCTTAACGGACAGCAGGGCCAACGGGGAAATCCTGGGTCCGAAGAGCACGCGAAGCCAAAAGCCGATGGCCAGGGCAACGAGTCCCAGGCCCGAGCCGGTGAGCAGGGTCACCACGGCCAGCACCACCACCAACCCGGCGGTAATCCTGGCTGCGTACTCGTTGACGGGGTTCGGAAAAGCGAAGACGGACCGCCAGTCGATGCCGGTGGACTGTTCCTTGGTCATGCCCCAAGGCTAGGAGCGGGATCGGCGCAGCGGAAAGCATTGTTGCGCACTATGACCCCCGGGGAGCTAGCGGCCGCCCACCATCTGGAGGAATTCGCCTTCGGACACCACTTCGATCTGCTGGCCCTTGGCATGCAGTTCCAGCACCCGCTTCGCTTTGCCTGTCAGCCGCCCTGCCCGCAGGTCGCCGGCGTCGAATCCGTCGCCCACCACCAGGACCGTGGTGCGGGCGGTCACCCGGCTTTCGGGACGGGCACCCATGTCCGCAGCCCGCGACTTGGCCTCGGGCCGGGTCATGGCGAGGTCGCCGGTGAACACCACGGTCTGGCCGAAAAGTGGATGTCCCGGCTCGGCGCTGGGATTGGGCAGCGGGTTGGGACCCTCCTCCGGCCAGGCCGACCAGCCCCGCACAACAGCCCCACCCAGCGCCTGTTCCGCGGCGCTCACGGCTCCAGGCGCTGCAGCCTTTGCCGCCAGCGCGGCCACGGTGGCCTTGGACAGGCTCTTGGCAGGATCGAAAGCCGGCTGCGTGGGCAAGGCCAGTCCCAGCGACAAGTACAGCTCGGCAATGCTGTTGGCGTTGTTGCGCCGGGCAATATCGACCAGGATTCCGGCGCAGGCGCGGGCGTCCTCCGTGGCGTCGTGGTGGTTGACCAGCGGCACTCCGGCCTCTTCCGCGGCGTAGGGCAGCGAGTTGGACACCAGCGAGTAGCAGCGGCGGGACAACATGACGGTACACACGTACTCGTAGGCCGGGCCGGGCAGGCCCGAGACTTCCAGACCCGAACGGATGACTCCCAGGTCGAAGGCGGCGTTGTGGGCGGCGAGGACATCGTTCCCAATGAACGCGCCGATTTCGGGGAACAGCTCACCGAACCGCGGCTTGCCTGCAACGTCTTCGGCACGGATGCCGTGGATGCGGGTGTTGTGGACTTCGAAATGGTCGTGGTTTTCCGGGGGGCGCATGAGCCAGGAGGCCTCTTCCACCACCACGCCGTTGCGGACTTTGCTCAGTCCCACCGAGCAGGGCGACCCCCTGAAGCCGTTGGCCGTTTCAAAGTCGATCGCCGTAAAGTCCAATGCCACTGGTCAAGGGTACAGGCGGAGAGAGCCGCCCCTTGCCGTGTGACCCGGCGGGGGCGGCCCTTCAGGCCTCCATTGTGGCGAACGCTACATGGCGGGCTTTGTTTGGCAAGCGTCAGGGGGTGGCGTGCCGCAGCGTGGAGTATGAACCTGCAGCGAGCACTACGCACAGGAGGGCAGCCCAGCCACTGAGGCTCAGTGGCGTTTGCTGCGCGAACCACCCACCGATGCTCCCCCACCATTCAAGGACGGTGGAGAGCGCGGCGATGCCGATCAGGACCACCACCGAACCGAGCGTGGAAACCAGCACACCCGTGGTTCCCCAGCGCTTGAAGATCGTGGCGAACCAAAAGCCGATGATGAACATGAACATCATGACCACGAAGAAGAACGCGGCTGTTGAATACCATGGCCCGTCGGTGACCCACGGAATGGAGAAGAAGAAGCCGTAGACGCCCCAGCCGTTGGTGGCCTTCTCGATGACCCCGCCCACCAGGTAGAGGATGGTCATGCCGAGGGCGATCAGCGAGAACAAGCCCAGGGAGCCGAGGTAGAACGCCCGCCGGCTGATGCTCAGGCCCTGGGAGAAAGGAAACACCAGGGTCAGGCTTTGGATCCCCAGGACCAGGAAATACCACATGGGCGCCTGGCTGCCGCCGCCGTACTTGCCTTCGTTGACCGGAATGAGGGCGAAGATCGCCAGGGACATCAGGAACGATGCCGCGAGGATGGTCAGGGGCCACCCGATGAACGTCCATTTGTTGATCAGTTGCATCCTGGCCACTGCAATTGCCCGGCTCATCGTGTTGCCTCCATGCTGCCATCGGCGAAATCTGTGGTGCTGGGCACGGCGCCGGATAGGCCTGCGCCGGCCATGGTCTTCCGGACCACGAGTTGCTGCAGGGAGACCGGGGCCAGTTCCAGCCCGAGCTCCTGCGCCTCTGCCCGTTCGCGGGCATCCAATGCTTCATCCACCGTGACCGAGGCCAGGGAACCAAGGGTCTCGCGGTGGAGGATCCGGCGTCCGGCAAGGAAGGAATCAACCTTGTCCGCGGAACCCGAGACAGTGACTGCAGAGCCGCGGATGTCCTCGGCGTCAGCGTCCATGATGATCCGGCCACGGTCGATCACCACTACGTGCTCCAGAAGGTTGGCCACCTCATCGATCAGGTGGGAGGACAGGATGATGGTGCGCGGATGCTCCGCGTAGTCCTCCACGAGGCGGTCGTAGAAGAGTTGCCGCGCCACGGCGTCGAGCCCCAGGTACGGTTCATCGAAGAACGTCAGTTCCGCGCGTGAAGCAAGGCCGATGATGACCCCAACGGCTGACAACTGGCCGCGGGACAGCTTCTTGATGCGCCGCTTGACGGGCAGCTGGAAGTCCTCGGCCAAGCGGTCGGCGAAGTCCTGGTCCCAGTTCTTGTAGAACAGCGCCGCCGAGCGGAAGGCGTGCCGCGGCTGGAAGTCGTCAGGGTACTTCTGCGACTCCCGGATGAAGCAGAGCCGGGAAAGGACAGCATCGTTCTCATAGGCACTGGCACCGAACACCAGGGCTTGCCCTGAGGTGGCGAAAGCCTGGGCGGTCAGGATGGACATCAGGGTGGTCTTGCCTGCGCCATTGCGGCCCAGCAGGCCATAGATGCGATTGGACGTCAGCTTCAGGTCCACGTTGTCCAGGGCGTTGAGGTCTTTGTAGCGCTTGTTCAGGTTACGGGCCTCGACGACGATCTCGTTCACAGGGCCGCGCTCCTTTCCTTGTCAGTACCGGCGTCCGGAGCGAGTTCGGCGCCGCGTTCGATCATGCTGTTCAGCTGCTGCGTGGAGATGCCCAGCTTGCGGGCCTCCGCCGTCAGCGGCCTGACGTACTGCTCAAAAAATTCCTCGGTGCGGCGGGCCACCACGTGGGCGCGCGCTCCGGTGGCAACAAACATGCCTATCCCCCTGCGTTTGTAGAGAATCCCTGAATCCACCAGCACGTTGACGCCCTTGGCTGCAGTGGCCGGGTTGATGCGGTGGAAGGCGGCGAACTCGTTGGTGGAAGGCACCTGCGACTCCTCGGGCAAGCTGCCGTCGACGATGCCGTTCTCGATGAGCTCGGCGATCTGCATGAAGATCGGCTTGCTGTCGTCGATCATGAGCACCACCGCCTAACTGGTTCATTACTCATGTAACTAACCATACAAGCAATCAACGCAATGTCAAGGTTTCTCCCAGGAATTCCGACGCCGGAGGTCCAGTAGGCTTAACGGGTGATCCTTTCTGCGATGAGCGACTTTGCCGTATCCACCTTTGGGGGCGCGGGACCGGTGCGGCCGCCCATGGCCTCGTTCCTGCCTGACTGGCTGAACCCCCAGATCTTCCTGGCCGACCCCGCCCTGGCGCCGTGGGTGGTCCTGTTGGTCTGCGGCATCGTCTTTGCCGAAACAGGCCTGTTGGTGGGCTTCTTCCTGCCGGGCGACTCCATGCTCTTCACGGCTGGACTCCTCGTGGCCACGGACACCATCAAGTTCAATATCTGGGGCCTTGCCGGACTCATCATCATTGCGGCCATCATCGGCAACCAGACGGGCTACCTCATCGGCTCGAAGGCCGGCCCGGCTATCTTCAACAGGCCCGATTCCAAGCTTTTCAAGAAGGAAAACGTTGAAAGTGCCCACGCTTTCTTCGAGAAGCACGGTGGCAAGGCGCTCATCCTGGCCCGCTTCGTTCCCATCATCCGCACGTTCGTCCCCGTGATCGTCGGCGTGGCGCAGATGGACAAGCGGAAGTTCTTCCTCTTCAACGTCATTGGCGCCTTCCTGTGGGGTGGCGGCGTGACGCTCCTGGGCTACCTCCTGGGCGACCGTATTCCGTGGGTCCGCGACAACCTGGACATCATCTTCATTGTGATCGTCCTGATCTCCGTGGTCCCCGTGGGCATCGAGGTGCTCCGCGGCATGGCAGCCAAGCGGAAAGCAGCCGCCCAGGGCACGGACCCGGTGGAGGAATTCATCGAAGAACATGAAACGGAAAAGCACGGCGAACACTGAGTTCCGGCTGATCCAGGCAATGGAAAGGCGCCCCGCGTGATCACGTGGGGCGCCTTTTCCTTGCCTGCCTGGCCGGCCTAGCCTGCGGCCTCGGAGAGAGCCGCGACGATTGCCGGGAGCAAGGCACGGAAGGCCTGGCCGCGATGGCTGATCGCATTCTTTTCCTCAAAGCTGAGCTCGGCGCAGCTGCGGTCCATACCCTTGGGCTGCAGGATGGGGTCGTAGCCGAAGCCGCCTTCACCGCGCGGCTCGCGCAGCAGGCTTCCTTCCAGCTCGCCGTACTCCACCGTTTCCCGCGCAATACCGCCGTCGCCGGGAATGGCCAAGGCAGCAGCACACACGAAGGCGGCCCCGCGCGAGGCGTCCGGAACATCGGAAAGCTGCGCCAGCAACAACTGCAGGTTCGCCGCGTCATCGCCGTGCCGTCCGGACCACCGGGCGGAAAAGATGCCGGGCGCGCCACCAAGGACATCCACGGCCAGGCCGGAATCATCGGCAATCGCAATCAGCCCGGTTGCCTCCGCAACGGCGCGTGCCTTCAGGAGCGAGTTCTCGGCGAACGTCACTCCGGTCTCCGCAACGTCCGGGGCACCTGCCTCAGCTGCATCCACCACCTGGGTGTCGACGTCGAGCCCTGGAACCTGGCCGCGGAGCAGTTCCCGGAGCTCCTTCAACTTGCCTTTATTGTGCGTAGCCAGAACCAGGCGCGGTGTCACGCCGGCAGCGGCGCCGCTCACGGAGCCTCCGCCAGGGTCTCGCGCTGGATGGCTGCCAGTTGGCCCGTGCCAATGAGCGCCAGGTCCAGCAGTGCGTTGAGTTCGTCACGGTCGAAGGGAGCGCCTTCGGCAGTGCCCTGGACCTCCACGAACTTGCCCGAACCCGTCACCACCACGTTCATGTCCGTCTCCGCCCGCACGTCCTCGACGTACGGCAGGTCCAGCATGGGAACGCCGTCAATAATGCCAACGGATACCGCGGCGATGGTATCCACCAGCGGCTCAGCGTTGCGGGAAATCAGCTTGTTCTCCCGGGCGAAGCGGATCGCCTCGGCGAGCGCCACGTAGGCTCCGGTGATGGCAGCGGTGCGCGTACCGCCGTCGGCCTGCAGGACGTCGCAGTCCAGGACGATCGTGTTCTCACCCAGTGCTTTGGTGTCGATGATCGAGCGCAGCGAACGACCGATCAGGCGCGAAATCTCGTGCGTTCGTCCGCCGATCTTGCCCTTGACCGATTCCCGGTCCGAACGGGTGTTGGTGGCGCGGGGCAGCATGGCGTATTCGGCCGTGACCCAGCCGCGGCCTTCGCCCTTGAGCCACCGCGGAACGCCCTCCGTCAGGGAAGCCGTGCACAGGACGCGCGTGTTGCCGAACTCGATGAGGGCCGAACCTTCGGCCTGCTTGGACCAGCCGCGGGTGATGCTGATGGGCCTCAGTTGATCGGGGGTGCGGCCATCGGCGCGGATCACGGGTGTTGCGGTTGCTTCTGAAGTCATGCCCCCAGCTTATCGAGGAACACCGCTTGTCCGTCCCGGGCTAAATCGTGTAGTGGACTCCGGCGACAGCCACGGCCACGTCGCCGGCGAAGACGGGCTTCGCCTCGGACATCACTTTGGTCTGCGAGGTCCATACCGGGATGTGCGTCAGGAGCAGCCGCTTGGCTCCCGCATTGGTAGCTGCCTCGCCCGCGCGCTTGCCGGTCAAGTGAACGTCCTTGATGGCGTCGTCGCGGCCTTCCTCGAAAGCTGCCTCACACAGGAACAGGTCGGCGCCCTTGGCGGCGTCTTCGAGCCCCTGGCACGAGTCCGTGTCACCGGAGTAGGTCAGGACGCGGGTCACCGGCGTCCCGTCCTTGCCGGGCTCCGTGGCCGTAACGCGCAGGGCGTAGGCCTCTTCCACCGGGTGGTTCACGCCATACGGGGTCACCGTGAACGGACCCACGGTGACAGGCTTCTGCTCCGCCCAGTTGGTGAAGTCGAATTCCTCGTGCATGCCCGGGTCCAGGTCAAGGCCGTACGCGGTGGCCATCCTGTCCGCCGTTGCCGCGGGACCCCACACCGGGAGCCGGTCGCGGCCCCACCCGCCGGGCTTCCAGCGGACAGCAACGTGGAGGCCGCACAGGTCCATGCAGTGGTCGGGGTGCAGGTGCGTGAGGAAGATCGCGTCGATGTCTTCAAGGTCCGTATAGCGCTGGATGGCCCCGAGGGCGCCGCTGCCGAGGTCCATCACGATCTTCCACTCGCGCTCACCATCGTGCGCGGTCACCAGGTAGCACGACGCCGGGGAGCCGGGACCGGGAAAAGAACCAGTACAGCCCACGATGGTCAGCTTCACAGGCCACGCTCCGCATCTGACCGCGTGCCGGCCTCCGGCTGGACAAAATAGGAACGGCGGGAAAGGCCTCCGCCGGCACGGGCGGCCGCCAGCATCTCCGGAGTGATCCGGGCGAGGCTGCCGGTGGGATACTGCGCCGAAACGTGGTCCACGTGCTTCACGGACAGGACTTCCGGACCCAGGAAGCGGCGGGCAAGGGTTTCAAACTGTGCGGCGTCGCCGGTGGCGATGAACTCGTGGCTGGGGGCCGATGAATCCGTGCGCTGGATGCCCCCGTTGGCCAAGGCGCGGTAAACGTCCTTGGCAGTTTCCTCAGCACTGGACACCAGCGTGACGTCCTCGCCCATGACGAAGGAGATCACCCCGGTGAGCAGCGGGTAGTGCGTGCAGCCCAGCACCACGGTGTCCACACCCGCATGCTTGAGCGGTTCCAGGTATTCGTTGGCCGCGGCCAGGAGATCCGGCCCGGTGGTGATGCCGGCTTCGACGAAGTTCACGAAGGCCGGGCAAGCCACGGACGTGATGGCGAGGTCCGGAGCTGCGGCAAACGTATCCTCGTAGGCGCGCGATCCCACCGTTGCCGAAGTTCCGATCACACCGATGCGGCCGGACCTTGTGGCGGACACAGCGCGGCGGACGGCGGGCTGGATCACTTCGATGACGGGAATGCCGTAGCGGGCAGTGTAGCGTTCGCGGGCGTCCCGCAACACGGCCGCGGAGGCCGAGTTGCACGCGATGGTGAGGAGCTTGACGCCTGAATCAACCAATTCGTCCATGACGCCCAGGGCGTTGGCCCGCACCTCGGCGATGGGGAGGGGTCCGTAGGGGCCGTTGGCGGTGTCGCCCACGTAGAGGATGGACTCGTTGGGGAGTTGGTCGATGATGGACCGGGCAACAGTGAGGCCCCCCACGCCGGAATCGAAGACCCCAATCGGACGCGCGCCCATGAGCTCATTGGAGACGCCTGTTGAGTTGGCCGTGGCTGTTGTCATGATTATTCGAGAATAAGGCTTCCCTTGGGTTGCGGCCATTAGCTGCGTCTCCCCCATCGTGTCTGATTTGTCACACGGTGCGGGGCAACGGCGGGCTGCCGGATCAGGGTTTCGCCGCCTGCCTGGCCGCCATGATGGACTGCACCAGGGACTCCTGCAGCCACGTGGTGAAGTTGTACACCAGCGCGAGATAGCTCTCCACGTCCTCAGCCTGGCTCCAGTCCTGCATGCTGTGGATATGGTCGGCATCAGCTTCGTCGCGGATGTCCAGGCGTTCCGAAAGAACCAGCCGGACGTCGTTCAGGGCCATGGCCCAGCGGTTGGCGTCCTCGGGCGTGAGGACCAGTTCGTCCTTGTCCAGGCCCATGGCCGTTGCGCGCAAGGCGCCGATCTTGCTTTCCCGGACAGAGCGTTCGGTGAGCTGCCTGAACTCCAGCGAGCCGGCGTCGTCGTCCTTCATGACGTTGGGCAGCAACCGCAGAAGCGCGCGGTCCGTGGGCTGCTTCACGTCCATGTCCAGGCCGATCATGGCTGTCAACGGATCCTCGTCCTCCCGGGCGTCGGAGTCAAGCATGGAGATGACGTCGGCCAGCAGCCCCCGCAGCAGGTCCCGCTCAGCCGGTTCCAGGTAGCCGCTGATTCCCTTGAGTCCATATTTGAATGCCTTAGCCACTCTGGCGGCCGCCCTTTCCGGGTGTCTGGTTGCCGCTCGCGGCCTTTTCCACCGTTGCCCAGAGCCCAAAGCCGTGCATGGCCACGGCGTGCTGTTCCACCTGTTCCTTGCTGCCGTGCGCCACGATGGACCGGCCCTTCCGGTGGACCTCCATCATGAGCTTGTGCGCCTTGGACTCGGAGTAGCCAAAATAGCTCTGGAACACATAGCTGACGTAGCTCATCAGGTTGACGGGATCGTTCCAGATCACAAGGTTCCAGGGGATGTCCGGGGCGGTCAGGACATCGGTGGAGGTCAGCTCTGCAGCTTCCGTCCGTTCATCGATGTCCGTGCCAAACGCAACGCTAGGGGTCATCTGTCCATTCTAGGGCGGCTCGCACTAGAGTGAATTCGTGAGTAGAGCCACGTCTTGGGATCACCCCGCAACTTCCTTGTATACAGACCACTATGAACTGACCATGCTGCAGGCCGCCCTGCATTCGGGCGCCGCGCACCGCCGCTCCGTGTTCGAGGCCTTCGCCCGGAGGTTGCCCGATGGACGCCGCTACGGCGTGGTGGGCGGGACGGGACGCCTGCTGGAGGGCATCGCCGACTTCACGTTCGGCGAGGCCGAGCTGGACTACCTGGCGCGGAACAAAGTGGTCAACCAGGAAACCCTGGACTACCTCGCCAACTACAAATTCAACGGCGACATCTGGGGTTATGCCGAGGGCGATGCCTACTTCCCCAACTCCCCCATCCTCATTGTCGAGTCCACCTTCGCCGAGGCCTGCATCCTCGAGACGTACATCCTGTCCGTGTTGAACCACGACAGCGCCATTGCCTCCGCCGCCTCGAGGATGACTTCGGCCGCCGGGAACCGCCCGTGCATCGAGATGGGCTCCCGGCGCACCCAGGAGGAATCGGCGACGGCGGCCGCCCGCGCCGCCGTCATCGCCGGCTTTGCCAGCACCTCCAACCTCGAGGCCGGCCGCCGCTACGGCATCAAGACGGTGGGCACGGCCGCCCATTCCTTCACCCTCCTCCACGACACTGAACGTGAGGCCTTCGAAGCGCAGATTGCCGCTTTCGGGCCCGAAACCTCGCTGCTGGTGGATACCTACGACGTCGAAACCGCGGTGCGCACCGCCGTCGAACTCGCCGGCAACAAGCTCGGCGCGGTCCGCCTGGACTCCGGCGACCTCATCGCCCAGGCGCAGTGGGTCCGCCAACTGCTCGATGACCTCGGCAATGTGGACACCCGGATCGTGGTGACCTCGGACCTCGACGAGTTCGCCATCGCTGCCCTGCAGTCCGCCCCCGTGGATTCCTATGGGGTGGGCACCTCGTTGGTTACCGGTTCCGGCGCGCCCACTGCCAGCATGGTGTACAAACTGGTGAGCCGCACCAACGATTCCGGTGAGTTCATCTCGGTGGCGAAGGCGGCCAAGAACAAGGCCAGCGTGGGCGGACGCAAGTACGCCCTGCGCAAGCTCAACGAACGCGGCAGGGCCACCCACGAGGTTGTGGGAATCGGCCACCGGCCCGAGGACGACGGGAACGACCGCTCCCTCCTCCAGCAATTCATCAAGAACGGCGAACTCCTGCCCGGCTGGACCGGCCCGGAAGGCGTCATCCGCGCCAAGGAACGCCACGCCGCCAGCATGGCCGAACTACCCGCCGTCGTGAACCGCCTGCAACGCGGCGAAGCAGCGATCCCTACCATCTACGAGGAGGACTGATGGCCAAAGCCCTGATCATCGTCGACGTCCAGAACGACTTCTGCGAAGGCGGAACACTCGCCGTCGAAGGTGGGGCAGCCGTGGCCGGCGCCATCAGCGAGTACCTCGACGCGAACCAGCAGCACTTCGACCACGTGGTGGCCACACAGGACTGGCACATCGAACCAGGCAGCCACTTTTCGGACGAGCCGGACATGGTGGATTCGTGGCCGCCGCACTGCCGGGCTCGGACCAAGGGCGCCGAACTGCACCAGGACCTGGACCCCGAATACATCGAGGCGTACTTCCGGAAGGGACAGTACACGGCCGCGTATTCCGGGTTCGAAGGCGTGCTGGCACCGGAGGACGACGTTCCTTCCGGCGACCTGAAGGCGGGCGCCACCGTGACGGAAGTCCTCGAAGAGGACGCGATCGGCCTCGACGACTGGCTGCAAAGCCATGACGTCGAAGAAGTAGTGGTGGTGGGCCTCGCCACCGATTACTGCGTCAAGGCAACCGCCCTTGATGCAGTGCAGGCCGGCTATGCCACCACGGTGATCGCGGAACTGACGGCGGGCATATCGGACCACCTCGACGAGGCGTTCGATGACATGGAGTCGGCCGGCGTCGAAGTGGAACGCGGCTAATACCCCCGGGCTGAAGTACACCCGGACCGCAGTACATTCCGGCTGCAGGACATCCAGACAGACGACGAAGGGCGCCGCTGATGCGGCGCCCTTCGGTTTGCCATCGGTCACTTACGGCCGATGAACCAATCCTGCAGCTTGCGCAAGCGCGCTTGGAGCTGTTCTTCGTTGGCCTGCGCGACCGCCGGGCCGCCACACACTTCACGGAGCTTGGTATGCACCACGCCGTGCGGTGTCCCCGTCCGCGCAGACCAGGCCGAGACATTCTTGGCCAGCTCGTTGCGCAGGTCCATCAGCATGCGGTGGTCCGGAATGGCCGGAGCCGACTCCGCCGCGGGAGCCTGGCGCTTTTTGCGGGACTGCTGTTCATGCTGCCGTTGGCGCAACAGCGTTCCCACCTGCTCGGCGTCCAGCAAACCCGGAATGCCCAGGAAGTCGAGCTCGTCATCGGAGCCGATGTCGGCTCCCGTGCCGAACTCGCCGCCGTCGAACAGCACCCGGTCAAAGGAGGCCTGGGAATCCAAGGCCTCGAACTTGCCCTTGGTGAGCTCGTCGGAAGCCTTGTCCTCGCGGTTGGCCTCCGCCATGAGGTTCTCTTCGGGGCTGAAGAGCCCGTCGTCGTCCTTTTCGGGGCGGTCCAGTGCGTGGTCGCGTTCGGCTTCCATGGTGTTGGCCAGGCCCATGAGGGGTGGAACCGACGGCAGGAAGACCGACGCCGTCTCTCCCCTTTTGCGGGCACGCACGAAGCGGCCCACGGCCTGGGCAAAGAACAACGGGGTGGACGTGGATGTTGCGTACACACCCACCGAGAGCCGGGGGACGTCCACGCCTTCGGACACCATGCGGACAGCCACCATCCAGCGCTTGTCCCCGGCCGAGAATTCCTCGATCTTGCTGGAGGCCTTCGAGTCGTCCGAGAGGATCACCGTGGGCGATTCCCCGGTGATCTTCTTCAGCTGGCCCGCGTACGCCCGGGCGTCCTCGTGGTCGGTTGCGATAACCAGCGCGCCGGCATCCGGAACCGTGCGCCGCACTTCGCTCAGGCGCTTGTCCGCGGCCGCCAGGACCGCCGGAATCCATTCACCGGCAGGATTGAGCGCAGTCCGCCATGCCTGCGACGTGATGTCCTTCGTGACTGCGGCTTCCCCCAGGGAAGCCGCCATCTCGTCGCCTGCGCTGGTACGCCAGCGCATCTGGCCCGAATAGGCCATGAACAGCACCGGCCGCACCACGTGGTCGCGGAGCGCGTTGCCGTAGCCGTACGTGTAGTCGGCCTTGGAGCGCCTGATGCCGTCCCGGTCCTCGGCGTACTCGACGAACGGAATCGGCGAGGTGTCCGAACGGAACGGGGTACCCGTGAGTGACAGGCGGCGCGCAGCGGGGTCGAAGGCCTCGCGAAGGCCATCACCCCAGGACAGTGCCTCACCACCGTGGTGGATCTCATCCAGGATCACCAAAGTCCGGGCCGCTTCGGTCTTGGCGCGGTGCAGCATGGGCTTGCTCGCTACCTGGGCATAGGTCACCGCGACGCCGACAAACCCGCGGCCGTGCTGTCCGTCGGAGTTCTTGAAGTTGGGGTCGATCGCGATGCCTACGCGCGCCGCGGCGTCTGCCCACTGGCGCTTCAAGTGGTCCGTGGGCGCAACGATGGTGACCCTGTTGACCACGCCGCTATCCAGGAGGGTGGTGGCGATCCTGAGCGCAAAAGTGGTCTTGCCTGCGCCGGGGGTCGCTACCGCCAAGAAGTCCTTGGGACCACGGCTCATGTAGAGGTCAAGGGCCTCCTGCTGCCACGCACGGAGCTTGGGAGCAGTTCCCCAAGCCGCCCGTTCCGGGTACGCCGGAGGCAGGGAGGGGCCACCAAAAAGTGTTTCCGTCATGTGGGCCTGTGTAGTCTTCCCACCCACTACTTGGAGTTGCCCGGGCCGTCGCCGTTCCCGCCGTCGTTGCCCGGGCGGAGGCCATCATAGATCTCCTTGCATTCCGGGCAAACAGGGAACTTCTGCGGATCCCTGCCCGGTGTCCAGACCTTCCCGCACAAAGCAATGACGGGCTCGCCGGTCATTGCCGACTCCATGATCTTTTCCTTGCGGACATAGTGCGCAAACCGCTCGCTGTCGCCCGGCTCCACTTCCTGGCGGGTTTCCTCGCGCTCAATGGTGGCCGTGGACGTTCCGGCTCCGGAAAGCTCGCGCATGGGGTCGTTTTCGAATGGATCCGGAGGAAGCGTAGTCATGGCATCCATCCTACCGTCTAGAGGCCTTGCCACTCCGGCTTGTTGTCGTAGGTGTGGCGGTAGTAGTCGGCCAACTTCAGCGAAGAAGCGGCCGCTTCGTCCACCAGGATGGTGGCATGCGGGTGCATCTGGAGCACCGATGCCGCGCAGATCGCAGCCACAGGTCCCTCCACGAAATCCCTGACTGCCTGGGCTTTCTGCGCACCCGTGGCCACCAGGATCACGTGCTTGGCGTCCATGATGGTGCCCAGGCCCTGCGTGACCACGTGGTGGGGAACGTCGTCGATGCTGTCGAAGAACCTGGCGTTGTCCTTGCGCGTCTGCTCGATCAACGTCTTGATGCGCGTACGCGAAGCCAGCGATGATCCGGGCTCATTGAAGCCGATGTGCCCGTCGGTGCCCACTCCCAGGATCTGGAGGTCCACGCCGCCCACGCCCCTGATGGCGTCCTCGTAGGCCTGGCATGCAGCTTCGAGGTCTTGTGCCGCCCCATCAGGACCATGGACATTCTCCGGCTTGATGTTGACCCTGTTGGTGAATTCCCGCCGGATCACCTCACGGTACGACTCCGGGTGGCCGGCTTCCAGCCCTACGTATTCATCAAGCGCAAAACCGTGCGCTTCACTGAAATCCAGGCCACCTGCCTCGTAACGACGCGCCAGTTCATCGTAGATGGGCAGCGGCGAGGACCCGGTAGCCAATCCGAGCACGGCATTCGGTTTGCGCCGGACGAGCGCCTCGATGGCGTCGGCTGCCAAGGCGCCGATCTGCTTGGTGCCCGGGAGGATGACAACTTCCATTGTCACGGCCTTTCTACGAAGAGGGTGTTTGCTTGAGTCGAGGATATCCCATGTCCCACAACTGAGGGGTGCTGTTACGTCGTCACTTGTTCACGCTCAGCTGGGCAAACATTTCGGGCCCGCGGGCGTCCAGCCACTTCCCGCCCAGGCGAACGCCCACCACCAGGAGCACGGCACCCAGCAATGGGCCCACCGCGAGGTTGATCCAGCCTGCCTCCGGCCCGCCGCTGACCATTTGCACAACCACCAGGGCCAGTTCGGGCAGGAGCAGGAGCGCCAGTGCGCCCATACCGATGCCCTGGACGGCCAAGGTCTGGGCAACATTCCCCGGTGGCTTCTTGAACGGGCTGTCACCGGGCAGCGGAACGGCAACGTTGTAGCGCGCCGAAATGACCGAAGCCAAGCCCAGTCCCGTAAACAACGTCCCCAGGGACAGGCCCAGGAGATTGGGAAGCCAAGCCCACTCCCCCGTGATCACCAGCGGCCCAACGGTAAAGACCAGCACCACCGGCAGCGAGATGACAAGGCATGCCATGGCACGGCCAAGCCGGTCATCCAACCCACGGACGCCCGAGGCCAGGTGGAGGGCGAAGGCCGTGTTGTCATAGGAGACATCCGCCGAGATCGACCAGGCCATCATGAAGGCTGTGAGCGGTCCCAGCACCATGAGGAGCCCATAACTTCCGGACTGGCTGCCGCCGAAGTAGAAAATCACCGGAAGCAACGGGATCACCACCAACGAACCCGCGTACCGGGGATCCTTCAGCCAGTAGATCAATGCCCTGGCGGCAACGGCTCCGGCCGGAGTTCCGGGCAGCACACCGAACAAGCCCAGCTTGCCACCCTTCCGGGTTGGACCGCCGGAGTATGCGGGCGTCACCAGGGCGCGCTGCAAGAGGACGTGCCAGCACCACAGGAGGACACCGATGGTGGCCACGGCGATGAGGGCTTTGAGGCCGGCAGCGCCCGGATTGCCCGCGTCCAGTTCGCCGCCCAGTGACCATGCAGCTCCAAGAGGGGTCCAGGAAACTGTCCGCGCCAATACCGGAAGATAGTCGGCGCTCCCCCGGATGCCGTCAACGATTCCCACCATGATCGGCCCCAGGAGTACCAAGGGGACAAAGACCACGATGCTGCTGACGTCCTTGAAACGACGCGAGGAAGCCAGCCCGGCCGTCGCGGTGGTCACCACCTTGGACAGCACCACGCAGGTCACGGCAGCAAGGATTGCCCCCACCAAGGCACCTGCCGCTGCAGGAACGCTCCGCCACCAGGTGCCAACGGTTCCCAAGGCTGCAAGCAAGGTTGCCAATCCGGGAATCCCGATGAAGCCGGCCAGTGCCAGGCCTGCCAGCAGTTGCCGGGGCGGGATCGCGAACGTAGTGAACCGCGCAGGATCGAGCGTCATGTCCCCCGCCGAGGCAACCAAGGGTATGATCCCCCATCCGATGATGGTTGCCGCCCCGCCCAGGACCACCACCGTGTGGGCGATTGCGGGGTCGGCCCAGCGGAGCGCCACCAACCCGCCCACCAACATGGTGAGCATGCCGAGTGCATAGAGCAGCCCCAGGCCAATGCCCACCAACTGCCAGGGACTGCGTTTGAAGCCATTGAGGAGCAGGCGCCACTTGAGCCTTAGAAGGTGCGCAACCATTCGAGCCCCTCCGTCCGGTGCCCGCCGCCCACCAACTGAACAAAGCGCTCTTCGAGGGTGGAGCCTGCCCGGACCTCTTCCACGGAGCCGGCAGCCAGGACGCGCCCGCCAGCCACCACGGCCACGTGGCTGCACATGCGTTGTACAAGGTCCATGACGTGGCTCGAAACGATCACCGTTCCTCCGGAGGAAACATAGCCCTCCAGGATCCCCCGGATATTGGCCGCGGAAACGGGATCCACAGACTCGAAAGGCTCATCCAGCACCAGGAGGCGCGGCGCGTGGATCAGTGCCGATGCCAGGGCGATCTTCTTGGTCATGCCGGCTGAGTAGTCCACTACCAGTGAGCCCGCGTCAGCCTGGAGGTCGAAAGCCGCCAGCAACTCCGAGACCCGGGACAGGACCACGTCGCGGTCCATCCCCCGGAGCAGTCCGGCATACGTGACCAACTGCTCCCCGGTCAGCCTGTCGAACAAGCGCACGCCATCGGGCAGCACGCCCATCAGTTTTTTTGCTTCGAGGGGACGGGCCCACACGTCCACGCCGTGCACGGTTGCGGTTCCGAAGTCCGGCCTCAGCAAACCTGTTGCCATGGACAGCGTGGTGGTCTTGCCGGCGCCGTTCGGGCCCACCATTCCGTAGAACGAACCGGCCGGCACATCCAGGCTCACGCCGTCGACGGCGATCTTCTCGCCAAAGCGCTTGGCGAGGCCACGGATGGCCAAAGCCGGAATGGCCTGGCCGTTCGCAGGCTCCGGTGGTTGTGCCGGCGGAACGGGCACCTGGTGGAGGTGGGATGACTGAGGTTTGGCCTGATGGTCTGGTTCCGTCATGGCAACAGCCTAGCCTTGCCGGGGCACGCCCGCGGCGGTCCCTAGAAGCCGTGGCGTGGCACAGCCCGTTCGTACTGCGGAACCCAGGGAATATCGTGGCCTAATTCGTACGCCGCCCGAAGCCACCAGTGCGGATCGCGCAAGGCTGCCCGCGCCATGAACACAGCATCGGCACGACCATTGGCCACGATGTCCTCGGCCTGGGCCGGGCTGGTCAGGAGGCCGACAGCTCCGGTGGGGACACCGGCGTCGTGCTTGACCCGTTCGGCAAAACCGGCCTGGTAGCCAGGCGCCGCCTGGATGGCCTGGTGGGCCACGGCGCCGCCGCTCGAGACGTCCACCAGGTCCACGCCCCGCTCAGCCGCGGCGCGCGCCAGCCTTACGGATGCCTCAACGTCCACTCCGCCGTCCGCCCAATCGGAAGCGGAAATGCGCAGCAACAGCGGCATGGAATCGGGGATGGCGTTGCGCACGGCATCCACGACTTCCAGCATGAGGCGGTTGCGTCCAGCCTCATCACCGCCCCAACCGTCCGTCCGTGTGTTGATCAAGGGGCTTTGGAACTGGTGCAACAGATAGCCGTGGGCGCCGTGGATCTCCACGACGTCAAAGCCTGCCGCAACGGCCCGTCCCGCCGCCGCCGCGAAGTCCTGGATCACCGCAAGGATCTCCGTTTCGGACATGGCCGCCGGGGAGGCATAACCGTCAAAAGGTGACGTGGTGGGCCCAACGGTCTGCCACCCGCCGTCGGACGCCGGAACGGAACCGGACTGCCCGGAGAACGGCCAGTAAGTGGAGGCCTTGCGTCCGGCGTGGGCCAGCTGCGCGCCGATCCTGCAGTCCACCGCACCATGGCGGTGGACAAAATCGACCATGCGCTCCCAACCGGCTGCCTGTGCCTCCGAATACATGCCGGCGTCCCACGGGCTGATCCGTCCGGCGGCATTAACGGCGGCTGCCTCGGTGATGATCAGGGCTGCGCCACCGGCAGCGAAGGACCCCAGGTGCATCAAATGCCAGTCGTTGGGCACGCCCTCGCCGGTCTCCGGGAGGCAGCTGTACTGGCACATCGGCGATACCCAGCCCCTGTGCGGAATGGTGAGCGAGCGCAGCTGAAGCGGGCTGAACAGCGCTGACGGCACTAGAAGAGGACCCGCGCCAGCCCCTGGCGGGCCTTGGCAACACGCTCGTCGGACGTGCCTACTACCTCGAACAGTTCAAGGAGCCGCACCCGGGCCGCCTCCCGCTCCGGGCCGAAGTTCCGGCCAATGAAGGAAATGATGCGGTTGAAGCCGTCTTCGATGTGTCCTCCGGAGACATCCAGGTCAGCCACGCCAAGCTGGGCATCCACATTGTCCGGCTCCTGCGCAGCCAACTGCCGCAGGCTGTCGGCCTCCGGTGCGGAGAGCTTCTCCAGCCGGGCCATCAGTTCCACTTGCGCCAATCCTGCCTTGGCATCGGCGTCGGCCGGCTGCTCGAGGAGGGCTTGTTTGTAGGCCGCCGCTGCTCCGGCATAATCACCGGACTCGATGGCGTCAATCGCCGCCTGGTGAAGCGGGGGCAGCGGGGCGGGTTCGGTATCGCCGGCCTGCGGGGTGTCGCCGATGCTTCCGGTCACGCCGTTGGCAGCGGCCACCTGGAGGAGCTCCTCCACGAGGCTGCGGATCTGCGCGTCGTCGGCGGGGCCCTGGAAGAGGGGCACTGGTTGGCCCTTGACCACGGCGACGGCCGTAGGCACGGCCTGGACCTGGAAGGCCTGGGCCAGCTGCGGGAACGAGTCGACGTCGGCGGCGGCCAGAACCAGGCGGCCACCAAAGCCCTCAACAACGCGCTGTGCGGCATCAAGGACACCCGGAGACTCGGCCGCGTAGCGGGACCAGAGAAGGAAGAGGACCGGGATCTGCGCCGACAGTTGGACGAGGTCCTGGAAGTTGCTTTCCGTAGCATCCACGCGCAGCGAGGGGCTGCCCGTTTCCGGGCCGTCGGAGGCTGCCGGATCACCAGTCGACGCGGCCGGTGGCGACTGCGGCGGAGCCGGTGGGCGGCGCAACGACGAGAGGTCGACGGCGCCGCGAAGGTTGAGCTGGCTGGCAGCGGCTGGAGTGGGTCGGTATCCGGGCGAACTCATACCGTCCACTCTAGCCGCTGCCCTGCCTGGGCCACGCCCTACTTGAAGCTGGCGCCGACCAGTCCGCGGGTAGCGGCCACGAGCTTCATGGGATCCGAGGATCCTGCCGGCGGGATGTAGACAGCCACGGATTCGGCGAAGTTGAGCGACATACCCGTGGTGGTTTCCTTGCCACCGGCAAACACGGCCGAATCGTCTTCAAGGATCAGCTTGTCACCGGAGGCCTTGGGGGTTCCCTCGAAGGCGAAATCGAGGCGGCCAACCACCAGCGCGCCACCGTCGGCGGTGTGCAGCACCACGGTCTGGTTGGTCACCGGGGTGTGCGCGAACTTGAAGTTGGCGCTGGTGCCGTTCTTGACGGTGTCCGCCTGGTAGGCCAAGGCGCCGGCGATGTACGGCGAGGACTGGCCATCGGCGAGCTTGCTGCGGTTCGGGGAATCCGGCGTGGTGAGCATTTCACCGAGGATGCTCAACGCTTCGTTGCCGCTGTAGGCCAGGCCGTTCTTGTCGTCCGCGGCCACGGGGGCCGTGCCGTCACGGGGAACCGGGAAGGACGGGAAGTTGGTGCCCGGCTGCAGCGGAGCGGTGCCCCACAGCTTGTAGTTCTCGCGCGGCGAGAGCTGGACCAGCGTCAGGACCTGCGGGACCACGTTGCCATCACCCTGGGTCAGGGCGAACACCGTGCGAGGCCAGTCGCGCTTGGTGCTGATCACGCTGCTTTGCAGCTTGGTGGCACGCACCGGCATCCGGGCATCGTAGGCAGATACGGCAGTGCGGATCTTGTAATTGGCGGTACGGACCTGCAGTTCCATCTTGTCCACGCGCGGAGCGAGCTTCGCGGCGTCCTTGGCGGCGTCTGCCGCATCCACGGTGCTGGCTACCTGCTCCAGGACCCGCTGCAGCTGGGACTCGAGGAGCACCGGCGTTCCGCCCTTTTCCGCAGACGCGGACGGGCTCGGGTTGCTGCTGTTGGACTCCGGCGCCGGGCTGGCCTGTGCCGCCACCGCGGTGCCGCCAACCAACGCGGCAACCAAGGCTGCGGCGATGGCGGAGATGCGCAAGGTTGAACCCTCGGCGCCCGGGGCGCGTCGACCGGCGTCGCCGGCGGACGGTTGCACGGGCAGCGCAGAAGTTTCTCCGCCACCATGCGGACCCTCATCGCCGCCGTCCTTGCGGCGGTTACCGAGTGCCTTGGCGACGAACGGCAGGGCTGCGCCAACCAGGATGATGATAATGCCCAGCACGATGAGCGGAATGGCCCACGGCGTGGTTGCGTTGTTGGGGAACGTCATGGAAATCGACGACGGCGCCGGCTTGGTTCCGTCGCTGGCTACCAGCAGGGACCACTCGCCACTGGCGGGCGGGTTCCACGTGTAGTCCAGTTCGCCGCTGCCGTCTTCGGTGTTGACCCAGAGGTCGGAACCGGCGGGACTCGGCGCAGTTGCCTCACCATCAGTGGTGGAAACTTCCAGCGCCTTCTGGTCCTGGGAAACACCGGTGAGGGTATTGTGGGCAGTCTTGCCGACCCAGGCGGTGACGTCGTCCGGGCGTCCCGTGGCGACGACGAAGTTGCCTTCGCCCTGGATCTTGATCTTCACCGGACCCTCGTGGAGGGCGATCAACTTCTGGTCGATCACCGTCAACGGGGCAGCTTTAGTGTCACTGGGGACCGAGGCCGTTACGGTCTCGGCGGGGGCCCAGAAAGTCAGCTGGCCAATGCCGGCCAGCATCGTCAGCAGGCCCAGCAGCACCAGCAAGGCTGCAGTCTTCAAACGCACAGGATCACCTATCATCAGCGGTCGTTGAACTTCAAGGGTAACCGTTTTGTTATCAAAGAGTCAGATCGGCCGACCGGCCATGACACGCCCGAAACCCCGCTGTGGCGCCGCCAAAGGGCCAAGACAGGGGGCTGATAGTGTGGCGATGATCATGCTATTGGGGGCGAAAACCACCTGTATCCAGAGTGTCACATCCCGGTAGAGACAGTGCGAGAACAAGCAGAAGGCAGCAAAACCGCGTGAAAGACCACTTGGAACCCAGCACCAACGACGAGTCCGGCTCGCCCGCGGTGGATGCCCCGTCCGACGGGACCTCCGTGACGGTTCCGGTCCGTACCGGTCGGCTCGCAGCTGTGGCCAGGCGCCTTCGGCAACCCATTCCCGGCGCCAGGACGCGCGTCCGCTTCGAAATGCCGCCCGAGGACGAGTCGGAGGTGGCCGTCAAGAGTGCCTCCGGGGACGAGGACCACGACTTCGGATCACCCGGCCCCAGAATGTCTTCTCAACACCCCTTATACGTCGGTTTCATGGGCACCGCCGGAGTGGGGGTCGCCCTGCTGGTGTTCTACATCGCCAGCAATACCAGCCAGCTCCTGCTGTGGATCCTGACCGCACTGTTCATCGCCCTCGGCCTTGACCCCGTGGTTCGCTGGCTTGAGTCCCGGAAAATCCCCCGCCCGGCGGGCATCCTGATTTCGGTATCCGTCCTGGTCCTGGCCGTGGCGGGCTTCTTCGCCACTCTGATCCCCACCATCGTCAACCAGGTCTCGGACATCGTGCGGCAAGCACCGGACTGGATCCGGGACTTCCTCAATTCCGATTTCTTCCGGAACGTGGACAGCCAGTTCGGCCTCCGGGACAGGATTACCCAGGAGTTGGACAAGTTCGGGCAGAACTCCGAGGCCGTCGGTGGCATCTTCGGCGGAGTGGTTGGCTTCGGCTCCTCGGTGGCCAACGGGCTGTTCGGCACGTTGATCGTGCTGGTACTGAGCCTTTACTTCCTGGCCGCCTTGCCCTCGATGAAGAAATGGGCCTACCGCCTGGCGCCGCGTTCACGCCGGCCCCGCGTCGAGGCGCTCTCCGAAGCCATTACGGATTCGGTGGGCAACTACGTGATCGGCCAGGCCTGCGTTGCACTCCTGAACGCGGTCTTCGCCTTCATCGTCATGACCATCCTGGGCGTGCCGTTCAGCGTCCTGCTTGCCTTCGTGGTGGCCCTGCTCGCCTTCATCCCCCTGGTGGGTGGCATGATCGCGGCAATCGTCGTGATCCTGGTGGCCCTCACCGCGGGCTGGCAGACAGCCCTCATCTACGCGATCGCCTACTTCGCCTACCTGCAGTTCGAGGCGTACTTCATTTCGCCGCGCATCATGCAGCGGGCAGTGGCCGTACCTGGCGCGGTGGCGGTAATTTCCGTGATCGCGGGCGGCAGCCTCCTGGGTGTCCTCGGCGCACTCATTGCCATTCCCACGGCAGCGGCCATCATGCTGCTGATCAAGGAAGTGTTCATCGTCCGCCAGGACAGGCACTAGCTGTTGGCGACCGGACTAGCCGTTGGCGACCGACCCCGCCCAGACGCGCGGCAGGCCGTCCACGCCGGCACCCGCCTCAGTGACGTCGTCGACGATTTCATCCAGGACCCGCGCAGCGTACTTTTCGCCCACCCACAGGTGCTTGGCGCCATCCACCCCCACCAGCCGGGCCTGCGGGACCAGGCTGAAGCGGGCGGCGGCCTCGGCGGGCTGGAGGTAGTCGTCGTGCTCGGGGACGAGCACGCTCAGCGGCTTGCCGGAGGCGGCCCACTCCTTGAGGTGCACGTCAGTGGCGCGGTGCAGCGGCGGCGAAAGGAGGACCGCGCCCTCCACCTGCGAGGCAACGGGTTCGACCGCCCCGTACATGAGCGCCAGTTCGGTGCCGAAGGACCAGCCCACCAGCCAACGGTTGGGCAGGCCGCGGTCCACGGCGAACCGGACGGCTGCCTCGACGTCGTAACGCTCGCCAATGCCTTCCTCGAAGTGGCCTTCGCTGGTTCCGCGGGGCGACGCAGTACCGCGGGTGTTGAATCGCAGCACTGCCACCCCGGCCAGCGCCGGCAGACGGTAGGAAGCCTTGCGGTAGACGTGCGAATCCATGAATCCGCCATGGGTAGGCAGGGGGTGGAGCATGATGAGCGTCGCCGCCACATCACCGGACTCCGGAAGGGCCAACTCGCCTACCAACACCTTGCCGTCTTCCGTGGTGAACTCCACGTTTTCGCGACGGGCAGGCAACACGGTGGAAGCCCGGATCTCCGACGGAGCATCCTGGGGCACGAAAACGAGCGTGGCGGGATCGAAAGTCATGCCTTCAAGCCTAAGCGACTCAGCGGTAGCGGTACGTCCGTGATGTCCAGCAGTTGGTGTGCCAGTGGCGGCGTTCGGCCAGCCCAGCTGCCTCGCCGAAAAGATGGCTGTCAGACCACACCACCAAGTGGGCGATCCCAGGCATGATGGCCGTCGAACAACCCGGGCAAATGTACTGCTTCTCCGCTTTCCGGGCGGTCATGGTGCGGACCATCCAGTCCCCGTCCGGGGCACTCTCCCGGCGCGCGATGCCGGCACGGGACCGTTCCAGATCCAGCTCCGGGACAGCCTCGGCCCACTTGTTGGAACGCGCTGCGGACGCGTTTCGGCGGGGACGGTTGGAGCGGGGCATGAGTCCATTCTGCCCCAGCCGCAGGACTCCACGCGGTAATGTTGGGCGGGTGCGACTCGTCATAGCCCGTTGTTCTGTTGATTATGTTGGCCGCCTCAAGGCCCACCTCCCGCTCGCCACACGGCTCCTGCTGGTCAAGGCGGACGGCTCGGTGCTGGTGCATTCGGACGGTGGCTCCTACAAGCCCCTGAACTGGATGAGTCCGCCGGCCACACTCCGTGTTACCTCGCCCGAGGAGGCAGACGTGGAGGAAGGCGTCGTGGAGCAATGGACGGTCCAGTCCGCCAAGTCGGACGACCGGCTCATCATCAACATCTACGAGCAGCTGCACGACACCTCCCACGAGCTCGGCATTGATCCGGGACTGATCAAGGACGGCGTGGAAGCCGATCTGCAGCGGCTCCTTGCGGAGCAGATCGAAACCCTTGGCACGGGCTACTCGCTGATCCGCCGCGAATACTTCACGGCGATCGGCCCCGTGGACATCCTCGCCCGGGACGCCAACGGGGCAACAGTTGCCGTTGAGCTCAAGCGGCGGGGCGACATTGATGGCGTGGAGCAACTCACCCGGTACCTGGAACTCCTCAACCGCGATCCCCTCCTGGCACCGGTCCGGGGCATTTTCGCAGCGCAGCAGATCAAGCCGCAGGCCAAGGTGCTGGCCAATGACCGAGGCATCGATTGCGTGACCCTGGATTATGACGCAATGCGGGGCGTGGATGACAGCGAGTCACGGCTCTTCTGACCCAGCACCCGAGGCGTGTGCGGCAGGCCACTAGAATCAGAACCATGACTGCCGCAGACTCTTCTGTCCGTCCTTCCGCGCCCAGCCACCAGATCCTCCTGGGAACGCTCGTCACCGACGGAACGGTGGTGGAAGACGGTTTGCTGGCAATTGAGGGTGACCGGATCGCCTATGCCGGGCCGGCCTCGGCCTTCGTCCCTGAAGACTTTCCCGGTTTCCAGAGCGCCATCCGGCATGGCGTCCCGGCCGGCCACTACCTGCTGCCCGGACTGGTGGACGTGCACTGCCACGGCGGCAACGGCGGCGATTTCCCCGGCGGGGAGGAATCCTCGGCCCGCAAGGCAGTGGACTTCCTGCACCGCTCCGGCACCACTACGTTCCTGGCCAGCATGGTCACGGCACCACGGGAGGATTTGCTTCGCGGCATCGAACTGTACGTGAAGCTCGCCGACGAAGGCCTGGTCGCAGGCATCCACTTGGAGGGCCCGTTCCTCTCCCACGCACGGTGTGGCGCACAAAACCCTGCCTACCTGCTGGAACCTGACCTGGACCTCATGGACGAACTCGTGGCGGCTGCGGAAGGCAAGCTTGCCACCATGACCTACGCACCGGAGCTTCCGGGAGCTGCCGCGCTGGTGGATTTGATGACGTCCCACGGGGTGACTCCCTCCCTGGGCCACACGGATTGCGACGACGCCACGGCGGCAGCGTCGTTGGCCGCCGCACGTGAGGGGCTTGAGTCGGCAGGGTTCGACGGCGTCAGCTCACTTCCCACCGTGACGCACCTTTTCAACGGGATGCCTCCCCTGCACCACCGCGCGCCCGGGCCGGTTGCGGCCTGCCTGCGGACTGCGCAGGCCGGCAAGGCAGTGGTGGAACTGATCGCCGACGATACCCACCTCGATCCGAGCACGGTGGCCACGGTCTTCCAGCTTGTGGGGGCAAACAACATCGTGCTGGTCACCGATTCCATGGCGGCCGCCGGACTCTCCGACGGCCAGTACATGCTGGGTCCCTCCCCCGTGACGGTCAGCAAGGGCGTAGCCACCCTGGATGCCACCGGTTCCATCGCCGGCGGTACCGCGACCCTGCTGGACGTAGTGCGCAGGACCGTCGCAGCCGGCGTCGACCTCCCCGACGCCGTCTGCTCCGCCACGGCGGTTCCGGCCGGCGTCCTGGGCCTTTCGGATGAAGTCGGCGGGTTGCGCCGGGGACTTCGGGCGGACGTCGTGACCGCGGACCAGGAACTGGGACTGACGGGGGTCATGCGAAATGGCGAATGGTTGTCATAGGCCAAAGGTCCATGCGGAATTACTTTGGGCGTCGTAACCGGCTTTTTACCGAAAATTTTCCCGAATTACCAAAAAGACCGTTGACCTCCGGCACCGCGCATGAAAGTGTTGTAGCAGTCTTTGTGTAGGTGGTTTTCATGCTCGCAAGACGAGTTGCGAGCGTGAAGCTCCTGCGAAACCAACCGGGCAACCGGAAGGAATCCGGATCTTCTCGCGGAGTAACAAGGCCGGTACGCGGTGTATCGGACTGATGTTCCAAATTGAGGAGAAATACATGGCACTCGGAACCGTCAAGTGGTTCAACGCTGAAAAGGGCTTCGGCTTCATCACCCCGGACGACTCGGATGGCGACGTCTTCGTTCACTACTCGGAGATCCAGACCGGCGGCTTCAAGACCCTCGATGAGAACCAGCGCGTTCAGTTCGAGATCGGCCAGGGCGCCAAGGGTCCCCAGGCTACCGGCGTCACCGTCGTCTAGTTTGATCCATTGAACCTGCCTCCGGCAGATTCACCAACAGCTTGGCCCCGGCATTTAGCCGGGGCCAAGCTGTTTAAGCGCCAATCATTGCGGACGGAAATGTCTGATATTTCTGACAAGGCCTGTTACAAACAGTGAAGAAATGCGAAAAGACTCCCCAAATGGAGCGTTGACAATTCAACCAACCAGGGTACGCAACAACCGGGCGGAATGCCGGACCGATAAACCCGGAAGGTAAGCGCGGCTCAGGGCCCGGCCCATTGCCGGAAGGTGCAAGGGGTCTTGGTAATACATGTACAGCGTCCTGTAGTCAGGCTGGAAGCGCGATTTAAAGGAAGCCAGGGAGCGGAAGCCATAAACCGGTTCCAAGGCCTGCCCCACGAGGTCCAGGATTCCTGCCAAGCCTTCGGGCCGCTGGTCCGGTTCATCCTTGTCCCTGGCCAGTGGTGAACCTGACAACGAGATCACCTCCACCGACTCGCGCAGGTGCAGCACGGCCGAGGCGATCAGGAACTCCATCACTCCGGGGAAGGCATCACCACTGCGCCTCATGAAGTCCAGGGTCCAACTGACAACCGTGCCGTTGTCATAGACCGGCAACCAACTGGTGACTCCGTAGACCGTGCCCGCCTCGTCGGCAGCAACGCAGCACAGGACATCCGGGTCCTCAAGCTCATCCATGCCGCCCAAGGTGAAACCCATTTCCGGGACGCGTTTCTGCGCCGCCCATTCCTCGGAAACCTCGCCCACCTTTGCCCGCAAGGAGTGCGGCAGCTCTCCAAAGGCACCCCAGACGGCGGTGATTCCCATCTTGTTGGCCCTGTTGAGGGCAGTCCGGACGTTCTGCCACTCTTTGCCGCGGAATTCCAGGCCACGGATCCTGAGCCGGGTTTCCTGCGCAACGGCGACCCTCCGGAAACCCCTTGCCTGCAGCTCCGGCCACAACTCGTCCGTACACGAATACAGGCAAGGGATCAGGGCGTTCCGCGAACAATGCTCCAGGAAACCCAAAGCAGTGGCCCGATGCCCCTCCGCCGCACCAATGGGTCCGGCCAACGTCAGCGCAACGTGTCCGTGCTGCTGGTAGGCCACTCCCCCGGTCCCTTGCGGAGTGAACCAGTACTTGTTTGGTTCCCACAACGCCATCCAGGACAAGGAGTCGCCGCCCGCCTTCACCAGGGAACGGGCCTTTTCCCGGGACTGGTGGTCAAGGCCACCTGCATGGTGTCCGCGGATCAACAGCAACCAGACGCCGATGAGGGCCACCAGCCAAAAAGCAGTGCCCGAGTAGGAGAAAAGGAACACTTCGAGGGCATCGCGCTCGGCGAACACCTTGCGGTAAAGGCCGGGCAAAGGAACCGGCAGGTATTGGCGGGCCAGTTCAGTACCCAAACCCAGCAAGCCGCCGTCGCGCGCCATTCCGCCGGAAGCCAACCAAACGATGGTGTACGCCAGAGCGAGGGCCACACCGCTGAGCCCAACGAACCAAAAGACCCTGCGACGCATCCGCGTCGACGACTCCACCCGGAAATGTCCCCGGTACGCGAAGAGGAGGATCGCCAGGATCAGCGGAACCATGACCAGCGGGATCAGGTGCGCCACAGCCGAGTTCATCATGCCCACCCTCGGACGGCCCGGCAGCTGCGGCATGCCGGCAAACAGGCCGAGATAGAGCGTGGACAAAGCCACCACCACCACCTGGACGCCGATTGCAATGCCCAGGGCCAGGCGGCGTCCACGGCGCATCCCGTCAACGCAGATGAGCAACAGGACCACCGGAACCACGGCCAGGGCCAGGCCGAAGGGCCCGGTATAGCCCTGCCGGCCCAGTTCCAGGCACGCTACATCAATGGTCCCCCCGCAGTTGCCCTCCAACTGGCTGAGCGTGGGCAGGGGGTTGAGGATCACATCGCGAAGCAAGGCAAGCGGCCCCGATGGGCTCTTGGCTACGGCAGTAAGAATGGGGCCCACGGCAAAGATGGCCATGGTCAGCGACAGGAGGTTCCGCACCTCGCGGCCCGTGGACCTGTGCAGATGGAGATGGCCCTGGTTGCTCTGCATCCACCACGCCGCCGCCAACCCGATCAACGCGCCCAACAAGCCCATGAGCGTCTCAGGATGCCCAACGAAAAGCACCAGGAGCAAGGTGATGGACAACGCCACCGTGCGGAACCGCCGCTGCCACAGCGTTGGCAGCTTGGCGCTGGCAGCCAGGGCCGTGGCCAGCAAGGCGCCGTAGGGACCTATGAGCCGGGTGTCCACCATGCGGGAGATCCAGCCGTCGTCCGCGTACCGCGCTATTTGGGTCACCAGGAAGAAGGCCGTGACGCAGGCGAATTGGAAGGCGAGAAATACCAGGGATGTTTTCAGGAACCCGAAATGGCGCTCCGCCAGGCCCAGGAGGAAAAGGATCATCAGCACGACGACGACGAAGGCAGGAACGTTGGTGGTGAAAAAGAGGGAGGTCCAGATGGACCACCATTCGCCGGCACGCAGTCCGCGCAGCGTCACGCCCGCCACGGGCAGCCAGGACTCGGGCGGACCGGCGACGATGCTGCCGGAAACGATGGAGACAAGGACGAACACTCCCACCACGGCCAGCGTCAAGGGCGTAGCCAGCAAATGCCGCCCCGCCTGCCGCATGGCCGGCTGGATGAAACCCTTCAGGGCGAGGCTCACTGCGGCAACCCCCATCTGGCCGCCAAGAAGTCCAGGGCACCGGGCATGCCGCGAACCACTGAGTCCCACGAGTGTCCGGAGTGGTCTATGACGTGGTCCTCAACCGTGAAACCCGCAGACCGGGCAGCGTCTGCCAAGGCGTGCATGTAAGCGATGAACTCATTGTCCGTAGCCCCGGCCGTCAAGTACATGCCACTGCCTGGATACTGCCTCTGCTGCATCAGGAACAAAGGGGTCCTGGACTCGAAAGCCGCTGCGTCGCCGTCGAACGAGTCAGCGATCGTCTTGTTCCTGTCCTTGGCGAGGGCAGGCTCCTGCTCGGCCGAGAACCCAACCACGGAAGGAAACAGCTCCGGGTGGGCGGTACCCATCTGGACCGCGCACGTTCCCCCAAAGGAAAACCCTCCCA
The DNA here is from genome assembly GCF_044391085.1 of Paenarthrobacter sp. NPDC018779. Taxonomy (NCBI): domain Bacteria; kingdom Bacillati; phylum Actinomycetota; class Actinomycetes; order Micrococcales; family Micrococcaceae; genus Paenarthrobacter; species Paenarthrobacter sp. NPDC018779. The sequence continues at coordinate 367,490 of NZ_JBIRZS010000002.1, read as the reverse complement.
CGGCCCATTGCCGGTGGTCGGTGGAGACAGCCAGGGTTTTGCTGATCCACATGGGGACGTCCTGGGAGAGATAGGTATCCGCGGGAGCAATCCTGCTGTCCATGCACATGGTGTTTGCGTTGGCCGAGCCATTGGGATCGACCACCACGGTGACGGGTGCAATACCGCCATGTGCTTCGGCGAATTTGTCCAGCTGCGAGCGGAGCTGCCCGCCCGTGAGCCAATCGGCCGGACCGCCGGGTTGACCCGAGAACAGGATAAGCACGGGAAGGCTGGGGCGGTTTTCGGTCAGATACGCCGGCGGGAGGTAGACGTATGCTTCCCGCGCGGTAAAGCCGGAAACAGTACCGGGAATGTCCGCCCGGCGCAGCGTACCCCCACGGGGCATGGTTTCGGGCGCCTTCCAGGCGGACGGCGACGGGCCGGGCGTGCTGTCCGGAGCACGCTGCAGTCCTGCTTCCAACGGCTGGATACGCGCAACGGCTGTACCCAGCAGGTCGGCCACGGTGTTGTTGAGGCCAAAGTAGGAGTTGACCTGGACCACGGACAGGAGCACGACGCCCAGCATTGCGGCGACACTCGCGGAGCGCCCCTTCCAGGCAGCGCGGGGAAAGCGGGCCACGCAAAGAAGAAGTGCAGCTACCGCAACGGTGGACCACACCAGCGTCTCAAAAGGCAGGTTCTCAGAGAACGTGGCCATCACGTCGATGAGCAGCCAATGCGTCAGTGCCACCACGCCGGCAGCCAGCGCAAGGGAAGCAACCACCACCACCGGCCACCAGCGCCTGCGCCGCCAAAGCAACCAGGATGCGCCAACAACTCCGCAGATAAGGGAGAACCAGAAGAACGGCCCGTCAACGAGGCTGACGTCGGACAGGAAATCCATGACGCCTAACGCCAGGTTCCAACACCGATGACAGGCCCGGCTTCAAGCCATGATGAAAGCCCGGCGTAGGCTTCGAACTTCATGGCCAGCATGAAGGTTTGGCCTTCGTATTGAAGCTCCACAACCACCACGCCGGGTTGGACCCGGACAAGTTCGTCCTCGGTGGGTTTACGCCGTCCAAGGAGTTCCAGGGAACTGCGCTTGAAACGGTATTTGGGTATCACGCTGAGGGACATCAAGCGGAACCACTCAAGTTCATTGTCCTGATAACGACAAACCCCCATCTGCCAGCTGTTTCCAGCCATGCAAATGGAGGCGTCTACCGTGCCCAGGGCGCGCCGCAGATTGAAGCGGCGCACCCCAAACAGGCACAGTGTAAGAATCAGCAACGCAAACGCCGTTGCCAGGGCGATGAACGGAATAAGGGAATCGTCCATCAAGGTCGTGCTATCGGATCCCCGCTGTAGCCGCTTCGCCCAACTGGGCGTTGTCAGCAACAATGACCACACGGTCGTTGTCGACGGAGAAGAATCCGCCGTCCACCACTACCGCAATGCGGTCACCGGAAACCGGCTGGATTGCCAGCTCGCCCTCGGCCAGGATGGCCAGAAGGGGCGAGTGGCCCGGCAGGATTCCGATTTCACCATCGCTGGTGCGGGCCTTCACCATCTTGGCCGCGCCGGACCACACGAAGTGGTCCGCTGCGACAATCTCAACCTCAAGCTCAGCCATACTACTTGGTCTGTTCCTGGATCTTGGCCCAGTTGCGCTCGACGTCATCCAGGCCACCGACGTTGAAGAACGCCTGCTCTGCGATGTGGTCCAGCTCGCCGTCGCAGATGGCGGTGAAGCCTTCAACCGTGTCCTTGATGGAGACGGTGGAGCCCTCGACGCCGGTGAACTGCTTGGCGGTGTAGGTGTTCTGGGACAGGAACTGCTGGATACGACGTGCACGCGACACGACGATCTTGTCTTCTTCGGACAGTTCGTCAACACCGAGGATGGCGATGATGTCCTGGAGTTCCTTGTTCTTCTGCAGGATCTGCTTCACACGGACAGCCGTGTTGTAGTGGTCCTTGCCGATGTACTGGGGGTCCAGAATACGGGACGTGGACGTCAGCGGATCAACAGCCGGGTACAGACCACGCGATGCGATTTCACGGGAAAGCTCCGTGGTCGCGTCGAGGTGGGCGAAGGTGGTTGCCGGAGCCGGGTCGGTGTAGTCGTCAGCAGGGACGTAGATTGCCTGCATGGACGTGATCGAGTGGCCCTTGGTGGACGTGATGCGCTCCTGGAGGAGGCCCATCTCGTCAGCAAGGTTCGGCTGGTAACCCACGGCGGACGGCATACGGCCGAGCAGCGTGGAAACTTCGGAACCTGCCTGCGTGAAGCGGAAGATGTTGTCGATGAAGAGCAGCACGTCCTGGTTCTGGACATCGCGGAAGTACTCCGCCATGGTCAGGGCGGACAGTGCCACGCGCAGACGCGTTCCCGGCGGCTCATCCATCTGGCCGAACACGAGGGCGGTGTCCTTGAGGACGCCTGCCTCTTCCATTTCAACCCAGAGGTCGTTGCCTTCACGCGTACGCTCGCCAACGCCGGCGAATACCGAGGTACCACCGAAGTTACGGGCCACACGGGTGATCATTTCCTGGATCAGAACGGTCTTGCCAACACCGGCGCCACCGAACAGACCAATCTTTCCACCCTTGATGTAGGGGGTCAGGAGGTCGATGACCTTGATACCGGTCTCGAGCATCTCCGTGGAGCCCTCGAGGGACGCAAAGTTCGGAGCCTTGCGGTGGATCGGCCAGTAGGCGTCAGCCTTGATCTCCGACTCGTCAACGTCAAGCGGCTTGCCGAGGACGTTGAAGATGTGGCCCTTGACGCCGTCGCCAACGGGCACGGAGATCGGAGCGCCGGAGTCCTGCACGGTGGTACCGCGGACCAGGCCGTCGGTTGCCTGCAGGGAGATGGCGCGAACGAGGTTGTCACCCAGGTGCTGGGAGGTCTCGAACGTGATGGTCTTGGTCTGGCCGTTGAGGGTGACCTCAGTGGTCAGTGCGTTGTAGATCTCGGGGATTGCGTCAGCCGGGAATTCGACGTCGACAACCGGACCAATAACACGGGCAATGCGGCCGGTGGCGCCGGCCGTTGCTACGTGTTCGGTAGCAGTGGCAGTCATCTCTCTCACTTCACTCAGTAGATGGCGTGGGGTTAAGTTTATCTGTTTGGTGCAGGTGCGGCTTCGAGCCGGATCCGTACCGGCTAGGACGCGAGGGCGTCGGCGCCGGCCACGATCTCGGAAAGCTCCTGCGTAATCTCGGCCTGGCGGGCCGTGTTGCGAAGGCGCGTGTACTTCTTGATGAGTTCCGTTGCGTTGTCACCGGCCGACTTCATGGCCCGCTGGCGGGCCGCGAGCTCGGAAGCTGCTGCCTGCAGCATGGCTGCGAAGATGCGGGACTCGATGTAACGCGGGAGCAGGGCGTCGAGGACCTGCTCCGTTTCCGGCTCAAATTCGTACAGCGGCAACAGCTCGGACTCCGAGGCTGCTTCCTCTTCGACGACCTCCAACGGAAGCAAACGGATAACCGTCGGCTCCTGCGTCACCATCGACTTGAAGCGCGTGTAGACGACGTGGATCTCGTCCACGCCACCCTCGGCGTAGTCAGTGGCGAAGTCTTCGAGAAGTGCAGCACCGATTTCCTGGGCTGTTCCGAATTCCGGAGCGTCCGTACCACCCGTCCAAACACGGGAGTAGTCACGGTTACGGAATTCGAAGTACGCCTGGGCCTTACGGCCAACCAGGTACGACTTGACTTCCTTGCCTTCTGCGCGAAGAAGCTCGGTGAGGCCTTCGGCCTGCTTGAGCACGCTTGCGGAGTACGATCCTGCAAGGCCACGGTCCGAGGTGATGATCAGGACGGCGGCGCGGCGGATCTGCTCCGGCTCGGTGGTCAGCGGGTGGTCGATTTCGCTCTGGGTCGCGACAGCAGAAACGGCACGGGTAATGGCGTTCGCGTAAGGCAGTGAAGCTGCTACGCGGGCGCGGGCCTTACCGATGCGCGAGGTAGCGATCAGTTCCATCGCCTTGAAGATCTTGCGCATCGACGTCGTCGAGCTGATCTTCTGACGGTAGACCCGAATCTGGGCTCCCATACTTATCCTTTCCTAAGTTCCCGACGTACCGCCCTGCCGGGGCCCTTGCGGACCCCGGCAGAGCAGGTCATCGAAACTAGCGCTTCTGCTTGACGATCTTTTCCTGGTCGACGTCGCCGCCCGAGATCGCTTCGTGCTCTTCGTGTCCGGCACCGACCAGTCGGTTGTCGCCCTCTCCGAAGAAGCCCTTCTTGAAGGAAACGACTGCTTCCTTCAGCGCTGCGGCGGTGTCGTCATCCAGGACGTTGGTCTGGGCCAGCGTGGTCAGGATGGAGGACTGGTGCTTCAGGTGCTCCAGGAACTCGGACTCGAAGCGGCTGATGTCCTCAACCGGAACGTCGTCCAGGTAGCCGTTGGTACCGGCCCAGATGGAAACAACCTGGTTCTCAACCGGGAACGGCGAGTACTGGCCCTGCTTCAAGAGCTCCATGAGGCGTGCGCCACGGGTCAGCTGCTGGCGGGAAGCAGCGTCCAGGTCCGAGGCGAACATGGCGAAAGCCTGCATGTCGCGGTACTGGGCCAAGTCCAGCTTCAAGGTACCGGAGACCTTCTTCATGGACTTGACCTGTGCGGCGCCACCAACGCGGGAGACGGACACACCAACGTCAACAGCAGGACGCTGGTTGGCGTTGAAGAGATCCGACTGGAGGAAGATCTGGCCATCGGTGATGGAGATCACGTTGGTGGGGATGTAGGCGGAAACGTCGTTCGCCTTGGTCTCGACAATCGGCAGACCGGTCATGGAACCCGCACCGAGCTCGTCGGAGAGCTTTGCACAACGCTCCAGGAGACGGGAGTGCAAGTAGAAGACGTCACCCGGGTATGCTTCACGTCCCGGCGGGCGGCGGAGCAGCAGGGACACGGCGCGGTAGGCTTCGGCTTGCTTGGACAGGTCGTCGAAGATCACCAGGACGTGCTTGCCGCCGTACATCCAGTGCTGGCCGATGGCCGAGCCTGCGTACGGTGCGAGGTACTTGAAGCCGGCAGGGTCCGAAGCCGGGGAAGCCACGATGGTGGTGTACTCCAGTGCACCGTGGTCCTCGAGGGTCTGACGGACGGCTGCGATGGTGGAAGCCTTCTGGCCAACACCAACGTAAACGCAACGAACCTGCTTGCTGACATCGCCCGAAGCCCAGTTGGCCTTCTGGTTGATGATGGTGTCAACGGCGATGGCGGTCTTGCCGGTCTGGCGGTCGCCAATGATCAGCTGACGCTGGCCACGGCCGATCGGAATCATGGCGTCGATGGCCTTGAGGCCGGTCTGCATGGGCTCGTGAACGGACTTGCGCTCGGTCACGCCCGGAGCCTGGAGTTCCAGTGCACGGGTGGCCTCGGCCTTGATCTCGCCGAGGTCGTCGATCGGCTGGCCCAAGGGGTCAACCACGCGGCCCAGGAAGGCGTCGCCAACGGGCACGGACAGGATCTCACCGGTGCGGTGAACTTCCTGGCCTTCTTCGATTCCGGTGAAGTCACCGAGGATAATGACACCGATCTCGCGGACGTCAAGGTTCTGGGCCAGGCCCAGCGTGCCATCTTCGAAGCGAAGCAGCTCGTTCGCCATGACCGAGGGAAGACCCTCAACACGGGCGATGCCGTCACTTGCGGTGGTCACGCGACCAACCTCTACGCGCTCTGCGTTACCGGGTTCGTAGGACGCCGCGAACTCGTTCAACGCATTACGGACGTCGTCGGCGTTGATGGTCAATTCGGCCATCTGCAGTCCCTGCTCTCCTGTTTTCGTGATCATCGTTGCTCACGATGACCGGGTTTATATCAGTTAGTTGTGCTTTGTCTTCACTAGCCAGCGAGCTGACGGCGGAGTTCGGTCAAGCGGGCGATGACCGAAGCGTCAAGCACTTCGTCGCCTACCTGGACACGGACTCCACCGATCAGTGCAGGATCAACAGTGATGTTGACCTTCAGTTCGCGGCCGTAGAGGGCGTTGAGCCCGGCCTGCAGTCGGCTGGCCTGCGTTTCCGTCAACGGACGGGTAACACTGACAGTTGCAATCCAGCGCTGCTGGCGCTTGGCTGCAAGCTTGGCGAAGGATTCGACGAGCTTGCTCGGCTTGACACCGCGCGGCTCCGAAACTGCCTGGCCAATAAGAACCTTGGCTTCCTCGCTGATGCCAGGAACAAGCTTCTCGGCAAGGGCAGTCTTGGCGGCACCCGATGCCTGCGGCTCAGACAAAGCCCGCTGTACTTCGTGGCTGGAAGCGACAACCTGGTTGAAAGCAAACAGATCGTTTTCCAGCTCTTCCAGCCCCGTAATACCGGAGGCAGAAACGGCCGACTTGTTTTCAGCTACCGCAATGACGACCGTGGCGGCAAGCGTCTCGAGTGCATCGCCGATATCGCGTGCGGATGCCCAGCGCGAGCTGGCCAGTCCGCCTGCAATCTCAGCAGCATCAGCGGAGACTTTTCCGCCAACCAGCTGCTTGACCAGCGCCGACTTCTCGTCCCCGCTGCGGGAAGGGTCAGTCAGGGCGCGGCGCAAGCCAGCCGAGCTGTCCACCGTTCCCAGGATTCCGAAGAGGTCCTTTGCCAACTGCAGCGAGGCCAAAGGAAGCTTGGCTTCCAGGTCTGCCAGTGCTGTGGTCAGCGATTCGCTCGATATTCCTGCCATTACTTAGCTGCACCTGCGTTCTGGGTCTCCAGATCAGCCAGGAAGCGGTCCACGACACGTGCCGAACGCTCGTCGTCGTTGAGTGCTTCGCCGACGATGCGGCCTGCCAGCGTGGTAGCAAGCGTGCCAACCTCGGAGCGGAGCGAGACAACAGCTGCCTGGCGCTCGGACTCGATGGCGGCGTGTGCCTGCTCGGTGATGCGTGCAGACTCGGCAGCTGCCTTGGCCTTCAGGTCCGCGAGGATCTGGGCGCCTTCGGCACGTGCTTCTTCGCGGATGCGGTTGGCCTCGGCACGGGCATCGGTGAGCTGCTGCTTGTACTCTTCAAGAGCTGCAGAAGCTTCTGCCTGGGCCTGCTCGGCCTTCGCAATGCCACCTTCAATTGCTTCGGCGCGCTCTGCAAACGTCTTCTCGAACATCGGGACAACAAACTTGACCACGATGAACAGGAGGACAGCAAAGCCGACCAGGACAACGCCCATTTCCCAAACGTTGGGAACGAGCGGGTTTGCCCCTTCAGTGGCGGCTGAGATGATCAGCTGATTCATGTTTCACCCGTCCTATCTACTCGGTTGCGGAATTCGCTGTGTTCTGAAGTTGAAACTAGAGAACGAAAGCGAAGACGAGGCCGAGGATGGCAAGAGCTTCGGTCAGGGCCAGACCAAGGAACGCGATCGGCTGCAGCACGCGCTGAGCTTCCGGCTGACGAGCAACACCGTTGATGTAAGCCGCGAACACGAGACCAACACCGATACCACCGCCGATTGCGGACAGACCGTAACCTACGAGGTTGAGATTGCCTTCCATTTTTTTCCTTTCAAGATGCCACCCATGTGGCAGGTTGTTTGGTTTACTTCAATCCCCTACAGGGGAAGTGTGGGTGCCTTAGTGGCTGTCGGCGTGCAGGGCGCCTTCGATGTAGATCGCGGTCAGCAGCGTGAACACGTAAGCCTGCAGCGCCATGATCAGGGCTTCGAGCATGTACATGGCGATGGCGCCGACCAGCACCAGGACGGAGGTTCCCTTGAGCAGGACATTCTCCTGCATGACGAGGAACTCGATGCCGGATCCGGCGAGCATGACGATCAGGTGGCCGGCCAGCATGGTCGCAAACAGACGGAGGCTGTGCGTTACCGGGCGGACCAGGAAGTTGGAAATGATTTCGATCGGAACGACGATCGGGAGGATGTACCACGGAACACCGGAGGGAACGGTTGCGAGCTTGAAGTACTTCAAGCCGTTCTTCTTGATGCCGATGATGATCCAGGTGAAGTACACGATGCCTGCCAGCACGTAGGCGCCGCCCACGTGGGAGAAGCTCGGGAGCTGGATCACCGGAATGGCGCCGTAGATGTTGTTCACCAGGATGAAGAAGAACAGGCTGAACAGCAGGGGGACGTACTTGATGAAGTCCTTGCCGCCGATGATGTCCTTGGCGATGCTGTTACGGACAAAGCCGTAGGCCATCTCGCCGGCGAACTGCAGCTTGCCGGGGACCAGCTGCTGCTTCCGGGCGGCGGCCACAAAGAAGGCGGCGATAATGACGACCGACAGGATCACCAGCAGCATTTGCTTGGAGAAGCCGTCCGCAGCACCCCAGGGCAGGATTGCCGGCAGGTGCATTTCTTCGATTCCGGGTGGGGTGAAGGACCCCGAATCCTGGGCTGGGAGCGCAAGCGCGATCAACGCGTTTCCTCTCTGCTGTGTCCATCATTGGGCATTGGGCGGAACGTGGACACGTTCGACGCATCCCCATTCCATGTGAAATTATTTGGCATTACTGTCCCCGTCCTTGGACGGACCGCTGTCTGCGTTGTTCTCTCCGGCAGAAGTGCTTTGCTTGGTGAGGCCATGCATATGGGAAAGATAGAACCCTCCTGCGGCTCCCAGCAGAGCGCCAAGGAGCACAATCCAGCGGGTCCCCCACAGATTATCCAGTCCCCAGCCTATCAAACTCCAGACAATGATCCCGCCAATGATGTAGCTGAAGACCGCGAGGCCGGCGTTGTATCCGCCGTCATTCCGGACTTCGGCATTATCGGCTGCGTGGGTGGATCCGGAAGCGGGAGTTGCCGGAGAAGACTTGCGCTTACGCAGTGCCATCAGGGCCCCCCTTTCGGTCCGCAGGATCGTTGAAGATCTGGAGGCGGGCTTTGCTGAAACCGTAGAGTTCGGCTGCCTGCCATGCCACGACGCTGACCACGGCGCCGATCAGGAACCAGCGGCCGTTGAGCCAGTCAGGCCTGCCGAGCGCAAAAAGCACGACTGCGAACCCGACGACTTTGACGAAATACGTCGCAACAAAGAGACCGATAGCCCCGGAAGGATTGTTCCGGCCGACGAAATGGCCAATCAGCAGGCTGATGGCAAAGAAGAGCATGACCAGCAGGGCGCCGGCCGCCGTCGAAAGCGAAGCCGGTCCGCCGTCGAGCACGGCGGCGATCACTGAAGTGACCGCAGCGGCGATAGCCGCGACGCAGGTACTCAGAAGGAGCAGCCCCAACCACAGCGAGGACATGCGCCCGAAAACTCCAACACCACGTTTGCCGGACGGACGTCCGGTTTCGGCGTTGGATGTCATGGGGATACCAATCCTCGTGGCAGGGGAGCCATATTCTCAAAGTGGGGGTTACGGGCGAGTGACTGTCCGCACCGAAAATTCTACACGAGATAGAACTGTGACCCTAACCGGGAGCTTCCGGCTACTCCCCCGGTTGCGCCGTGTTTCGGGTGAAGTAGGGCCAGGCTGTGACAGCTGCCATCACCAGGGCCGCAGCAACATCCACGATCAGGACGATCTGCCAGGGAAAGACAGCGAACGCGACGCCGCCAAAGGCAAGGATGCACGTCCACACGTACAGCATCACGACGGCGGTGCGGTGCGAGTACCCGAGGTCCACGAGCTTGTGGTGGAGGTGCCCGCGGTCCGCTGACCACGGCGACTGTCCCCGCGCGGTCCTGCGGACCACGGCCATGCCGAAGTCGAGCAGCGGCAGCGACAAGACGGCAAATGGCAAGAGGATCGGAATGACGGTGGGAATACCGTTGGCGCGGTCATAGAGGCCGGAACCGATCTGTCCGGTGGCCACGACACCTGCCGCGGCCATGAGGAGGCCAATCAGCATGGCCCCGGAATCACCCATGAAAATCTTGGCGGGAAACCAGTTGTGCGGCAGGAACCCGATGCAGCCACCCACCAGGATGGCCATCAGGAGCGTGGCCAGGTCCGAGTTGTCCGTTGAGGGATTGTTCCGGTGCACCCAGTAGGCCGTCAGGAAGAACGCCCCGCCACCGATGGTCGCCACGCCCGCAGCGAGTCCGTCCAGGCCGTCGATGAAGTTCACCGCGTTCATGGTGGTCACGATCAACCCTGCAGTGAGGACGATCTGGACCAGCTCGGACTGAATGAAGATCGGCTCAGGTATGAAAGGAACCACGGACATCCGGACGCCCCAGATCGCAACAATGAAGGCGGCTCCGGCCTGGCCGAGGAGCTTGATCCACCACCGGATGTCCAGGATGTCGTCCGCCACACCCACCGCGACGATCACCACTGCACCAGCGAGAATCCCCCACGGGGCATCGTTATGCCTGAAGATGTCCTTGACGAAGAACGAGTTGCTGGCCACCACAAGCGCTACGAAAAAGCCCGCGAAGATGCCAAGGCCTCCCAGCTTGGAGATCAGAGACGAGTGCATGTCCCTGCTGCGGATGGGGCGGTAGAGCCGGAGCTTGTTGCCCAGGACCCGGGCACCCCATGTTCCCGCATAGGACACCACGGCAGCCGTGAGCGCCATCAGCAGATACATGATCATGATGCGGCTCCGGAACGCAGCGCGGTGGCCGCTGAAAAATCGAATGATTCGGGGCAGCTTGGTGTGTGGAACGCTGTCTGTGGATAAATGGAACTACTCCGTCGCCATGCCTGCACCGGCCGTGCCGAATGTTGCTGGTTTTCTGTGGACTCTAGTCACGATACTAATGCCAACCGCCGTGACCACCGGCGCGACGCAGCCGCCGGCAGGCCTGCTTTTGGCCGCCGTTTAACTGCGTTCGCGCTACTTTTGCGGGCCCGTGACGTCCCGCAAGGCGTAGATGCCCTCCAGGACTTTTTCATTGGACCGCGGCGGCCGGTAGCTGTCGCGCAGGCCCTTCAGGAACCCTGCCACCAACACTTTGCGGTTGGATGAGGACGCAATGGTCCGGGTCCAATTGCGCAGCGAAGCACCCGTGAAGAGAACCTTCTCCCACGGGGCCAGTGCGTTGGACCGCGTGTAGACCCACAGCTTGTTGCGGACCTCGTAATAGAAGCGGGGACCGGGATCCGCGCCGGCGTCGCCGAATACCTTCGTGTGGTGGTTGGCAACGGACGCATCGGTTGTGAGCGCCACACCGCGCCGGGATACCCGGGCCGTGAACTCAAGGTCGTCATTCCAGATGAAGTAGTCGGCAATCGGCAAGCCGTGGCGCCTGATCTCCTCCGCATGGACCAGCACGGAGACAAACGAGGCACTGCGGATCTGGGTCGCACCCACCCGTGTGGCCGCCACCCGCGCCGATTCAGCAGCACCAATCCTCGGCCGCATGCGGTTCATCGGATGGTCGCGGCCATCGGTCCACACCACCCGGCTGGCGATGAATGCCGGCGTCTCCCCCGTTTGCCGGGCGTAGTCCTCGGACACATCCAGGGCTTCACGGAGGGCACCGGGCTGCGGCTCGGTGTCATCGTCCATGATCCACACGTGGTGGGCTCCATGGTCCAAAACGGCGCGTTCCATCCCTACTACGAACCCACCGGCGCCGCCCACGTTGGTGTTCAAAGTGACTACATCGGTAGGCACCGGACCCGCGTAACTGCGCAGAAAGTCTGCAGTTCCGTCGGTGGAGGCATTGTCCACCACGACGACGGCGTCCGGCACCTGGGTGCCGGCGGCGATGCCCGCCAAGGTTGTCTCAAGGAGTTCGCGCCGGTTATAGGTCACCACTACGGCAACCACCACGGGTTTTGACATTACTTCCCTTTGGTCTGGGATGGCTGGAAACGCCTGCGGATCAAAAGGCCCGCCAGCTTCCACGGTTCAACGAATACTCTGTAGGCCACCCGGCCCGGGTGCAGTACCAGGCGCCAGGCCCATTCGAGGCCCAGCCGCCCCAACCAGCGGGGAGCAAGCTTCTGCACGCCGGCAACTTGTTCGATCGCTCCACCCACGGCGCAATAGACGGCAGGCGGCAGCTGCTGGATCCTCCGTTGCAGGACCATCTCCTGCAAGGGCATGCCAAGGCCCAGCAAAACCAGTTGGGGGCGATAGGACGCGAGCCAGTCAACCACGGCGTCCTCAAGTGCTCCGTCCCAGCCTTCGCCGGGCATGCCGTCCACCGTAGCACCCGGGATGATGGTGCGGAGCTTGGCGACTGCCTTGGTGTTGGCGTCACGTCCGGCGCCGATCACCGCCACGCGTTCCAGTCCGGGTACGCCGCCCAATTCCGGAATCCAGTCCATGGATCCCATCCGGAAAGCCATGGTGCCCTGGCCCAGGGGTTTCAACTGCTCCCTGTGGGCAAGGCCCCACAGCATGGCTACCGGAGCGCCGTCCAGAAGCACAATCTCGCTGTTGTCATAGAGCGCACGGAACTCCGGTCGGGAATGGAACAACGTGACGCTGTGCAGGTTGTGCCCAAGGATCGTACTGGTTTTGCCATCGGCGATGAGACGTCCCAGCGCCGCAACCACCCCGTCCGCGCGCAACGGAGTGGCGTCGACGTCGAGGACGGGGACGCGCTGGCGTTCGGGAATCATTCGGGGGTGGCTTCGCGCGCGGCCCCGGACGATGGTCCTGCCTCCCCGTCCGCCGAAGCCGATGTGGGGGTTGTGTCCGAAGCAGCCCCAAGGTCGCTTTCGGACGGTGCTTCCGTAACGCTTTCGGACGGTGCTTCCGTAACGCGTTCCGAAGCAGCATCGATGACGCCCCCGGCGTCGGCCTCGCTCTGTTCCCCGGCTGCCTCCGGAGCCGCCACTTCGCCCACGCCCAAGACGGAAGGCACTATGTCGCGCAACCGGTCCAGGGAAATCGCTCCCTGGCGTACCACCTTGAAGGGGGTGGAGGTCGCGTCCACAATCGTCGAAGGAACGGCGGCCGTGCCTTGGACCGGCCGGAAGCCACCCTCAAGGTACACCTCCACCGATTCCGCCAATTGCAGGCGTGCTTCGGAGGCGGTCTGTGCTGCTTCCTGGCCAGTGCGGTTGGCCGAGGAGACGGCGAGCGGACCGGTGAGGCCCAGCAGTTCCAGGGCGAGCTCGTCATCGGGCATACGCAGGGCCACGGTGCCCTTCGTATCCCCGAGGTCCCAGTCCAGTGAAGGCTGTGCGTGGAGGATGAGCGTCAGCCCACCCGGCCAAAAAGCCTGTGCCAGTGCCCGGGCATCAGCCGGAACATCGGTGGCCAGTCCATCCAAAGCGTTGATCCGCGGGATCAGCACAGGCGGAGGCATTTGGCGGCTGCGGCCCTTGGATGCCAGCAGCATGGTCACCGCGAGTGGAGAGAAGGCGTCTGCCGCGATGCCGTACACGGTGTCCGTGGGCATCACGATGCACTTTTTTTCGCTGATGGCGCGCTGCGCGTGCTGCAGCCCTTCAGCCCGCTGGTCATCGGAAGTGCAATTGTAGGTTGTGGTCACAGCGCTATTCTTTCACTCGTTGGGAGCGGTCTTTGCCAGCACTGCGCTCGTGGCACGTTCCTTGCCGTTGAGGTCAAAGTGCGTAGTGATTTCCTGCCAGTGGCCGGCGCGCCGCAGCATGCCGGCGATCCACCCGGCCTGGACTTCCGCGTGTTCCATGACGAAGTAGCCCCCTGGCTTCAGGAGGCGGGCCGCAGAGGCGGCTGCCGCCGTCGGAAGTTCCATCCCGTCTGCTCCCCCGCCGTACAGCGCTTCGGGGGGATCGTGCAGGGCCACCTCGGGTTCGTTGGGGATGGCTTCGGCAGGAATGTAGGGAGGGTTGGAAACGACGGCGTCGAAGGTTCCGTCGTGCTCGGGCAACGCATCCCTGAGATCGCCCTCCACCAAGGTCACACCCAAAGGTTCCAGGTTGCCGGCAGCCCAGGCGTGGGCCAAGGCACTGAATTCGACTGCGTAGACGTCGGCCCCCGGGATCTCGTGCGCGATCGAACCGGCGATTGCGCCCGAACCCGTTCCGAGGTCCACCACTTTCGGAGCGGACACCCCCGCCAGGTGGTCGATCACCAACTGCACCACGGACTCGGTTTCAGGCCGGGGAATGAAGACGCCGGGTCCCACGCGCAACTCCAGGTGGCGGAAATAAGCGACGCCGGTAATGTGCTGGAGCGGCACGCGTCCGGCACGCTCGGCAACCAAGGCGGCGTAGCCCTCCGGTGCCGGCGAATCGCCAAGGAGCAACGCACGCAAGCGTCCAAGGCCCACGTTCAGGAGGTGGTCGGCAAGGAGCTCGGCGTCGACCCGCGGGGTGGGGACGCCAGCGTCGGACAAAACAGCCGTGGCCTCACGGACGGCGTCCGCGAGGCTCTGGCCAGGGTAGAACGGCATGGCTTCGGCTACCGGGCTTTACTCGCCGATGGCGTCAAGCCGCGATTGCTCGTCCATTTCGATCGCCGACTGGATGACCGGTTCCAGGTCCCCGTTCATCACGGCGTCCAGGTTGTACGCCTTGTAGCCGGTGCGGTGGTCCGCAATGCGGTTTTCCGGGAAGTTGTAGGTGCGGATGCGCTCGGAGCGGTCCATGGTACGGATCTGCGACTTGCGCTGCTCGGAGTTCGCTGCGTCGATCTGCTCCTGCTGGTGGGCAAGGAGCCTTGCCCGCAGGACGCGCATGCCGGCTTCACGGTTTTGCAGCTGCGACTTCTCATTCTGCATGGCCACCACAATGCCCGTGGGCAAGTGGGTGATGCGGACCGCGGAGTCGGTGGTGTTCACGGACTGACCGCCCGGACCCGAGGAACGGTACACGTCGATCTTGAGGTCGTTCTGGTTGATCTCGAGTTCTTCGGGTTCGTCGACTTCCGGCAGCACCAGGACACCCGCCGCGGACGTGTGGATGCGTCCCTGCGATTCGGTCACGGGAACACGCTGCACGCGGTGCACGCCGCCTTCGAACTTCAAGCGCGCAAAAACGCCTTCCGCGGGATCGTTCGAGTTGCCCTTGATGGCGACGGAAACGTCCTTGTACCCGCCCAGATCGGACTCGGTGGCGGAGATCATTTCCGTCTTCCAGCCACGGGATTCCGCGTAACGCATATACATGCGCAGCAGGTCGCCGGCGAACAGGGCAGCCTCGTCGCCGCCTTCACCACCCTTGACTTCGAGGATCACGTTGCGGGCGTCATCCGGGTCGCGCGGAATGAGGAGCCGCCGAAGCCGCTCCTGCGCCGCGGGAATCTGCTCCTCGAGCTGCTCCACTTCGGCAGCGAAGTCAGGATCCTCGGCCGCCATCTCCTTGGCGGCTTCCATGTCATCGTTGAGCCCGCGCCACTTGTTGTACGCCTCCACAATGCCCTGGAGCTGGGCAGAACGCCGCCCCAACTTACGGGCTACGGACTGGTCGGCGTAAACAGCAGGATCGCTCAACTGTGCCTGGATGGCAGCGTGCTCATCAAGCAATCCCTGGACGGACTCAAACATTTTCAAACCTCTTTCGACTCGTACAAGTCTAATAACTGCGGCGTCGGGCCAATGACACAGGGCTGGAGCCCACGTTGATCCTTCAGGAGACCCGTGCCGCCGTCGAGCATTTTGCCAACCCGCGAAGGCGGGCCGAAAGCGGAACGAGCCGCTGATTCTGCTGCCCCGGGAGTGGCTTCGGGCCTGCCGGAGCGTGGTGGCAAAGTCCGAAGGGACTTTGCCACCACGCGTAGGGGCGGGGGCAGCAGAATCAGCGGCTCACCAGAGCAGCTACTTGTCGTTGTCCGACTTTGCTCCAAGCGTCGTCTTCTGGACCTGCATGAGGAACTCGACGTTGCTTTGCGTTTCCCGGATCTTGTTGGTCAGCAGTTCGAGGCTCTGCTGCTGCTCCAGGCCGGAGAGGACGCGGCGCAGCTTCCACATGATCTTGACTTCTTCGGCCGAGAGCAGGTTCTCTTCGCGGCGCGTGCCGGAAGCGTTGACGTCCACGGCGGGGAAGATGCGCTTGTCTGCCAGTTGGCGGGACAGCCGCAGTTCCATGTTGCCGGTGCCCTTGAACTCTTCGAAGATGACCTCGTCCATCTTGGAACCGGTCTCCACGAGCGCGGTGGCCAGGATGGTGAGCGAGCCGCCGTTTTCGATGTTGCGGGCGGCACCGAAGAAGCGCTTGGGCGGGTAGAGGGCTGCGGAGTCCACACCACCGGACAGGATACGGCCGGACGCCGGTGCTGCCAGGTTGTAGGCACGGCCCAGGCGGGTCATGGAGTCGAGGAGGACCACCACGTCCATGCCCATTTCGACCAGGCGCTTGGCGCGTTCGATCGACAGTTCGGCAACCGTGGTGTGGTCGTCGGCGGGACGGTCGAAGGTGGAGGCAATGACCTCGCCCTTGACGGTCCGCTGCATGTCCGTGACTTCTTCCGGACGTTCGTCAACCAGCACCATCATGAGGTGGACCTCAGGGTTGTTGGTGGTGATCGCGTTCGCGATGGACTGCAGGATGAGCGTCTTGCCGGCCTTCGGCGGGGAGACGATCAAGCCACGCTGGCCCTTGCCGATCGGAGCAACGAGGTCAATGACACGCGGGCCGATCTTCTTGGGGTCCGTTTCGAGGCGCAGGCGCTCCGACGGGTAAAGCGGGACGAGCTTCGCGAATTCGACGCGGTCCTTCAGTTCTTCAGGCGTCTTGCCGTTGACCGAAGTGACGCGGACAAGGGCGTTGAACTTCTGGCGGGAGGACTGCTGGTTGCGGTCTTCACCGTCACGCGGCGCACGGATGGCTCCGACGACGGCGTCACCCTTGCGGAGGTTGTACTTCTTGACCTGCGCCAGGGAGACGTAGACGTCGTTGGCGCCCGGGAGGTAACCCGAGGTGCGGATGAACGCGTAGTTCTCCAGCACGTCCAGGATGCCCGCCACAGGCAGGAGGACGTCGTCATCGGTAACTTCGACGTCGTCAACGTCGGGTCCCTGCGCACGTCCGCGGCGACGCTCGTTGCGGTCGCGGAAGCGGTCACTGCGGCTGTTGCCGTCACGGTTGTCCTGACCGCCGCGACGATCGCTCCGGTCGTTCTGGTCATTGCGGTCGCGACGGTTGCGACGGCTACGGCGGTTGCCGCCGTCTTCGGCGTCGTTGCTGTCCTCGCGGCGGTTGCGGGAATTGTCACGGCGTTCGCGCTGCTGCTGGTCACCGCTGTCGGCCTGTTCGCGCTGCTCGGAACGCTCAGCGCGGGCTTCGCGCTGTTCGGTGCTGCGCTGCTCGGTGCGGGCTTCGCGCTGCTCGGTTCCCCGCTGTTCGGTGCTGCGCTGCTCGGTTCCGCGCTGTTCGGTGCCGCGGGCTTCCGGTGCCGGCTGCTCGGCAGCGGGCGCCTCTGCGGTCTCGGCTACGGGAGCGTCATTACGACGGCGGTTGCGCGTCCGCGGCTGGCGGCGTTCGGTTCCGGCTTCGGCTGCTTCGGGCGCGGCCGGTGCCTCAGCGGCGGGAGCAGAAGCGGCTTCGGCGGTAGCCGCGGCGGCTTCTGCTGCGGCAACGACGCCATCGCTGGTGGCACGACGGCTGCGGCCACGGCCACGGCGGGGTGCCTCCTGGGCCGCAGCTTCCGGAGCGGCCTCGGTTGCGGGAGCGTTGCTTTCAGCCGGCTTTGCTTCGGCAGCAGGAGTTTCCTTGGGTGCGGCCGACTTTGCGGCAGCAGCCTTGGTGGGCGCCTTTGCCGTGGAGGTACCGGCACGATGGGCGGAAATGGCGTTGACCAGGTCCCCCTTGCGCATACGGGATCCCCCGGAGATGCCCAGCTGGCTGGCAAGAGCCTGGAGCTGGGCGAGCTTAAGGCCGGCAAGGCCGCTGCTCTTGGTGGTTGCTGCCGTTGACGACTCGGCAGCAGAAGATGTGGTGTCCACAGCTGAAGCCAGCTCAGTGGTTTCTGTCACGAAGGATCCTTCCCCCTCGACGGCGTCCGAAGCGAGAGCCGGACGCGATGATTTGTTCCAGATTGCAGTTCAGATCTGCAATCGTTGATTTCGGCCGTGCCTGATGGATTGTGGCCAACAGGGCCGGATACTGATCGTCTTCACTGGATCCAGTTGCCCGGACAGCCGACTGAATTTTCAGGAAACAGAGAGAGTTCTGCGGCACCTGAGACAGGCCGGAAGGAGACGGCACCGCCAGACGTTGGCACAGTTGACGAAAGGTACGGCGAAACCACCGAGATCCAAAATCAGGGAACTGCCCGCGGCTTTACCGCCGGTGCACTTCCACTCTAGCACCTTCAACGTCCACAGCCAGCGTCATCACACGCCAAGCGACGTCCGGTGTGTTGGCCGACGTGAATCCGTTGATGTGTTCGGTGATGGCATCGGCCTCAGCCGGGCCATTGGCCAGCACCATGACGGTGGGTCCTGCGCCCGAAACCACGGCGGCAAAACCTGCCGAACGCAGGGACGCGATCAGGTTGGCGCTGGGGCGCATGGCCTCGGCGCGGTAGCTCTGGTGCAGGTAGTCTTCGGTGCCGGGCAGCAACAACGCCGGTTGTGTGGTGAGGGCGTGGACCAGCAGGGCGGCCCGCCCCGAGTTCATGGCGGCGGCGTGGTGGCCGACGGAGGCCGGCAGGAGGCCACGGGCCGTCTCGGTGGAGAGTTCATAGTCCGGAACGGCCACCACGGGAACCACCGACGGCGCTACATCCGCGCGGGTGCTGCTGTACTGCTCGCTGTCCTGCCATGACAGCGCCAGTCCGCCGAAAATCGCGGGTGCGACGTTGTCCGGGTGGCCTTCGATTTCGCTGGTCAGCTGAAGGATCCAGTCGCGGTCCTGCCGGGCTTCTTCAGGCACCAGGGCATTCGCCGCGGTCACGGCGGCAACCACGGCCGAGGCTGAGGAGCCGAGTCCGCGGCCATGCGGGTTCACGTTGTCCGCGATGATCTTCAGGCCGCCCCGTTCGAAGCCGAGGCGCGCCAAGGCCAGGTCGATGGCGCGGACCACCAGATGGGACGAATCGCGCGGAAGGGTGTCTGCCCCCTCACCGGAGAGCTCGAACTCGAGCTCTCCGGTGGACAGGGTCTCCACCGTCAAGGTGTCGTAGATGGACAGGGCCAAACCGAGGCTGTCATAGCCAGGACCCAGGTTGGCACTCGTTCCGGGGACCTTGACGGTCAGCCGCTGGCCTGCCGCGACGAGCGCACGATCAGTCGCGGTGGGCTGCGATGTTTCCACTCTTTACTTTTCTTCCAGTCCCAGTTCTGCTGCAACGGTGACGACGTCGTTCGGTACCTTGACCGGCTGGACATCGCTGCCGTCCTCGGTACGGAGGGCCCACTGGGGGTCCTTGAGGCCGTGGCCGGTCACCGTGATGACGATCGTCTTGCCCGAGGGCACCTCGCCTGCGGCGTGCTTCTTGATCAAGCCTGCGACGCCTGCTGCGGAGCCGGGCTCCACGAAGACGCCTTCCTTGGACGAAAGCCAGCGATGGGCGGCCAGGATTTCCTCGTCGGTCACTGCTTCAATGAGGCCACCGGACTCGTCCCGGGCTGCCTCGGCAGTCTCCCACGAAGCCGGGTTGCCGATGCGGATGGCCGTGGCAATGGTGTCCGGTTCCGTAATGGGGTGGCCGGCAACAAACGGCGCAGCCCCGGCAGCCTGGAAGCCCCACATGATGGGGGTCTTGGTGGAAACCGCAGGCAGCGTGCCATTCGCGGTCTCGAAGGGAGCTGAGTACTCCTTGTAGCCCTTCCAGTACGCGCTGATGTTTCCGGCGTTGCCAACCGGCAGCACGTGGATGTCCGGGGCGTCGCCCAGGGAGTCCACTACCTCGAACGCACCCGTTTTCTGGCCCTGGATACGGGCCGGGTTCACGGAGTTCACCAGGAACACAGGGTAGGACTCGCCAAGCTTGCGGGCGATGTCCAGGCAGTTGTCGAAGTTGCCGTCCACCTGCAGCAGCGTGGCACCGTGGGCGATGGCCTGGCTCAGCTTGCCCATGGAGATCTTGCCTTCGGGCACCAGCACGGCGCACTTGAGGCCGGCAGCCGTGGCGTAGGCAGCCGCGGAAGCGGACGTGTTGCCGGTGGAAGCGCAAACAACTGCTTTGGCTCCGGCCTCCACTGCGGCCGTCATTGCCATGGTCATGCCGCGGTCCTTGAAGGAACCGGTCGGGTTCATGCCTTCGACCTTGAGGTACACCTGGGAGCCCGTCAGCTCAGAAAGCTTCTGTGCGTGGACAAGAGGAGTGCCGCCCTCGCCGAGGGTGATGACCTTCGTGGCTTCCGTTACAGGCAAACGATCAGCGTATTCGCGGATTACTCCGCGCCATTGGTGAGCCACTTAGACCCCTTCTACCCGCAGTACGGATGTCACAGAATTGATGACGTCAAGGCCCTTCACGGCCTCGACGGTTGCTGCGAGTGCAGCTTCGGATGCACGGTGCGTCACGATCTTCAGCTCAGCCGACTCAACCTTGGATGCGGAATCCCGGTGGATCGTCTGGCGCATGATTTCGATGGAGACACCGTTCTCCGCGAAAATGTGGGCGATGCGCGCCAGGACACCGGCTTGGTCGGCGACGTCCAGGCCAATGTAGTAGCTGGTGTTCGAGGCATCCACCGGGAGGGCCGGAACATGGCCCGTGGTGGTTTCGGTACGGCCCGGCCCACCAAGTACCAACCGGCGGGCGGCGGAGACGAGGTCGCCCAGGACGGCAGACGCCGTGGGGGTTCCGCCTGCGCCCTGGCCGTAGAACATCAGCTCGCCGGCGTTCTCGGCCTCGATGAAGACGGCGTTGAACGCTCCGCGGACTGCAGCGAGCGGGTGCTCGCGCGGCAACAGGGTGGGGTGGACGCGGACGGAGATGCCGCTGCCATTGTCCGAGGCTTCGATCTTCTCCGCGATGGCCAGGAGCTTGATGACGAAGCCGGCTTCCTTGGCAGATGCGATGTCCTCGGCGCTGACCTTGGTGATGCCTTCGCAGTAGACGTCGTCCAGGGAGAAGCGGGTATGGAAGGACAGGGACGCCAGGATTGCGGCCTTGGCAGCGGCGTCGTGGCCCTCGACGTCGGCGGTGGGATCGGCCTCCGCGTAGCCAAGGCGCTGGGCCTCGGCCAGGGCGTCGCTGAACTGGGCACCCGTGCTGTCCATCTGGTCCAGGATAAAGTTGGTGGTGCCATTGACGATGCCCAGCACGCGCGTGATGCGGTCGCCGGACAGGCTGTCGCGGATGGGCCGCAGGATGGGGATGGCCCCGGCTACTGCGGCTTCGTAGGACAACTGCACGCCGGCCTTGTCCGCCTCTTCGTAGAGCGTGGGGCCGTCCTGCGCCAGGAGGGCCTTGTTGCCGGTGACAACGCAGGCGCCGTTCTGGATGGCCGTGAGGATCAGCGAACGGGCAGGCTCAATGCCACCCATGAGCTCGATCACGAGGTCGGCGTCCTTGACCAGGGTCTCGGCGTCCGTGGTGAAGAGTTCGCGGGGCAGTTCCACGTCGCGGGGCGCGTCGATGGTGCGCACGGCAATGCCGGACAGTTCCAGGCGGGCGCCACTGCGGGCGGCAAGGGCGTCGGCGTCGTCAATCAGAATCCGCGCGACCTGGGCCCCAACGTTGCCACAGCCCAGCAGGGCCACCTTCAGGTTTCGCACTTCAGACATTCGCCACTCCCATGTCGCGGTTCAAGAGATCTTCTTCGGTTTCCCCGCGGACAATGAGCCTGGCGGCTCCGTCGCGCACAGCGACAACGCCGGGCCGGGCCAGGTAGTTGTAGTTGCTGGAGAGTGCCCAGCAATAGGCGCCGGTACCCGGTACTGCGAGCAAATCACCGGCTGCCACATCCGCGGGCAGATATACATCTCTAACAACTATGTCGCCGCTCTCGCAATGTTTGCCCACTACGCGGGACAGCTGCGGAGCCGCTTCGGAGCCGCGGGAAGCCAAAACGGCCGAATAATCCGCGTCGTAAAGCACCGGACGGGCGTTGTCGCTCATGCCGCCGTCCACCGACACATAGCGGCGGGGATACGTAACGTTCTCCTGGCCTTCTTGCCCCGTTTCGGCATCCACACGGACCGTCTTGAGGGTTCCCACCTCGTACAGCGTGAAGGTAGTGCTACCTACGATCGCCCGGCCGGGTTCGATGGAAATGCGGGGTGATGCGATGCCCAGTTCCGCGCACGTGGAACGTACGACGGCGGCCATCGCCTCCGCGATTTCTGCTGCGGGGCGGGGGGTGTCCACCGGCGTGTAGGCGATTCCGTAACCGCCGCCGAGATCGAGCTCAGGCATGACGATGGCGTACTTGGACTGCATGGCCGCCTGGAAAGCAAGGAGTTTCCTGGCCGCGAGGGCGAAGCCATCGGGCTCGAAGATCTGGGATCCAATGTGGCAGTGCAGGCCCAGCAGTTCAATGCTTGCGTACGAGGTTGCTGCTGCCACGGCCTCCTCGGCTGCGGACAGGCCCGCTTCCTCCGTTGAATCCCCGGCCATGGACAACCCGAATTTCTGGTCCTCATGGGCCGTGGCAATGAATTCGTGGGTGTGGGCGTGCACTCCGGGCGTCAGGCGGAGCATGACCTTGGCGGTTTCGCCGCGGCTGGACGCGATTTTGGCGACGCGTTCCAGCTCATCGAGGCTGTCCACCACAATGCGGCCAAGCTTCATGTCCAGGGCCCTGTTGATTTCGGCATCGGACTTGTTGTTTCCGTGCAGGCTCAGGTTGCCGCCCGGCACCCCGGCACGCGCCGCGACAGCCAGCTCGCCGCCCGAGCAGGTGTCCAGGCGCAGGCCTTCGTCGGTAACCCAGCTGGCCACCGAGGTGCACAGGAAGGACTTTCCGGCGTAGTAGACGTCCACTCCCCCGCAAATGTCGGCGAAGGCGGCGTCAAAGGCGTCCTTGAAGGCGCGTGCCCGGGAACGGAAGTCCGTCTCGCTCATGACGAAGAGCGGCGTGCCGAACTGCGCCTTGAGCTCACTGACGGACAGGCCATCGATGGTGACCTCGCCAGCGTCATTCCGTTCCACCCCGGCAGCCCACATGGGTTCCTGCAAGGCGTCGAGGTTTTCCGGTACTGCCAGCCACCCGGGGGCGAGCGGGGAAGAATTTTCAGTCATGGTTCCCTACATCCGTTCCGGCGCCGAAACGCCCAGCAGTTCGAGTCCGTTGGCCAGAACCTGGCTGGTGGCGTCATTGAGCCACAACCGTGTGCGGTTGACGTCCTGGACAGGTTCATCGCCCTGCGGCGACACACGGCAAGCGTCATACCAACGGTGGTAAGCGCCGGCAATGACCTCAAGGTGGCGTGCCACGCGGTGCGGTTCGCGCAGCTCGGCAGCCTTGGCAACGATCGAGGGATAGCTGCCCAGGTAGGACAAAAGCTCGTTCTCGGTGGCATGGTCCAGCAGGGCGGCGTCGAAGACCGAACGGTCCACCCCGGCGTCGGCGGCGTTGCGGGCCGTGCCGCGCGAGCGGGCGTGGGCGTACTGGACATAGAACACTGGGTTCTCGTTGCTGTTCTTCTTGAGCAGCTCGGGGTCCAGCGTCAGCGGCGAGTCGGCGGGGAAGCGTGCCAGCGAGTAGCGCACGGCATCCTTGCCCAGCCAGGAAATGAGGTCCTTCAATTCGATGATGTTGCCGGCCCGCTTGGACAGTTTGGCACCGTTAACGGAAACCAGCTGACCAATGAGGACCTCAATGTTCACCTCGGGATCGTCGCCCGCACAGGCCGCGATGGCCTTGAGGCGGTTGATGTAGCCGTGGTGATCGGCGCCGAGGAGGTAGATCTTCTCGATGAAGCCGCGGTCCTTCTTCGAAAGGTAGTAGGCAGCATCGGCGGCGAAGTACGTCGGTTCACCGTTGGCACGGATCATGACCCGGTCCTTGTCGTCACCGAAATCGGTGGTGCGCAGCCACACCGCACCGCCGTCGTCGAACACGTGGCCCTGCTCCCGAAGGCGGGCCACAGCGGCCTCGATCGCGCCGGCGTCGTGCAGTTCCTTCTCCGAGAAGAAGACGTCGAAGTCCACGCCGAAATCGCCCAGCGTGTTCTTGATGTCCACCATCTGGGCCTCGTAGGCCGCAGCGCGGATCACCGGCAGCGCAGCTTGGTCCGTCAATTCACGGATGTCCGGGTGGGCCTTCAGGACTTCGTCACCCAGTTCCATGATGTATTCACCCGGATAGCCACCCTCGGGCACACCACGGCCATGCAACCGGGACAGGACAGAGTTGGCGAAGACGTTCATCTGCGAACCGGCGTCGTTGATGTAGTACTCGGCTGTGACGTCTGCGCCGGAAGCACGCAGCACGCGTGCGATCGCGTCACCCAGGGCAGCCCAGCGCGTGTGCCCGATGTGCAGCGGGCCGGTGGGGTTGGCGGACACGAATTCCATGTTGATGATGTGGCCGGCGAGCGCCTGGTTGGTTCCGTAGGACGGGCCGGCCTCCACAATCACCTTGGCGAGCGCCCCGGCAGCTGCGGCATCCACCGTGATGTTAAGGAAGCCGGGACCTGCGATTTCCACGCCGGTCACTCCGGGTATTTCCTGCAGGCGGTTGCTAAGGATTCCGGCGAATTCCCGCGGATTGGTGCCTGCCTGCTTGGCCAGTTGCAGGGCGATGTTGGTGGCCCAGTCTCCGTGATCCCTGTTCTTGGGTCGTTCCACTCGGACGTCGTTGGGAAGGGCAGATTCCGCCAGGGCAATTTCACCGGCAGCTACGGCGTCCTTAAGGCAAGTGGATATGGCAGTGGAGAGTTCTTCGGGAGTCACGCATCTAGCCTACCGGGGGCCCGCAAAGTCGCGGAATTTGGACGGCCGTATGTGGGTAACGTGCCCACAGCCGGGACACAGGAAAGGACGCCTGCCGGCACAGGGTGAACCATTACGCTGAATCCGACGTTGTTGAAGACGTAAGAGGTGGCCATGAAGTCATCAACGATAAAACCGAACCCAGACCCATCCCAGCAGTTGAATCTTGTCCAGACGAATCTTGTCCAGTTGAAACGAGCAGAACCATGACTACGCCACTCCGCAAGACCCTCTACGCCGGCTTCGCAGGCCTTTCCATTATTGGTACGGCTGCAGCGTGCGCGCCCAGTACGCAGGCCCCCTCGCAGACACCGGCCAGCCAGAACGGCGGCCAGGAATCCACCACCAGCCCCAGCGCGTCGTCGGCTGCGTCCAGCGGCACCACCGGCTCCACCTATAAGGACGGCACGTACAGCGCCGACGGAACTTACACGTCGCCGAACGGCCAGGAAACCGTGGGCGTCGAACTGACCCTCGCCGGGGACAAGGTTTCGGCTGTCAACATCACCACGCACCCGTCCAACCCGAACACCAGGAAGTTCCAGGGCGAGTTCGCCAGCGGCATCGCCGCCCAGATCGTGGGCAAGGACATCGATGAGCTCAACGTATCCAAGGTGGCTGGCTCCTCGCTGACCTCGGGCGGCTTCAACGACGCCGTCCAGCAGATCAAGTCCCAGGCCAAGTAGCAGCCATGCCGCACCCGGGCTGGAGCACCTTCGGCTTTGCGGGCATCGGTACCCAGTGGGACGTTTCGACGCCGGAACAGCTCGCTCCGGAGGTACGGGAGGAACTGCTCGGCATGGTCGCTGACTACGACCATACGTATTCGCGGTTCAGGCCGGACTCCCTCGTCGCCGCTCTGGCCAAGGCACCCGGAACCATCATGCTGCCCCGGCATGCCGGGGCATTGCACCGGGTTTACGCCGATCTGTACCGGCTCAGCCGGGGCGCCATGACGCCCCTGGTGGGCAGCAGCCTGAACCGTTTGGGCTATGACGCGGCGTACACGCTGGTTCCCTCGGGAACGCCCGAGCCCGCGCCGCGTTGGGAGGACGTCCTCGACTGGGACGGCACCACCATCACGGCCAGGGAGGCAGTGGTGCTGGACATAGGCGCGGCCGGGAAGGGACAACTCGTGGATCTGCTGGGCGGCGTGCTGCGCGAGGCCGGCCACACGGATTTCCTGGTGGATGGCAGCGGGGACATGCTCCATTCCGGCAGCCAACCGGTGACCGTGGCGCTGGAACATCCTTACGACCCCAAGCAGGCCATCGGAACGGTCGAGCTGGACAATGCCGCATTGTGTGCCTCCGCCGCCAACAGGCGCGCGTGGGGCGATGGCCTGCACCACGTCCTGGATGCGACCACCGGGCAACCCATCCCAACCACGGTTGCCACCTGGACCATGGCGGAAAATGCCCTGGCGGCCGATGCCCTGGCGACGGCACTTTTCATGGTTGAACCGGAAACGTTGGAAACCGTGTTCGACTTTTCCTGGCTCCGGGTTTTTTCGAATGGTGCCGCCACATTATCTGGCGGCTTTGAGGGGAGACTGTTCTCATGATTGCCGTTAAGTCGCGACTGGATACGTGGCTGGGCCGCTTCACCATGTACCGACTGATCCTCTGGGTCCTGGGGATCCTGGTGGTGTACAGCCTGGTGCTGAATGTCCTGGGCTGGTTGACGTTCGGCATTCCCCAAATGCTGGTGCACCTGGCCTTGTGCCTGGGACTGACGTACGCCTCCAACCGCTTGTTGGCGCCACTGTTCCGCACCCGGCCGCATTCAGAATCCTCGCTCATCACCGGGCTGCTGCTCTACTTCCTGTTCTGGCCAACGTTCGGTGCCATGGACATGCTCGGGGTTGCCCTGGCCTGTGTCCTGGCCAGTGCGTCGAAGTATGCCTTGGCCTTCCGGGGCCGGCACATCTTCAACCCTGCTGCTGCCGGGGCCTTCATCACCGGCTTGACGGGGCTCAACATCGCAACGTGGTGGGCGGCCACTCCGGCCATGTTGTGGCTGCTGGTTCCGGGAGTGTTCGTGGTGCTCTACCGGACGCGGAAACTCCTGATGGCCTCGGTGTTCCTGGTGGTGGCCACGGGCATCATCTTCACTGAGCTGATCAACCGCGGCATGACAGCGGGCCAGGCCCTGTGGCAGCCGCTGGCACAACGCCCCTTGTTGTTCTTCGTGGGCTTCATGCTTTCAGAGCCGCTGACCCTGCCTCCGCGCCGGTGGCAGCAACTGGCGCTTGCCGCCGTCGTGGGCCTTGTTTTTGCTGTTCCGTACAACCTGGGCTTCGTCGCCAACTCCCCCGAACTGGCCCTGCTGGTGGGCAACGCGTTGGCGTTCTTCCTCGGCCAGCGCGGTGGCGTGGAACTGACGTTCAAGGACTCGCGGAAGCTTACGCCCGGAACCACGGAGTTCCGCTTCGAACCACGGCGGCCGGTACGTTTTGCGGCCGGGCAGTTCATGGAACTCAACCTCCCCCACTCGGGTTCGGACGGCAAAGGACGGCGCCGGGTGTTCAGCATCACCAGCGCCCCGGGAGCGCCGGAAGTGACCTTTGGAGTGGGAACTGCCGAACCGCTCTCCTCGGCGAAGAAATCGTTGCTTGCGTTGAAGCCGGGAGACCGGGTGGCCGGTACGGCCGTGGGCGGCGACTTCCTGCTGCCCCACGACGCCGGCAGGCCGGTCCTGCTGATAGCCGCCGGCATCGGGATCACGGCTTTCCTGTCCCACCTTGCGTCCGAGGCCTCCAGGGACGCTGTGGTGTTGTACCTGGCGAAGAGCCGGGACGAGCTGGCTGCCTGCGAACAACTGGAGGCCTCGGGTGCCCACGTGATTGCCCGGCTGGCGGACGGTTCCACGCCGCCTGAGTTCATGCACGACGCCGGCAGCTCAAGGATCGATGCGGCGCGCCTTGCCGAGCTGGTTCCGGACGTCAAGGACCGTGAGGTGTACGTCTCCGGGTCTCCGGCGAGCGTGGATTCACTCCGGGCAGCCGCACGCGGGGCAGGGGCACGGAAGGTGCATGTGGACTCCTTCGCCGGGTATTGAGACGTGCAGGCCTCCGCGTGTTTGCCGAGGTGGTGCCCGGTTTTCCTTTGCACCGCGTGGGCTGCTAAGCTCTAGGACGTCCCACCGGCAACGGAGGGAACCCCGGTTGCCCTCGTAGCTCAGGGGATAGAGCGTCTGCCTCCGGAGCAGAAGGCCGTAGGTTCGAATCCTATCGAGGGCACATTGAATACCCCGCCAGCCAAGCTGGCGGGGTATTTTCATGTCCGCACGAGGCATTCTGCCGGCCGCAGCACTGGCCCGGAAACGCAAGGCAGGGCTATCAGTTCGAGGCTTGCCGGAGGCCCACGGCCAAAATGTCGGCCCCCGATCCTAAGCTGGGCACAAGTTGCCCGTCAGACGTTTCCAGCCAAAGGGGTTGCCGTGTTTTGTTCGATCGTTCCGCCATACATGCTGCGTAAGCTTGCCGCCCGGAGTGAGCCGCGGCTCTGGGCCGTGGCAAGGGCTGCCAAGGAGTCCTTGCTGCACATCAAGGAACTGCAGGCCGTCCGCTCGGCTCCTGCACCGTCCGCACCGCCGAGCGCCCGGCAAGCCCAGCCGGGCCCACCCAAGCGGTCCATCTACGACGCCGACACCTCGGAGAATCTGCCCGGCAAACTGGTACGCAAGGAGGGCGCTGCTGCCACTGGCGATGTCGCGGCGGACGAAGCATATGACGGCCTGGGCAGCACCCACCGCCTCTACGCGGACATCTTCGGCCGCGATTCGATCGACGGCGCCGGCTTGCCGCTGGATGCCACCGTCCACTACGGCAATCTCTATGACAACGCGTTCTGGGACGGCCGGCAGATGGTCTTCGGGGACGGCGACGGTGAAGTGTTCCAACGGTTCACCAAATCGGTCAGCGTCATTGGCCACGAGCTCGCCCACGGTGTCACGCAGTTCACGGCCGGACTTGCCTACCGCAACCAGGCCGGCGCGCTCAACGAGTCCATGTCCGACGTCTTCGGCGTGCTGGTGGAGCAGTACCTGAAGCAGGAGACCACCGCGCAGGCGTCATGGCTGATCGGTGAAGGACTGTTCACCGAGAAGGTCCAGGGCGCTGCACTGCGGTCCATGAAAGCGCCCGGCACCGCTTATGACGACGACGTGTTGGGCAAGGACCCGCAGCCCGACTCCATGGACACCTACGTCCGCACCAGCGCTGACAACGGCGGCGTTCACATCAACTCCGGAATCCCCAACCGTGCCTTCTACCTGGTGGCAGCCGAGCTCGGCGGCAACGCCTGGGGCGCCCCGGGCCAGATCTGGTACGGAACGCTGACCAGCGGCTCCCTGCCTCCTGCCTGCACGTTCGGCAAGTTCGCCAGGACCACACTGTCCACGGCGGAGGAGCTCTTCGGTGCCGGCTCGGTAGAGCATGACGCCGTCCGGAAGGCGTGGGACACTGTGAAGGTGAAGGTTTAGGCCAGCCGGCGGGATTGCGCACTCCCTGCAGTCCCGCCCCGGACTGGCCGCCGCAGGCCAGTTAACGGGAAAGCAGCCGGACATGAAGATCACCGTCCAACGCAGCGGGGGCGTCGCCGCCATGACCCGCGTCTGGAGCGTCGAGGCCGTGTCCGCAGACCAAAAAGAGCGCTGGATGCCCATGGTGGAGGCCTGCCCCTGGGAGGAAGCCAAGAACCAGGCCCGCGCACTGAACGAACCCGACCGTTTCATGTACTCCATCCGGGCAGGGCAACGCCGGGCTACCCTGCCCGAGCGGGCCGTCACTGGACCGTGGCAGGACCTCGTGGAGTGCGCCAAGGCCGAAGGCGCCGAAACGCGTGGGCGCGTGGGCGGCCGCCGCTAGTCCCCCGCCGCCTCTGACAGCCGCTAGATTGCCTCGGCCAACTGCCCCCGGAAGGCCCTGCGGTAACTCTGGGGGCTCGTATCCAGCACTTTCGTGAAGTGGTGTCGCAACAGCACCGAATGCCCAAAGCCGGCCTCACGTGCAATCTCGTCGATGTTCAGTTCCGTGGTTTCCAGCAGTTCCTGTGCGCGGAGAACCCGCTGGGAGTTCAACCATGCGGCGGGTGTTGCGCCCGTTTCGGCGCGGAAGCGTCGGGCGAAGGTGCGCGGGGACATGTGGAGCCGGGCTGCAAGATCGTTCACGCTGTGCTCTTGGTCCAAATGCTCCACCATCCAGCGCAGGAGGGCCTCCATCGGCGCCGAACCGCAGGTTGGCATGGGCCGGTCGATGAATTGGGCCTGTCCGCCGTCGCGGTGCGGGGGAACCACCATGTCGCGCGCAATGGATGCGGCCACGTTGGCCCCCAACTCCACCCGCACCAGGTGCAGGCACGCGTCGATGCCGGCGGCGGTTCCGGCGCTGGTGATGATGTTTCCGTCCTGGACGTAGAGGACATTTTCGTCCACGATCACCCCGGGATACCGGCTGGCGAGGTCCTGGGAGTAATGCCAGTGGGTGGTGCAACGGCGCCCTTCCAGAAGCCCTGCCCGCGCCAAGGCATACGCTCCCGAGCAGATGGACATCACCCAGGCCCCGCGCTCATGGGCAGCGCGCAAAGCCGTGTAGACAGACTCCGGCACCTCCTGGTCCCGGCCAAAGGGCGCCATGATCACCAAGTCAGCGTCCGCTGTTGCCTCCAGGCCGAGATTGACGTGCAGGGAGAGCCCGGACTTCATGCGGACATCGCCGGGTTCGGGCGCACATACGCGGAAATCGAAGGCGGGAACACCGGCTCCCCTGTCCGATCTGTCGATGCCGAAAACCTCGAACGCAGTGCCGAACTCAAAGATGGAGAAGTTGGGAACCACTATCACGGCCACTGATGTCAACATCTCTCCATTATGGCAGAAAATTGTTCATTTGGGTCATTTCTGCCACTGTTTTCCCAGTGCCTGCAAGAGAAGGATGGAGGCATGGAAATCTTCGGAATTATCCTCTTCATCGTCCTCATCACCGCCGTTTCAGCCACCATCGCCGCCCTCCTGAAGGACGGCCGCGGACACAACCCGCCCATCTCCTCCAAGGAACCCTGGAGCGCCTTCGAGGCCCCCAGCAGCCCCTACTGGAACCCGCGGATCTACTGAGCCCGCCAGCCCGGAACACTGTCAAGGATCCACGCACGCCCCATCCATCCGGCGCCCGTTGGTTCACGGAGTTACTGCAGGACTCCATGAACCAACGGGCGTCCCTCTGCGCCTCCCCTGCCTGTGCGGCACACCGCCTGATGCCCGGCAGTAGACTGGCATCAACCATGACACTTCATATTTCCTACCCCGCCGAGCTCCCCGTCTCCGAGCGCCGCGAGGATTTGATGGCGGCCATCGCCGCGAACCAGGTGACCATCATCGCCGGCGAGACCGGCTCGGGGAAGACAACCCAGATTCCCAAGATGTGCCTGGAACTCGGATTGGGCGAGAAGGGACTGATCGGCCACACCCAGCCGCGGCGGCTCGCTGCCCGGACGGTAGCGGAGCGGATCGCTTCCGAGCTTGGCGTGGACATCGGTGCGGAAGTCGGTTTCCAGGTCCGCTTCACCGGCGAGGTCAGTGCGGCCACCAAGGTCAAGCTCATGACCGACGGCATCCTGCTGGCCGAAATCCAGCGGGACAAACTGCTGCGCAAATACAGCACCATCATTATTGACGAAGCCCACGAGCGCAGCCTTAATATCGACTTCATCCTCGGCTACCTGAAGCGGATCCTCCCCCAGCGCCCGGACTTGAAGGTCATTATCACCTCGGCCACCATTGACCCCGACCGCTTCGCCAGGCATTTCGGCACGGAGGACTCGCCGGCTCCGATCATCGAGGTCTCGGGCCGGACATATCCCGTGGAAATCCGCTACCGTCCGCTCTCGCAGCCAAGCGGTGACGACCATGACACCGACGACGAACTCGAAGAGGACCGGGATCCCTTGGACGCCGTCTGCGACGCCGTGGACGAGCTCGCCAAGGAGGCGCCCGGGGACATCCTTGTCTTCTTCTCCGGCGAGCGCGAGATCCGCGATGCCGCCGAGGCACTCAACAGCCGGATCCAGGGCAACCGCCGCCTGGCAGGCACGGAGGTCCTCCCGCTGTATGCACGCTTGAGCCTGCAGGAGCAGCACCGGGTGTTCAACCCGGGCGGCAAACGCCGCATCATCCTGGCCACCAATGTGGCGGAAACCTCCCTGACTGTTCCGGGCATCAAGTACGTGGTGGACACGGGAACAGCCCGCATTTCGCGGTATTCGCACCGGACCAAGGTCCAGCGGCTGCCGATCGAGCGGGTCTCGCAGGCCTCGGCCAACCAGCGCTCCGGACGCTGCGGACGCGTCTCCGAGGGCATCGCCATCCGGCTCTATTCGGAGGAAGACTTCGAGTCCCGCCCGCAATTCACCGACCCGGAAATCCTGCGGACCAACCTCGCAGCCGTCATCCTGCAAATGACTGCCATGGGCGTGGCCCGGGGTCCCAAGGACGTGGAAAACTTCCCGTTCGTGGAGCCGCCGGACTCGCGTGCCATTAACGACGGCGTCACCCTCCTCCGCGAACTCGGCGCCTTGAGCGCGCCCCGGCAACAAGACGGCCAGGATCAGCCGGCCACGGTCCGGGGCGGGCACCGCCGCGGCAGCCAGGGCCGCGGCGGCAGTGGACTGACCGCCGTCGGGCAGAAACTCGCCCAGCTGCCTGTGGACCCCCGGCTGGGCCGCATGATCGTGGAAGCCGGGAAGCGCGGTTGTGTCCGTGAGGTCATGATCCTTGCGGCGGCGCTGACCATCCAGGATCCCCGTGAGCGTCCCACGGACAAGCAGCAGCTCGCCTCGGAGAAGCATGCCCGCTTCCGCGATGAGAACTCCGACTTCACCGGATACCTCAATTTGTGGAACTACGTGCAGGAAAAACAGCGCGAGTTGTCCTCCACGCAGTTCCGCCGCCTATGCCGCACGGAGTTCATCAACTACCTCCGGATCAGGGAGTGGCAGGACCTTTTCACCCAGCTTCGGCAATTGGCCAAGCCACTGGGCATTACCTTGGACAACACCCGGGTAGCCGATCCCGTGGGGCACCACGACGGCATCCACATCAGCCTGCTGTCCGGCTTGTTGAGCCACATTGGCATCTACGACGAACGCAAGCGCGAGTACGCCGGCGCACGCGGCAGCCGTTTCGCGATCTTCCCCGGCTCGGCGTTGTTCAAGAAGTCTCCTGCGTTCGTCATGGCGGCGGAGCTGGTGGAGACCAGCCGGCTCTGGGCCCGCGTGGCTGCGAAGTTTGATCCGTTGTGGGCCGAGCAAGTGGCCCCGGACCTGGTCAAGCGCACTTACAGCGAACCGCACTGGTCGTCGCGCCAGGGTGCGGTGCTGGCGCACGAGAAAGTCACCCTGTATGGGGTGCCGATCATTCCCAACCGCCGCGTCAACTACGGCCGGATCGACCCCGAACTGTCGCGGGAGTTGTTCATCCGGCATGCCCTGGTGGAGGGTGAGTGGCGCACCCACCACAAGTTCTTCCACCGGAACCGCGCCCTCCTCCAGGAAGTCGAGGAACTGGAGACCCGGATGCGGCGCCGGGACATCCTGGTGGACGACCAAACGCTCTTCGAGTTCTACGATGCCCGTGTGGGCAAGGACGTGGTGTCCGAGCGGCACTTCGACAAGTGGTGGAAGGAAGCCCGCCAGTCCGACGCCACGTTGTTGGACTTCGATGAATCCTTCCTGATGTCCGAAGACGCCGATGACCTGGATGACTCGGCCTACCCCAAGGTCTGGGTGCACAAGGGATTCGAGCTTCCGCTGAGCTACGAGTTCCACCCGGTGGCGCCTGGTTCGGCACCTAATCCCTCGGATGGCGTCACGGCCGAAGTACCCGTGCTTTTCCTGAACCAAATGGAGGACGCTCCTTTCCGTTGGCAGATCCCGGGCCAGAGGGTGGACCTGGTCACCGCATTGATCAAGTCCTTGCCCAAGCAGGTCCGGAAGAACTTTGTTCCGGCCCCCGACGTCGCGCGCCAGGCAACCGCTGCCCTTGAAGCGGACTTCGACCCCGCCTCGGATGAGCTGGAAACCTCGCTCGAGCTGGTCCTGCGCCGGTTGAAGGGGCACATCATTCCGCCGGGCTCGTGGAACTGGGCGGCAGTTCCCCCGCACTTGCGGGTGAGTTTCAAAGTAGTGGACAGCCGCGGCAAGGTCCTGGGCGAAGGCAAGGACCTCGCCGGCCTCCAGGAAGCCCTGGCCCCGGCCACCCGTCGCGCCATCGCAGAGTCGCTCGGAGCGACGCCGGCCACCACCCGGGCCCCGAAGAACGGTCCGGCCCGCAGCGAAGGCAAGGGTTCCCAACCGGCGCCCGCGGCGTCAAACACGTCGGGCAACGGCGCTGTTGCCGAGCGCGACGGCATCACTTCCTGGGATTTCGGCCCGGTGGAACGCCAGGTTACCAGGACCGTCAAAGGCCATGCCGTCACGGGCTACCCTGCGTTGGTGGACGAAGGATCATCCGTTTCCCTGCGGGTATTCCAGACCCGGCAGGAGCAGGAAGCTGCCATGCGTGGCGGAGTAATCCGGCTCCTGGCCCTCCGCATTCCGTCGCCGGACCGCTATGTCCTGGAACACCTGAGCAACACGGAGAAGCTGACCTTCAGCCAGAATCCGCACGGCTCGGTCAATGCCCTGATCGCCGATTGCGCCCTGGCCGCCATCGACAAGCTGACGCCCAGGGACCTTCCTTGGGACAAGGAGGCGTTCGATGCGTTATACGAGGCGGTCCGTGCGGAACTGATCGATACCGTCTTCACGGTAACTGCCGTCGTCGAGCGCATCCTGGCCAGTACGCGCCGGATCCAGAAGCAACTGAAGGGCAGTGCCAGCCTCGCCCTGATCAGTGCCTTGAACGACATGAAGAGCCAGTTGGAGCAATTGGTCTTTCCCGGGTTTGTGGCACAGACGGGCTACGCCCAGTTGAGCCAAGTGCCACGCTACCTGCAGGCCATGGAAAAGCGGCTCGAAAAGCTGCCCGGCAACGTCCAACGCGATGGCCTCAACATGGCCGTGATCCAGGGCCTTGAAGACGATTACGACGACGCCGTCTCCGCGCTCCTGCCGGGACGCAGGATCGGGCCTGATTTAACCCGGGTGCGCTGGATGATCGAAGAACTCAGGGTGAGCCTCTTCGCGGTGGAGCTTGGCACGGCGTATTCCGTGTCCGAGAAGCGCATCCGGACCGTCCTTAACCAGGCCCTCGCACCCGCCTGATGGCCCTCCGGTGCCCGGCCGGGCTCCGGCCCAAAAAAAGAACCCGGTGGCGCTGAAAAAGCACCACCGGGTTAAGAGGTAAGGGATCAGTCCTCCGGAACCACGTCGCCGTGGCCGGCGGAGCGGAGCGCCGCGCGCAGTTTCACGGCTGTGGCGTCCATGATGGCCGGGTCAGGATTGTGGTCCACGTTATGCACCTCGAAGTCGGCCATCGAATAGGCCGGCCACACGTGGACGTGGAGGTGGTCCACTTCGAAGCCCTCCATGAGGACGCCAACCCGCTTGGCATCGAACACGTCTTCCTGTACCTTGCCGATCTTCTGGGCAACGTCCATGACCTTGCCCAGCAGTTCGGGGCTGGCATGGGTCCACGAATCCACCTCATCGCGTGGAACCACCAGGGTGTGTCCGGACGTGATGGGCGCGATGGTCAGGAACGCCACCACCTCCGGGTCCTTCCACACGAAACGGCCGGGAATCTCCCCGTTGATGATCCTGGTAAACAGCGTGCTCATGCGTCTGCCCTTTCCGAAGGTTCCTGGAGTGTCGAAGTGTCCAACACGAACCGGTATTTCACGTCGCCTGCCACCATGCGGTCGTAGGCCTGGTTCAGTTGATCGGCTCCGACGATTTCAATATCGCTCGCCACCGAATGCGCGGCGCAGAAGTCCAGCATTTCCTGGGTCTCCGCGATGCCGCCGATCAGGGACCCGGCATAGGCCAGGCGGCGCCGGATCAACAGCCCCGGGCTCACTGGCGGCATATCCTCCGCAGGCAGGCCCAGTTGGAACAACGCACCGTCCAGGCGGAGCGTCTTGAAGTACGGGTTGAGGTCGTGGGGTGCGGCGACGGTATCGATGATCACGTCGATGCTCCTGGTGGCGGCTTCCATTGCTTCGGAGTCGGTGGACAGCACCACGTGGTGGGCACCAAGCTCACGGGCAGCCGCGAACTTGTCAGCGGAAGTGGTGAAGACCGTAACATCGGCACCCATGGCCTTGGCGATCTTGACCGCCATGTGCCCCAGCCCGCCGAGTCCAACGACGCCCACTGCGTCGTCTTCCTCGACGTCGAAGTAGCGCAACGGCGAGTAGGTGGTGATTCCGGCGCACAGGAGCGGCGCTGCGGCCGCCGGGTCCAGCCCATCCGGAATACGCAGGACGAACCGGCGGTCCACCACCACCGAGGTGGAGTAACCGCCTTGGGTGACGGCGTCGCCGTTGCGGGGATCCTTGGCGCCGTACGTGCCAACGTTTCCCCGCTCGCAGTACTGTTCCAGGCCTTCAAGGCAACTGTCGCATTCGCGGCAGGAGTCCACCATGCAGCCGACGCCCACACGGTCGCCGGGCGCAAAATCCTGCACCGCGGAACCGACCCGGGTAATCCGTCCCACGATTTCGTGGCCTGGCACCAGGGGGTACGGCGGGATGCGCCACTCGCCCCTGGTGGCGTGGACATCGGAGTGGCAGAGCCCGCAGAATTCGATCGCGATCTCCACGTCGTCTTCCTTGGGCGCCCGCCGGGAAACGGTCAGCGGCACCAGGCCGCTTTCCGGCGACGTGGCACCATAGGCGGCCGCGAGCAGGGAACCGGCGAACGACGGCGATGCTTCAGGGGTGATTGTTTTTCCAAGGGGCGGGGGCACAGGGCGTCCGGGGGTCATGCTTTGACGCTACTCCCGGCGGCGCTGCTGGTGCCACTCGGCCCGGCGACGCCCTCCGCTTCGAAGGGTCGGTCACCCACCGCGACGGGATTCGCGTCGTTGTTCGACCATTGCGAAAACGATCCCGGGAACAACGCGGCCTCGAAGCCGGCGATTTCCAGGGCGGCGATCTGGTGGGCAGCCGTCACACCCGAACCGCAGTAGACAGCTACCTCGGATGACGCTCCCACGCCCAACTCCTCGAATCGCTCCCTGAGTTCCGCGGCGGGCAGGAACGTGCCGTCGGCGGTCACGTTGGCCGTGGTGGGCGCACTCACGGCACCCGGGATGTGTCCTGCCCGTGGGTCGATCGGTTCCACCTCGCCCCGGTACCGCTCCCCCGCACGGGCATCGAGCAGCAGGCGTTCACCGTGCCATTGGGCAGCTTCGCCCTCGCCGATCGTCGCCATTGCCCCGTCGCCCAAGGTGACTTGCCCGACGTCGGGAGTCACCTCGCCTGCCTCCACGCGGTTCCCTGCCGCACGCCAGGCGGCCAGGCCGCCGTCGAGCAGGTACACCGAGGCGACCCCTGCGTTTCGGAGCATCCACCAGACCCGGGCGGCCGCCATGCTGCCGCTGTTGTCGTAGGCGACCACGGTGTCACCGTCGTTGATGCCCCAACGCCGCGCGGCTTCCTGGAAGCGGGCCACGGAGGGCAACGGGTGCCTGCCCAGGGACGGTTGCGCATGGTCGGCGAGCTCGCTGGGAAGATCCACGAAAACCGCGCCCGGGATGTGCCCGGCCACGTATTCGCTGTGCCCGTCAGTCCGTCCCAGGACCCACCGCACGTCCAGGAGCACGGTACGCTCTCCCGCGTCGAGGCGGCGCTGCAACCCGGCTGCGTCAATCAGGATCGCCATGATTCTCCTTCGCTAAGCAGTTCCCTGCTGATGTCTGGTTCCAGCCTAGTCCGGCCCGCAGGGCGCAGCCGCCGGTAGGCTTGTCCGGTGAGCAATTCGTGCATTCAGGACAGGGCCTGGGCCCACGAGGCCATCCGCAAGATCGAGGCCGAAAACAACCGGTCGGCGGACACGCACCTCTACGCGGTTCCATTGCCCGAACACTGGGGCGTGGACCTTTACCTCAAGGACGAATCGACCCACCGCTCCGGCAGCCTCAAGCACCGCCTGGCGCGGTCCCTTTTCCTCTACGGCCTGGTCAACGGCTGGATCACCGAAGGCACCACCATCGTGGAAGCGTCCAGCGGCAGCACCGCCGTCTCCGAAGCCTATTTCGCCCGGCTCATCGGCTTGCCCTTCATCGCCGTCATGACCAAGAGCACCAGCGCCGAGAAGATCGCCCTGATCGAGGAGTTCGGCGGCGCCTGCCTGTTGGTTGACCATGCCTCGGAGGTCTACGCGGTTGCCGAACAGACCGCCCGGACGTCCGGCGGCTACTACATGGACCAGTTCACCTTCGCCGAACGGGCCACGGACTGGCGAGGCAACAACAACATCGCCGAATCGATCTTCGAGCAGCTTGCGCTGGAACGCCACCCGGTTCCGGAATGGATCGTGGTGGGCGCCGGCACCGGCGGAACCAGCGCCACCATTGGCCGCTACCTGCGCTACAACCGGCACAGCACCCGGCTGGCCGTGGTGGATCCGGAGAACTCAGCATTCTACCCGGCCTGGCGGGACGGAACGGCGGGAACCGCTACGGGCCTGCCCTCCCGCATCGAAGGCATCGGCCGCCCCAGGGCCGAGCCCAGCTTCGTCCCGGCGGTCATCGACCACATGATCCAAGTCCCGGACGCTGCCTCCGTTGCCGCCATGCGGCACCTGAAGAAACTCACCGGCCTGCACACGGGGCCGTCCACGGGCACCAATCTGTGGGGCGTCTGGCAGCTGGTTGCGGAGATGGTGGCCGAAGGCAGGGCGGGCAGCATCGTCTCGCTCATGTGCGACGCCGGTGACCGCTACGCGGGCAGTTATTACGACGCCGGATGGCTGGCCGGCAAGGGACTGGATCCGGCCCCGTTCGAAACCGTCCTTGACACGTTCCACGAGACCGGAGCCTGGAACAACGGGGACTAGACCTCGACGCTCTCGCGTGCAGCCAGTGATGCGTACGTGGTTCCGTACCGCGCTCCGATGCGCGTCACGTGGCCCTCGACCAGGCCGCGGCCAAGGTCGTTGAGCAAGGCATCGTGGACGGGGAAAGCCTTCGGCGCACGGACTGCGATCACGAAGTCCACCACTTCGCCCACCTTGGACCACGGCGCATGGATGGGCACCAGGAGTGTCTTGACGTCGATTCCGTCCGGTACCACGAAGGAATCACCAGGATGGAACACGTTGCCGTCCACGAGGTAGCCGATGTTGGAGACCACCGGAATCTGGGCGTGGATCAACGCGTGCTGGCCACCGAACGTCTTGATGTCGAATCCGGCCGCTTCGAAGGCCGAACCGGGATCGACGGCATGGATGCGGTCTGCCACGTTTCCGGCGGACGCATCCTCCGCGGCCTTCTTCACCGAGTTGGCCACCCCCGCCGGAGCATACAGCTCCAGTCCCCCATTGGCTTCCATGGCCTCAAGGACCGCAGGCTGGTCTATATGGTCCGCGTGCTCATGGGTGATAAGTACTGCCTGCGCACCGTCCAGGGCTTCCTTCGATTCGGAAAACGTCCCCGGATCAATGACCAGGACGTGGCTGTCCTTTTCCAGGCGGACACAGGCATGCGTGTACTTGGTGAGCTTCATGGTCACAGCCTATGGTCCGCCGCAAAGGGTTTCCAAGCAGCCCGGCTGGTAAAATTGG
Source organism: Paenarthrobacter sp. NPDC018779 (assembly GCF_044391085.1). Taxonomy (NCBI): domain Bacteria; kingdom Bacillati; phylum Actinomycetota; class Actinomycetes; order Micrococcales; family Micrococcaceae; genus Paenarthrobacter; species Paenarthrobacter sp. NPDC018779. The sequence continues at coordinate 328,161 of NZ_JBIRZS010000002.1, read as the reverse complement.
GACTCGCCAGCACCCCAGGAAACGGAGCCTTCCACAATGCCACACGGCACCCAGTCCGCCACGAGTGGTCCATCTGCGCCTGCTTCCGGCGGTGTCAAGGAGCAGCGCGTCACCAAGCAACGCCTGGCGGTCAGCGCTGCGTTGGATGAACTGGACGACTTCGTCAGCACGCAGGAGCTGTACCGCCTCCTGCAGAACAAAGGCGTCTCGGTTTCGTTGGCTACGGCCTACCGCATCCTGCAATCCCTCGCGGATGACGGCTTGATCGATGTCCTGCGCAACGGCGATGGCGAGGCCGTCTACCGGCGTTGCGCCGTCACCGGGCACCACCACCACCTCCTGTGCCGCAACTGCGGCAAAGCCGTGGAGGTCGAGGCGCCCGCCGTCGAAACCTGGGCCGCCCGTACGGCTGCCGAGCACGGTTTCACGGAAGTGGCCCACACCGTTGAGATTTTCGGGCTGTGCCCGGAGTGCACCGCCAGGAAGGCCGAAGGCAAGCTTTAGAGCGCCCTCGCCGGCTGGTCCCGGGACACGCGTCCGTTGAGTCCCCGCCTGGCCCGGACCCGGCCGATCACCCGGCACACCACGTAGATCAGGAAGGACAACGTGGTGACGTAGGGGCTGATGGGGATCCGGCTGCCGAGGGCCAGGAGAATTCCACCCACCGTGGCAGTGATGGCGAAAGCGACGCTCAGCAACACCACCAACCGCGGTGACGTCGTTACCCGGAGGGCCGCCGCCGCCGGAGTAATCAGGAGCGCGAGCACCAGGAGTGCGCCCACGATCTGGATGGACAATGCCACGCTCACGCCCAGGAGCACCATGAAGCCGATGGCGATCCCACGCACCGGCACGCCGCGTGCCTCGGCCATGTCCGGATCCACGCTCGCGAAACTCAAGGGCCGCCAGATGGCGGCCAGGGCAAGCATTACCACCACGGCCGTTCCGGCGAGGACCTGCAACTGGACGGTGTCCACGGACACGATCTGGCCGGTCAGCAAGCCGAACTTGTTGGCCGCGCGTCCTTCATAGAGGGCCAGGAAGAGGATCCCCAGGCCGAGCCCGAAGGGCATGATGACGCCGATGATCGAGTTCTTGTCCCGCGCCCTGACACCCATGAAGCCCAGGAGGACGGCCGCGGCCACGGAACCTATGAGCGAGCCGAAAATAATGTCGGCACCAATGAGCAGGGCAAAAGCGGCACCGGCAAAGGAGAGCTCGGAGATGCCATGCACGGCAAAGGCAAGGTCCCGTTTCATCACGAAGGTGCCTACCAGCCCGCCCAGCAGGCCCAGGACGGCGCCCGCCCAGATGGAGTTCTGCACCAGGACCAGCAACTCGCCGTAGTTCTCGAAATTGAAGATCGTCTGCAGGACGCTTCCCCAGTCCATCAGAACTCCTCCCCGGAAGCCGCGTGGGCATCGTCATGGAAGTGCGTGGTGGCGTCGGGAAGACCCACGACGACGATCCTTCCGTTGGCGTGGATAACCTCCACATGGCTGTTGTAGAGATCCGAGAGGACTTCGGTGGTCATCACTTCCTGCGGGGTCCCCACCCGGAACCGGCCGCCGGCGAGGTAGAGCACGCGGTCCACGTAGTCGATGACAGGGTTGATTTCATGCGTCACGAACACCACTGCGCTGTTGCGGGAATGGCATTGCTCGTTGATGAGCGAACTGACGGCCTGCTGGTGGTGGAGGTCCAATGACAGCAGGGGCTCGTCGCAGAGCAGGACCTGCGGTTCGGTGGCCAAGGACTGGGCAACCCGGAGCCTCTGCTGTTCGCCGCCGGACAATTGGCCCACCGGAACCTTTGCGTAATCCGCGGCGCCCACCAGCTCAAGCAGTTCATCCACGCGCTTGTTGACGGCGCGCGAAGCCAGCCTGAGGCCCCAACGGTGTCCGTCGATCCCCAGGCCCACAAGGTCCCTGGCGCGAAGGGGCGTATCCGGTGCGAACGACTTCTGCTGCGGAATATAGCCGATGCGCCTGCTCCCGCGTTCCACCGGGTGGCCACCAAGGGCCACGGTTCCGGAGTGCAGTTCCTGGAGCCCCAGGAGGACCTTGAGGAAGCTGGTCTTGCCGCTGCCGTTGGGCCCGAGCACCGCGAAGAATTCCCCCGGATGGATGTCGAGGTCAAGGTCTTGCCAGAGTGTCCTCTTGCCGAACTTCAGGCTCGCTCCGCGGAGGCTCACTACCGGTGTCAAAAGGTGTCCTCGATCCGTGCACGGCGCCAGGCCGTGGTAGTTGGGTGCCGCGATGGTCCGCGGGGTAGGTGATGGCAAGCGTGGGCCCCGCAGCCATCCTGATTATCTTAGGACGCTTGCGGTGCCCTCCGCGGCAACGCGGCGCTGGTTGTCGGGGCCTACTGCTTGGCCAGTGCCCCTGAGATGGCATCGACATTGCCGGCCATCCACTGAACATAGTCCTTGCCCTCAGGCAGCGTCTCAGTGAAGTTCACTACCGGCACGCCGGCAGCCTCCGCCGCCTTCTTGACGGCCTCGGTCTGCGGCCCCTCGGTCTGCTCGTTGTACGCCAGCAGCCTGACGCCAGAGACAAGGTCGGTGGTTTCCTTCAGGACGGAGGCGGGGACATCCGTGCCCTCCTCGACGGCGGCGCTGTACGCTTCCGGCGTCTTGTTCACCAGTCCGGCGGCCTCAAGGAGGTAGAGGGGAACCGGTTCGGTGATGGCCACGGGCGCGTCCTGGTTGCTTGCCTTGAGGGCTTGGAGCTTTCCGGTCAGTTCCGCCAGCTTGCCTTTAAAGGAATCCGCGTTGCTCTTGAACGTGGCCGCCGATCCGCTGTCCAGCGTCCCAAGCTTTGCTGCCACGGCATCCGCCAGCTTGCCCATGGACTCCAGGCTGTACCAGACGTGCTCGTTGAACTCCCCGTGGCTGTGGCTGTGGCCGTGGGCATCATCGGAGTGTGCCTCCTCGCTGTGGCCGGCCTCCTCTGGAGCCAGCCCGGACACCTCTACAGCGCTGATCATGTTGTCGTGGCCAATGTTGGTGTCGTCGGCGATCTTGTGGAGGAAGTCGTCGTAGCCTCCCCCGTTCTCCACCACAAGCCTGGCCTTGGAGATCACCAGTTTGTCCTGGGCGTTTGCCTCGTAGGAATGGGGGTCCTGGCTGGTCTTGGTGATGATGGCATTGACGTTCACCTTGTCCCCGCCGATCACCTTGACGATGTCGCCGTAGACATTGGTGGAGGTCACCACCTCGATCGCTCCGGACGACGACGGCGAACCCGCCCCGGCGTTGCCGGCGCAGGAGGACAGGGACAGGGCAGCAGCAGCGGCCACTGCGACCATGGACAGGCGGGCGGCGTTACGACGCACGAAAACCTCGGCTCTACTCAAAATGAGAATCAAACACAACAAGTGGATGACTTCAGTGTAACCCTAAATAGGAATCATTCCTATTTGGGGTTGGATGGCTCCGCTTTCCGCGGATAGCCGGACGTGGTCTCCGCTACGACTGCTGTCCGCCACCGCCCAGCCGGCGGATCCCGGTGGCCTGGGTGGCATCGCGGATCTCGCCCACCAATTGCTCAATGACATCTTCAAGGAAGAGCACCCCCTGGGTATTCCCGCCCGGTCCCACCACACGCGCCAGATGTGAACCCGTCCGCTGCATCACGGACATGGCCCGTTCAATCTCATCCTCCGGGGAAAGGTTCGCCAACGAACGGATCCGCCCCTCGGCGATCGGGTGGCGGCGCCCCTCCTCCGGGATGGAGAGGATGTCCTTGACGTGCAGGTATCCGGCGAGTTCGCCGTCGTCGTCCACCATGGGGAACCGCGAAAAGCCGGTACGGCTGACCGCCTTCTCCAGATCCACAGGAGTGGAAGCCGTCTTGAGCACCACCAGCTTGTCCAGGGGAACCATGATGTGGGAAGCGGTGTGCTCGGAGAACTCCAACGCACCAGTCAACAACCCGGCCTCGTCATCCACCAGGCCGTGCCTGGTGGACTCCTGGACGATCGACTGCACCTCTTCCAAGGTGAAGGAGGATGAAACCTCATCCTTCGGTTCGATCCTCATGAGCCGCAGGATGTGGTTTGCCAGCCAGTTCAGCGTCCAGATGATGGGTTTGACCACACGGGCAATGAACACCAGCGGCGGCGCCAACAGCAATGCCGCCTTATCTGCCACGGATACGGAGATGTTCTTGGGCACCATTTCGCCAAACGTCACGTGCAGGAACGTGACGAACAGGAGGGCGATGGCAAACGCAATCACGTCGGCCAACTCCACCGGGACACCCACCAACTCAAGTGGCTCAGCCAGCAGGTGGTGGATTGCCGGTTCCGCAACCTGCAGGATCAGGAGCGAACACACGGTAATGCCCAACTGTGCGCACGCAAGCATCAACGACACGTTTTCCATGGCCACAAGGGTGGTTTGCGCGCGCTTGGACCCTGCCTCCGCCAAGGGTTCAATCTGGCTGCGCCGCGCGGACATGACCGCGAACTCAGCGCCCACAAAGAAGGCATTGCCAACCAGGAGGATCACCAGCCATACCAGGCCTGCCCAGTCGCTCACAGGGCCCCCGCCCCGTGGGACTGTGCGCGGCCGTCGTCGGAGGCCTCTTCCGGCTCCTCGATGTGGTGGAAGCAGATCCTGTCGATCCTGCGGCCATCCATCCTGGTAACCGTCAATGTCCCTCCGCCGGCGTCCACCACGTCGCCCGCCTTGGCGATGCGGCCCAGCTTGCTCATGACGTAGCCGCCAACGGTTTCATAGGCAGCCTCGTCAGGGACAGTCAGGCCGGGAATCTGCTCGGAAACTTCGTCCGGCCGCAGGAGGCCGGGGAAGTACCAATCCCCGGACGCGCTCTGGAGCAGTCCCGGGCGGACCTTGTCGTGTTCGTCGGACACCTCGCCCACGATCTCCTCCACAAGGTCTTCGAGCGTGGCAATGCCCGCAGTACCGCCGTATTCATCCAGGACGACGGCGAGCTGCAGGTTTCCTTCACGCAGTTCAGCCAGGAGCGAGTCCAGGTGGATCGTCTCGGGCACGCGGAGGACTTCAGTCATGATCGCTCCGGCTTCCAGCTTGGCCCTGCGGTCGGACGGTACGGCCACTGCCTTCTTCACATGGACCACCCCGCGGATATCATCCGCGGAGTCGCCGATCACGGGAAACCGTGAATAGCCGGTGCGGCGGGCGGCATCGAGGATATCGGTGACGGGCTGGTCGGCATCGATGGTTTCCATACGGATGCGGGGCGTCATGACATCGGCTGCGGTCCTGCCGGAGAAGTTCAACGTGCGGGCCACGAAGTTGGCAGTCCCGGCGTCCAAGGTGCCCAGTTCTGCCGAACGCCGCACCAAGGAGGCAAGCTCCGCTGGAGTGCGGGCACCGGAGATTTCCTCCTTGGCCTCCAGCCCGAAGAGGTTCAGGACCTTGTTCGAGAACCCGTTGAGGACCACGATCGCAGGTTTGAAGACGGCGGTGAAGACCAACTGGGGGCGGGCAAGGCGCTTGCCCAGGGGGAAAGCGAGGGCGATCGCCATGTTCTTCGGCACGAGTTCACCCAAGAGCATGGACAGCAGGGTTGCCAACATCATGGCCACCACCAGTGCCACGGATCGGGCCACCTCGGGAGCCAGCCCCAGCAGCCCCAGCGGCCCGGACAGAAGCTGGCCAACCGAGGGTTCCATGACGAAACCCGTCAGGAGCGTTGTGAGGGTGATGCCCAGCTGGCAACTGGAAAGTTGCGTTGAGAGGGATTTGAGGCACTTGAGCAAGGGCGCCGCGGCGTGGTCGCCGTTGTCCACCGCGCGCTGAACGCTTGCCTGGTCCAAAGCGACCAGGGAAAACTCAACGGCAACGAAGAAACCGGTGCCCAGGATCAGGGCAAAGCCGGCAAGGAGGAGGAGCCATTCCACTTAGCGGATCCCTCCAAGGGCCGGTGCGTGGGATGGGGTGCCCGCCTGGCGTCGGCGGCGGAGGGCCGGCGGAGGCTGGTCCGGTCCCGCAGGCCTGGAACCTGCCGGACCACCGGCGTGGAGGGCCGGCGCGTGATGGGCATGTGAACGGGTGTTGCCGGCTCGCGGGGCACGCTGTGGAGAGTTGCCCTTCAGGCTCCCCCAGCAGTACCCAGGCCGGCACCTGGATTTACTGTCCATAAGGATTCCAGTTTACAGGCCAGCCTGCCCGCACCTTACTCATTTTCAGGGGTTGGTGACGGCCTGAAATCCTTCACTGGAGCCCGCAACATGATTTAGGTCACCACTATTGGCAGTTAACCAACGATCCTAACTAGACTGACAGGGGTCTGAGTTCGCGGGACCCGGACCCTGGCGCATTGTTGTGGAAAAGCAACGTGGCCAGCGGGAAATCAACACTCATGGAAGAGGCGTATTTCAAGTGCCAGAGCAGCCCAGCCACCGTCTACCAGAGGAATTTGGCGGAAACGAGTGGCTCGTTGACGAACTGTACGAGCGGTATCAGCAGGACAAGAATTCGGTCGACGCCAAGTGGTGGCCGCTCTTCGAATCCTTTGACACCGGTGACGGCACTTCTTCCAACGGAACCTCCGCAGCCCCAGCAGCTGCCAATCCCCCCACCCAAGTACTTCCGGTTGTAGCCCCGGCTGCAGCGGCACCGGCACCGGCGCCGGCCGCTCCCCCGGCCGCGCCGGCTGCAGCCCCCGCCGCTGCCGCAGCTCCCGCACCGGCGAAGAAGGAACCTGCCACGGTTGCCCGGGACGGGGCAAAGAAGCCCTCCGGCGGCAACGCAGCACAGCCCATTCCGGCCCAGCTCCCCAAGAGCACCAAGGCGCCCACCGCACCCGAGGAAGACGTCGTTTCCGTCCTTCGCGGACCGGCCAAGGCCATTGCCTCCAACATGGTCACCAGCCTCGAGGTTCCCACCGCCACCAGCGTGCGCGCCGTTCCGGCCAAGCTGCTGATCGACAACCGCGTGGTCATCAACTCCAACCTTGCCCGTGCCCGCGGCGGCAAGGTCTCCTTCACGCACATCATTGGCTACGCCGTAGTCCGGGCACTTTCCCAGTTCCCGTCCATGAACGTGTACTACGACGAGATCGACGGCAAGCCCAGCGCCGTCCAGCCCGCCCACGTCAACTTCGGCATCGCCATCGACATGCCCAAGCCCGATGGCACCCGCCTCCTGATGGTTCCCAACATCAAGAAGGCCGAGACCATGGACTTCGCGGAGTTCTGGCACACCTACGAGGACCTCATCAAGCGCGCCCGCAACGGCAAGCTGACGGCCGACGACCACGCCGGCACCACGGTCTCCCTGACCAACCCCGGCGGCATCGGCACCGTCCACTCCGTGCCGCGTCTTTCCAAGGGCCAGGCAGCCATCATCGGCGTCGGCGCCCTCGACTACCCCGCTGAGTTCCAGGGCGCCAGCGAGAAGATCATCGCCCAGAACGCCATCAGCAAGATCCTGACGCTGACGTCCACCTACGACCACCGCGTCATCCAGGGCGCAGGCAGCGGCGAGTTCCTCAAGCTCGTCCACCAGCTCCTGCTGGGCGCGCAGAACTTCTACGACGAGATCTTCGAAGCCCTGCGCATCCCGTACGAGCCCGTGCGCTGGAGCCCGGACCTCCAGGTTGACCCGGCCGACGAGATCAACAAGGTTGCCCGCATCCAGCAGCTCATCCACTCCTACCGCGTGCGCGGCCACCTGATGGCAGACACCGATCCCTTGGAGTACGTGCAGCGCAAGCACCCGGACCTGGACGTCCTCACTTACGGCCTGACCCTGTGGGACCTCGACCGCGAGTGGCCCACCGGCGGTTTCGGCGGCAAGCCGCAGCTGAAGTTCCGCGACATCCTCGGCGTCCTTCGCGACGCGTACTGCCGCACCACGGGCATCGAATACATGCACATCCAGGAGCCTGCCGAGCGCAAGTGGTTCCAGGACGAGCTGGAGCACCCGTACTCCAAGCCCAGCCGCGAAGAGCAGCTGCGCATCGTGTCCAAGCTCAACGCCGCAGAAGCCTTCGAGACCTTCCTGCAGACCAAGTTCGTGGGCCAGAAGCGCTTCTCCCTTGAAGGTGGCGAGTCGCTGATTCCGTTGCTGGACGCCGTCATCTCGGACGCGGCCGACGACGGACTCGACGAAGTCGCCATCGGCATGGCCCACCGTGGCCGCCTCAACGTCCTCACCAACATCGCGGGCAAGACCTACGCCCAGGTGTTCCGCGAGTTCGAAGGCACCCAGGACCCGCGCTCCGTGCAGGGCTCGGGTGACGTCAAGTACCACCTGGGTACCGAAGGCACGTTCACCTCGGACAACGGCAAGCAGACCAAGGTCTACCTCGCCGCCAACCCGTCCCACCTGGAAGCCGTCGACTCCGTACTCGAGGGCATCGTCCGCGCCAAGCAGGACCGCCTGGACCAGGGCGAATCGTTCCCCGTGCTGCCCATCATGGTCCACGGTGACGCCGCTTTCGCCGGCCAGGGCGTGGTAGCCGAAACGCTGAACCTCTCCCAGCTGCGTGGCTACCGTACCGGTGGCACTATCCACGTCATCGTCAACAACCAGGTTGGCTTCACCACGGCTCCGTCCTCCTCACGCTCGTCCACGTACTCCACGGACGTCGCCAAGATGATCCAGGCGCCGGTGTTCCACGTGAACGGCGACGACCCCGAGGCCGTGGTCCGCGTGGCCCAGCTGGCGTACCAGTTCCGCCAGCGTTTCCACAAGGATGTTGTCATCGACATGGTGTGCTACCGCCGCCGTGGCCACAACGAGGGCGACGACCCCTCGATGACCCAGCCGCTGATGTACAACCTGATCGAAGCCAAGCGCTCCGTCCGCAAGCTGTACACCGAATCGCTCATCGGCCGTGGCGACATCACCGAGGAAGAAGCAGAGCAGCTGCTCCGCGACTACCAGGAACGCCTGGAACGCGTGTTCGCGGAGACGCACGCCGCCCAGACCTCCCCGATCCCGATCATCACCGCGGATTCCGCGGCGGTCTCGGACATCGAGCGCCCCATCGCCCAGCAGGCCGACTTCGGCACCAACTCGCCTGCCTCCACGGCGATTTCCACGGACACCCTGGCCCGCATCGGCAAGGCCCACCTGGAAATCCCGGACGGCTTCACGGTCCACTCCAAGCTCAAGCAACTCCTTGAGAAGCGCGAGCAGATGTCCCGCGAAGGCGGCATCGACTGGGGCTTCGGCGAAATCGCAGCCTTTGGCTCGCTCATCATGGAGGGTGTGCCCGTCCGCCTCGCCGGCCAGGACTCCCGCCGCGGTACGTTCGTGCAGCGCCACGCGGTGTTCCACGACCGCGCCAACGGCAACGAGTGGCTCCCCCTGGGCAACCTCTCGGACAACCAGGCCAAGCTCTGGATCTACGACTCCCTGCTGTCCGAATACGCAGCCATGGGCTTCGAATACGGCTACTCGGTAGAGCGCCCGGATGCCCTGGTGCTGTGGGAGGCCCAGTTCGGCGACTTCGTCAACGGTGCACAGACCATCATCGATGAGTTCATCTCCTCGGCTGAGCAGAAGTGGGGCCAGCGCTCCTCCTTGGTCCTGATGCTGCCGCACGGCTACGAAGGCCAGGGACCCGACCACTCGTCGGCACGCATCGAGCGCTTCCTTCAGCTGTGCGCCGAGGACAACATGATCGTCGCCAACCCGACCACGGCGGCCTCGCACTTCCACCTGCTGCGCCGCCAGGCCTACAGCCGCCCGCGCAAGCCGTTGATCATCTTCACGCCGAAGCAGCTGCTCCGCCTCAAGGGCGCCGCTTCCGCCGTCGAGGATTTCACCACCGGTGGCTTCAAGCCGGTGATCGGCGAGAACGAAGTCCAGGCTGCCAACGTTGACCGCGTCATCCTGGTCTCCGGCCGTTTGTACTACGACCTTCTGTCCAACCGGCAGAAGTCCGGCGATACCTCCACCGCGATCATCCGCGTTGAGCAGCTCTACCCGCTGCCCAAGGCCGAGATCGAGGCAGAGCTTGCCAAGTACCCCAACGCGGACATCGTGTGGGCACAGGATGAGCCGGCCAACCAGGGTCCGTGGCCGTTCATGGGCCTCAACCTGGCGCCCGAGCTGGACCGCAAGGTCCGCCTGGTATCGCGCCCGGCTTCTGCATCCACCGCGGCAGGCTCCATGAAGCGCCACGCCGCCGAACAGGACACCCTGATCAAGCAGGCGTTCGAACGCAAGTAAGGAAATCTGCCCGGCCCGGGGCGCTGTCATGCGCCGCGGGCCGGGCATTTTCTGTTTAATGGGACAGATACCCGGTTCGCTAACCGGCGCTGACCGCATAAGCCGAGCATGGACCGTAACGAGTGTGAAGAGGTAATCGTGGAAGACAGGAAGCTGCGCATCGCGGCTGTTGGAGATGAACTGCTGGCCGGACTGGGCGATCCCCGTGCCCTGGGTTGGCTGGGCCGCGTGCTGGCCCGTACACCGCAGGAATCCGTCACGGTGGAATGCTTTTCGCTCCCCTGCCCCATGGAAGGCACCGAAGGCCTGGCGGCCCGGTGGCAGGACGAGGCCGGCCGGCGCTTCAGCGATACGCACGAGAACCGCCTGGTCATCGGCTTGTCCGGGCGTGACCTGGAGTTCGGACTGTCCACCGCGCGGAGCCGGCTGAACCTGGCGAACATCCTTGACGGGGCGTCGCACAGCGGTGTGGAAGTGTTTGTGGTGGGGCCGCCGCCCACGCTGGATCCTGCCCGCAACAAGCGGCTGGCTGAGCTCAACACCGCCTTCGCCGACGTCACAACCCGGCGGAACCACCATTACGTTGACACTTTTTCGCCGCTCCTCAACCACGAGCAGTGGAGGACGGACCTCGCAGCCAACGGGGGCACGCCGGGACAGGCCGGCTACGGGTTGATTGCGTGGCTGGTCCTTCATCGCGGCTGGTTCCAATGGCTTAACATCGCCCAACCGGAGTAGCCACGACGCCGAACGTGCAGGGGTCCGCAAACGGGTCGACTGAAGCCATCAGACCGTTGCCAATCCGGGATTCGCGATATATCGTGTTTTTATCAACGCGATATATCGCATCTCTGGAGGGATCATGTCAGACGAGCTATGGACCGTGACGGGCCCGCAAACCATCGACGTGGACGATGTCCGTTCACTCAAACTGGGAATCGTGAAGGGCCGCTTCGACGTGGTGACCCACGATGAGCCCTTTGTCCGGATCGAGGTGAGCGAGATCAGCGGCGACCCCTTGACGGTCACGCTGGTCAATGGCCGGCTCGAAGTCCGCCATCAACTGCAGGGACCGCAGGGCTGGTTCCGCAACCTGATGGGCACCGTGAACAACACGAGCACCAATTCGGTGATCGTCGGGATCGCACTTCCGCCCGGCGTCGACGTCGAGGCGGGGACGGTGAGCGGCGACGGCCTGGTATCCGGCATCAGCGGCCGCGTGCGGCTGAACACCGTCTCGGGTTCCGTCATGGCCGATGGCACCAGTGGCGAACTGCACGTCAATACGGTCAGTGGCGAGGTCATCGCCCGCAACCACGACGGCGTCCTGACCGCCAAGAGCGTCTCCGGCGAAGTAACCGCTTCGGGCAACTTTTCGAACGTTCGGGCCACGACCGTCAGCGGCGACCTCAGCTTCGACCTGCAGGACTACACCAGCGATTTCGGCGCCAATTCGGTCTCCGGCGACCTCACCATCCGCTTGCCCCACGACGTGGGCCTCGACGTCGTGGCGAAATCGGCCAGCGGATCGGTTGTCATTGACGATCAGCTCTATGCCCAGCCAGGCAGCAACGTCCACACGATCGTGGGCCCTGACGAGAAGCTCATGCTGCTGCGCACCAATACGGTCTCGGGCAAGACGTTCATCATGCACGCCACCGCGCCGGCAGCGGAGGGCGAGCACCCGTTCCCCGGCGAAGCGGGCCTCTGATGCCCCCGGTCTTTGCCCACGGAGCGCTCCGCCTGTACCTGCTTGCCTTGCTGGAGGCAGCCCCCAAGCACGGCTATGAACTCATCAAGGCCCTCGGCGACCGCTTTGGCGGCACCTACTCCCCGAGCGCCGGAACCATCTACCCCCGGCTGGCCAAGCTCGAAGAGGAAGGGCTGGTGGCTACCGAAACCGAAGGCAGGCGCACGAAGTACCTGATCACGGACGCCGGCCGCGCGGAGCTTGACCGCCGGCGCCAGGAACTGGCCGATGTAGAGGACAACATCTCGGCCTCCGTCAGGCGGCTCGCCGACGATCTGCGGGCAGACATCCGAAGCAACATGCAGGGCCTGCGGGCGGACCTGGCGGCAACGGCGGAAGCTGCGCGGAGCAGTGCCAGGACGGCCACCGCGGCACCCGGCCGGCCCTCCGGTTACTCGCCCGAAGGCCAGCGCATCCTCAAGGAAGCCGAGCTCATGGTGCAATCCTTCAGGGACGATGTCCGCGTTGAGCTCAGGAAACACGGGGCATCACACCCGATCTCCCCCGTGACCTTGGAAACAGTGCGCACCGTGCTGGACCAGGCCCGCGTCGCCATCAGAAATTCGCTGCGCGGCTGACCAGCACCGTCCCGGTTCGCTAGCCCGTGCCCGGATGTGCGAAACTGGAGGGCAGCTTTATTGAGTATCAATCATTGAAGGAGGCCAGCTATGAGCAAGCGTGCACGTAAGCGTCGTGACCGTAAGCGCGGCGGCGCGAACCACGGCAAGCGCCCCAACACCTAAGCACAGGCTTAGCGTCAAGGCTTAAACCGCAAGGGCCCCGGAAACCATCAGGTTTCCGGGGCCCTTGGCGTTCAAGGCCGGATCGGCATCAACGGGCCTGTCTCAGGCGTCCACCGGCTTGATCGAATGGATCCTGTCAAGAATGGAGTTCTTGAGGTTTTCCGGTGCCGATTCGGTGCAGGAGCGCTTGACCATGGTGCGGATGAGGCACTCGAGGTCGTACTGCTCGGAGCATTCCTCGCAACCGTCCAAGTGCTGCTTGATCTCGCCGAGGTCCTCGCGGGTCAAGGCGCCGTCGAGGTACTCATAAATACGCTGCATCCGCGTATCGTCGCAATCGCCCAATCCCTGGCAGTCGCTCATTTCTCTTTCTCCTGATTGTTGCTACCGGCCGAGGCCTGGTCTTCTGTCTGGGCACTGAAGCCCCGTTCGGCGGCATAGTCCGCCAGCATGTCCCGCAGCATCTTCCTGCCGCGGTGGAGTCGCGACATGACGGTACCGATGGGGGTGTTCATGATTTCGGATATCTGCTTGTAGGCGTATCCCTCGACGTCCGCGAAATACACGGCCAAGCGGAACTCCTCCGGTATGGCCTGCAAGGCGTTCTTCACATCCGAATCCGGGAGATGGTCAAGGGCTTCGGCTTCGGCTGAACGGAGCCCGGACGAAGTATGGGACTCCGCCTTGGCCAACTGCCAGTCCTCGATCGTGTCCGAGTTGGACTGCAAGGGCTCGCGCTGGCGCTTCCGGTAGAGGTTGATGTAGGTGTTCGTCAGGATCCGGTACAGCCACGCCTTGAGGTTGGTCCCCGGCTTGTACTGGTGGAAAGCCGAGAACGCCTTGGTATAGGCCTCCTGGACCAGGTCTTCGGCATCGGACGGGTTCCGCGCCATGCGCATGGCCGCCGAGTACAACTGGTCCACATACTGCATGGCGTCGCGCTCAAAGCGCTCCCGCCGCTGTTCGGGTGTCTCCTTGGCGGGATCGACGTCGGTGACCGCCCCGGCGTCGTCCAACCCTCCGGCTGCCTGGTCCATGGCCGCTGCGGCCGGTTCAATGGTGCTCATCGAAGCCAAGTCTACTGTCAGCTTCAGGGAATCCGGCTGCGCCGGTACCCGGGCCCCCAGTAAATCCAGACGGTCCTCAACCAGGGTCAAAAAACCAACTCCATTCGCGAAGCGGCAAACGCCATGCCGCAGCCCGGTCTTCACCGCGCCTGATGTTCACAACGGGTCCCGGTGGGTAATTATTCCGCAAAGGTGCAAGACTAGAGCAGACTGCACCCCTTGAACACAACGCTCAGTGACTTTTGTGGCAAGCCATCCAGGAGGCAAGACATGTCAGTAATCCGTTTTCTCGCGCGGCCCATGCTCGCGTCCAGCTTTGTCATCGCAGGTTTGGACAAGCTCAAGAACGCGGACGATACTGCCCGGCAACTCTCGCCGGTCCTGCGCCGCGCCTCCGAGTCCCTGCCGTTCCCGGCCGATGAGAAGGTCCTTGCACGGGTGATCGGCGGCGCCCAGCTTGGCGCCGGCGCCCTGCTCGGCCTGGGAAAGCTGTCACGTTTCGCGGCCACCGTCCTGGCCGTGACGTCCGCACTGAACACCTATGTCGAGTGGCGTTCGGCGGACATCAGCACCAAGGAAGCCCGCGGCGCGCGCAGGGCGCAGCTATTGAAGAACATTTCCCTCACGGGCGGCGTGCTGCTGGCATCGGTTGACACCGAGGGACGCCCCAGCCTGGCATGGCGCGCCGAACACCTCGCCACGGATGCCCGCAAAGCAACGGGCAAGCAGATCAAGCGCGCAGACAAAGCAGTTCGCAAGGCCGTAGATAACGCAGTTGGAGCATAAGGAAGCATGACTGGTACCACCGCAGCAAACGCCGACCCGAAGAACGGCACACCCCTCCCCTTGTGGCCCGCTCCCTATGCCACGGGACCGGTGGATGCCACGGTGACGGTACCGGGATCCAAATCGTTGACCAACCGCTTCCTGGTCCTGGCTGCGTTGGCCGACGGACCCTCACGACTGCGGGCGCCACTCCACTCCCGGGACTCCGTGCTGATGATCCAGGCCTTGCGCCAGCTCGGCGCCACGGTCACCGAAGTACCCGGCGACGGCGACTACGGCCCGGACCTGGACATCACACCGATGGATCCGTCCTCCGCTGGCGGGGAAACAGCCATCGACTGTGGGCTCGCGGGAACGGTCATGCGCTTCGTCCCGCCCCTGGCGGCCCTGCGCGCCGGCGTCACGGTGTTCGACGGCGACCCCCACGCGCGCAAGCGTCCCATGGGAACCATCATCGAGGCTTTGGTGGCGCTTGGCGTGCCCGTCCGCAGCGAAGGCGGCAGGACGCCGTCGGCCCTTCCGTTCGCGGTGGAGGGCTCCGGCGAAGTCCGCGGCGGGCACCTGGTCATTGACGCCAGCGCTTCCTCGCAATTCGTCTCTGCCCTGTTGCTGGTTGGCGCCCGCTTCACGGAGGGGCTGCACCTGGAGCACGTCGGCAAGCCGGTGCCCAGCCTGGACCACATCAACATGACGGTCGCAGTCCTGCGCAGCGTCGGTGTCCAGGTGGACGATTCCGTGCCGAACCATTGGCGCGTGGCTCCCGGCCCCATCAAGGCCTTCGACCAGCGCATCGAACAGGACCTTTCGAACGCCGGTCCGTTCCTCGCGGCAGCGCTTGCCACACGTGGAACCGTCCGGATCCCCAACTGGCCGCTCGAAACCACCCAGGTGGGTGACCTGTGGCGGAGCATCCTTGCATCCATGGGCGCCGAGGTCGCACTGGAGGACGGGACCCTGACGGTCACGGGCGGACCCGAGATCCTGGGCGCCGATTTCGACGAAACCAGCGAGCTCGCCCCTACCGTCGCCGCCTTGTGCGCGCTGGCCACGGGCCCCTCCCGCCTCACAGGCATTGCGCACCTCCGGGGCCACGAGACAGACCGCCTTGCCGCCCTTGTGGCCGAAATCAACCGACTCGGCGGGAACGCCGAAGAGACGGCCGACGGCCTCATCATCCACCCGGCCACCCTGCATGGCGGTGTAGTCCACAGCTATGCCGACCACCGCATGGCCACGGCCGGGGCCATCCTGGGCCTCGCCGTTGAGGGCGTTCAAGTGGAGGACATCGCAACGACGTCGAAGACCATGCCGGAGTTCCCGCAGATGTGGGAATCCATGCTGGGCCGGACCCCGGTGGAGGCTTCATCGGGCGGGGCCACGAACTGACCATGGGCCGCGACGCACGCTCCTGGGACGAATCTGACGTACGGATCCGGCCCAACAAGAAGGGTTCACGCCCCCGCACCAAGGACCGGCCCAGCCACGACGACGCCGTGATCGGCAGGATCATCACGGTGGACCGCGGCCGCTATACCGCCGTGGTTGGTGAGGACACCGACAATGAGCGCGTGGTCATCGCCGCACGTGCCCGCGAACTGCGCCGGAACCCGGTGGTCCCGGGTGATTTCGTGGCACTCGTGGGTGATGTTTCCGGTGGCCCGGACACCCTCGCCCGGCTGGTCCGCGTCGAGGAACGCCGGACGCTCCTGCGCCGCAGCGCGGACGACACCGATCCCATCGAGCGCGTGGTGGTGGCCAACGCGGACCAATTGGTGGTGGTGGTGGCAGCAGCCAACCCGGAGCCCCGCACCGGCTTCATCGACCGCGCCCTGGTGGCAGCGTACGACGCCGGCATCGAGCCGCTGCTCCTCGTCACCAAGGCGGACGTCAAGGATCCTGCCGAACTGTTGGCCAATTACCTCAGCCTCGACTTTCCGGTCATCATCAGCCGCACGGCGGATTCGCAGGCCTCCGGCATCGACGCACGTTCAGACGACGGGCTCTCCGCACGTTTGGACAGCGACGCCGTCTCCCGCCTGCGTTCCCACCTCGACGGCAAGGTGACCGTCATGCTGGGGCACTCGGGCGTCGGCAAATCCACCATGGTCAATGCCCTCACAGGTGCCGAACGGGCAACCGGCGGGGTCAATGCCGTCACAGGCCGCGGACGCCACACCTCGTCCTCTGCCTTGGCCCTCAAACTGGCGGACGCTCCTTCCGGCAGTTGGATCATCGACACCCCGGGCATCCGTTCGTTCGGCCTGGCCCACGTGGACGCGGACCGCATCCTGCATTCCTTCCCCGACCTGGAGCCTGGCACGGAAGCCTGCGACCGCGGCTGCAAGCATGACGCCAGTGCAGTGAACTGCGGGCTGGACGAGTGGGTCAACCAAGGCAACGCCGGCCCCTCAGGCGTAGCCCGGCTGGCTTCGCTCAGGCGCCTGCTCGGTGCCGACCCCCGCCTGGAGGCCAAGGAAACCAAGGAATTGGGCATCGTCAACTGAAGGTCGGAGCCCCACCTCCCCCGGCGCGTGAACGATTCGCGATAGTTTGGTGGCATGACCCAACCCGTTTCCAGCTACAACGATGACTTGCGATTGGCCCATGTCCTGGCCGATTCCGTGGACGCCCAGACCATGGACCGGTTCAAGGCCCTGGACCTGCAGATCGAAACCAAACCCGACCTGACGCCGGTCACGGATGCGGACAAGGCCGCCGAGGAAGCCATCCGCGGACAGTTGTCCCGTTCACGCCCCCGCGATGCCGTCCTCGGCGAGGAATTCGGAAGCAGCGGCCACGGTTCGCGGCGCTGGGTCATCGACCCCATCGACGGCACCAAGAATTTCGTCAGGGGCGTCCCCGTGTGGGCAACCCTGATCGCCCTGATCGACGAAGGCGAACCGGTGGTGGGCGTGGTCAGCGCACCAGCCTTGGGCAAGCGCTGGTGGGCGGCCAAAAGCATGGGCGCCTACATGGGCCGCTCGTTGGCCTCGGCCACCCGGCTGAAGGTTTCCAACGTTTCCACGCTCGCGGACGCGTCCATGTCCTACTCGAGCCTCTCCGGCTGGAAGGAACGCGGCAACCTTGACGAGTTCCTCGGCCTCACCGAGGACATTTGGCGCACGCGCGCCTACGGGGACTTCTGGTCCTACTGCCTGGTGGCCGAAGGCGCCGTGGACATCGCCTGCGAGCCCGAACTGAACCTCTATGACATGGCGGCGCTCGTACCGATCGTCACGGAGGCCGGTGGCAGGTTCACTTCCCTGGAAGGTGAGGATGGCCCCTTCGGCGGAAACGCACTGGCAACCAACTCGATCCTGCACTCCGAGGTCCTGAAGCGCCTCAATCCGGGAATCGACGATCTCCTCTGAATTTTCGACGGCGGGCACCTCCCCTGGGAGGTGCCCGCCGCACTTTATTCGCCAAAACTGCCATTTCCGCATCCTTCGTAACAATGTGCTTAACAAAGTGGACGGCTTTGTGTCCGGCGTGCGGGGTGCCTTAATGTCTACTACAGGTCACGAGTGCCAGCGCTAAACCCCGGTTTGCTGGCCGGCAACCCTCCATTCGCGGTGGGGTGCCCCGGGTGACGACCAGGCCGGTCCGGAACGGATGCGGCAAGCGCGGATCCCCCGCAAGGGGGTCCCTCTTGAGTGAGGTCCCATGAGCACTGTTACGTTCGAATCCACCGTCCTTCCCACTGTGACGCAGGAAGCCGCGGCCGCCAGGCCCCTTGCCGCGGTGACTGGCGCAGAACTGCAGGCCCCGCTGATCCAAGGCGGCCACGTCCGCTACGCCAACCTCGACTACGGAGCTTCCGCACCGGCGCTGACCATCGTGTCCGCGTACCTGAATGAGGTCCTGCCGTACTACGCGAGCGTGCACCGCGGTGCCGGCTTCGCTTCCCAAATCAGCACGTCGGTCTATGAAAACTCCCGCGACATCGTGCGCGACTTCGTCGGCGGACGCCCCGACGACTCCGTCATCTTCACCCGCAACACCACCGACTCCCTGAACCTGCTGGCCGGCTGCCTTCCGCAGATCGACGGTACGCCAACCGGCGAGGTCCTGTACCTGGACATCGAACACCACGCCAACCTGCTGCCGTGGCAGGGCGTACCGCACCGCAGCGTCGTGGCCGCTTCCACTCTTGCTGCGACCATCGCCAACCTGCGCCACGAGCTGGCCCAAGGCGGAGTCTCCCTGCTCGCAGTCACCGGCGCCTCCAACGTGACAGGTGAAATCCTGCCCATCGCGGAACTGGCCTCCCTTGCCCACGAATTCGGTGCCCGCATCGTGGTTGACGCTGCCCAGCTCGCACCGCACCGCCGGATCAACATCGCCGAAGCTGACGTGGACTACGTGGTCTTCTCCGGCCACAAACTGTACGCACCCTTCGGTGCCGGCGTAGTAGTAGGCCGTCCCGATTGGCTCGACGCCGGAACGCCGCACCTTGCCGGCGGTGGCGCAGTCCGTGAAGCCCGTCTGGACTCCGTCAGTTGGGCGACGGGTCCGGCCCGCCATGAAGGTGGATCCCCCAACGTCCTCGGCGCCGCCACCTTGGCCCGGGCCACGCAGGTCCTGGCCGGCCTTGACCAGCAAGCCTGGCACGACCACGAGGCCGCCATCCGCTCCTTCCTTGTGGAGGGCCTGCAGGCCATCGATGGGGTCACCGTCCACCAGATCTTCAGCGATTCCACGGACACCATCGGCGTGGTCAACTTCTCGGTGGAGGGATTCGACGCCGGCCTGGTTGCCGCCTACCTGTCCGCGGAACACGGAGTGGGCCTTCGCGATGGCCGGTTCTGCGCACACCCGCTCCTCAAGCGCCTGGGCCTGCCGTCCGGTTCCCTTCGCGCCAGCTTCGGCGTGGGCTCCCGGCTGGAGGACGCTGCCCGGCTGCTCAAGGGAATCCAGGAGCTGAAGGGTACCGGGTTGGGCTGGGACTACGTGGTGGACGAGGGCCGCTGGGTTCCCGCGAACGACCACCGCAGCTACCCCGAATGGGCCCCCAACACTCCAGGTACCGCGGGCGCTGCTCCCTGCACCGTGGACTGACCTCACTTTGCCGGAACCCGGCCAGCCCTGCCTTGCTGTAAATTCGTAGGGTATTTCCGGCGTTCGCGGTAAAGGAGTCTGTACACACCATGCGGTCCCAAGGCCCTTCCAGCGGTACGCGACAACCCGGCGGTCCCAAGCTGCACGCGGTCCGGCGCAAGGAACTGGGGCAAAGTTTCCAGGATGGCGGCGAGCACTACCATGTGGTGCGTCCCGGCTACCCTGCAGACTCCGTGGATTGGCTCCTTCCTGCCGGAGCGAAGTCCGCGGCCGACATCGGCGCGGGCACGGGGAAATTCACCACGCTGCTCGTGGACCGCGGCCTTGAGGTGGCCGCCGTCGATCCTTCCACGGACATGCTGGCGCAGTTGCGCCTGTCGTGCCCCAAGGTCAATGCGTTGGAGGGCACCGCCGAGGCGAGCGGACTGGCGGACTCAGCTTTCGACGTCGTCAGTGTTGCCCAGGCCTGGCATTGGTGCGATCCCGTCAAAGCCAGCACGGAAATCGCCCGGGTGCTCCGTCCGCATGGCGTCCTGGGCCTGATCTGGAACCAATTGGATACTTCCGTCCCCTGGGTGCACCGCCTTTCACGCATCATGCATGCCGGCGACGTACACAAACCGGGCTTCCGGCCGGCCATCGGTCCGGAGTTCACCGGTTTGGAATGCCATGTCACCCATTGGGAGGACCCGGTGTCCCCCGAGGACATCATGGAATTGACCAAGTCGCGCAGCTATTACCTTCGAGCCAACGAGGCTACCCGTGCCAAGGTCATGGGAAACCTGGAGTGGTACCTCTACGAACACCTCGGCCACGCCCCTGGCCAAACCCTGGCCCTGCCGTACGTGACGCAGACGTGGCGGGCCCGCAAGGCCTGAGGCGCCCTGCCACGGTAGGCTTGGAGCGTGAAGACCAGTACGCCCTCCTCCTCGATCGAGGACTACGTCAAGGTCATCTACTCCTTCACTGAGTGGCAGGACAAGCCCATCACGTCCTCCCAGCTGGCCCAACGGCTGGGCGTAGCCAATTCCTCGGTGTCCGAAATGGTGCGCAAGCTCAAGGACCAAGGCCTGGTGGACCACCAGCCCTACAGCGCCATCCGCCTGACGCCCGACGGCATGCGTCTGGCCTTGGCCATGGTGCGGAGGCACCGGCTCATCGAGACGTACCTTGTGGAGGAACTCGGCTACCGCTGGGACGAGGTCCACGACGAAGCGGAAATGTTGGAGCACGCAGTCTCGGACACCTTCATTGAACGCATGTCCGCCAAGCTGGGCCACCCGGTCCGGGACCCGCACGGAGACCCCATTCCGTCGTCCGATGGCTCCGTGGAGCTCCCGCACGCCTACCGGATGATCGAACTGGATCAAGGGCACGCCGGCCGCATCACGCGCATCAGCGACGAGAACCCGGACCTGCTTCGCTACTTGGCCGCCGAGGATATTGCCCTGGACGCCCGCATCGAGGTTGTAGGCCGCAAGCCCTTCGGAGGTGCCTTGGTGGTAAGGATCGGCAGCGGTGCCCAGCGCCGGGAATACGACCTCGCGGACGAAATCACCTCGGCCCTGTGGGTGCAGAGCACCGACGTGCACGAAGGCTGCGTCCTCGCCGACCGCTGAGCCGGCCACCGCCCAAGGTCAGGACGCCGCCCCCAGCGGACCGCCGTCGTCGGACGCTTGATCCGGAACGGCCGCACCTGCCGCGTCGCGCGCCGGGTTGCGGATTCCGACGGCGGAAGCCACCGCTCCGAGCAGGAACAGTCCCGCGGTGACCAGCAGGGCGTTGTCCAGGCCCTCCCGGGTGAAGACCGGACCCACGATCAAGCCTGCGAAGGCGATGCAGATCAGGCCGGCGATGCGGGCCACTGCGTTGTTGACCGCGGAGCCGATCCCCGCCTCTTCAGGTGGAACGGCGCCCAGGATGGCAGCCGTCAACGGTGCCACGAGAATCGCCAGGCCCAGTCCGAAGACCACTTGGCCGGGAAACACCTGTGTCCAGTAGTTGAGTGGCTCCTGGACAGACAACGACATCAGGAATCCAGTCCCGCACAACAAGGGTCCAGCGGTCATGAACCACCGCGGACCATACTTTCCGGCAAGGCCGCCAAAGTAGGAAGCGGCGAGCATCAGGATCACGGTCCCGGGCAACAGCGCTATTCCCGCCGCCGTGGCACCCATGCCGCCCACCTGCTGCAGGTAGATGCCCAGGATGAAGAAGCCCAGGGAAATACCACCGTAGATGGCCAACGTGGCGAGATTGCCCCAGCCAAAATTCCGGATCGCGAAGAGCCTTAACGGGAGCATCGGCTCGGAGGTCCTGCCCTCGTGGACCAGGAAGAACCCCAAAGCCACGCCGCCCAGCAGCAACGGTACCCACACGAAGGGGCTGGTCCACCCCAGCCTGCCCTGTTCGATGAACGCGAAGACAGGGCCGCCCAAGCCGATCATGGCCAGCAAGGCGCCTCGGTAGTCGATCCTCTTGCTCTTGTCCCGGGCCGCATCCGATGCCCGCAGGCCAGCCAACATGGGCCAGATTGCGGCGGCCGGAACAACGTTGATGAAGAAGATCAACCGCCAAGACAAGAGGTCTACTGAAACTCCACCGATCAACGGTGCCACGATCGCCGCGGCACTGGTCCACCCGGACCACTGGCCGATCGCTTTGGACTGCGCCGGACCGGAAAAGGACGTGACGATCATTGCGAGGGAGCTGGGCACCAGCAGCGCCCCCGCAATACCCTGCAAAGCCCGGGAAACCACCAGCACCTCGCCATTCCAGGCAAGTCCACACATTACCGAGGTCAGTGCGAAGCCTGCCAGGCCCCACTGGAGGATCCGGGCGCGGCCAAAATGGTCGGACAGGGAACCGGCCACCAGGATGAGGGCACCGAGGGTGAGGAGGTACGCATCCACCACCCATTGTTGGATCACCAATCCGCCGCCCAGTTCACGCCCGATGGCCGGCAAAGCGAGATTGACCACGAAACCGTCGAGGATGGCGATGAAGGAAGCCACGATAGCCACCAGCAGCACCTTCTTCTGCAGGGGCGTGCTCGGCTGTAGGGCCTCCCGTTCAGTCATGAGCACAGCCTACGCTTGCCGTATCGTTGAGTGGTGATCAGCAGACGTGATGTGGCCGTGGCCCTCGATATCTCCATGGAAATGGCCCAGCGCCACGGCATCCCGTCGCGCCTGCCCGAGGCAGACCTCCGCGAGCTCCAGGACAACCCGCCGCCGTGGCTGGTGCAGTCCCGTGCCAACCGGACCGGGAAGCGTCCTGTCTGGGTACAGCTCACGTGCGCTGTCTGCGGTTTTTCCGAGGCGGCCCGGCCCAAGAAGTGGTGGCCCGACTTCTCCTTCGTCTATTGCGGGCACCACAGAAATTCCGAGCTTCCGGAACTTTTCCTGGGTGATGTCCGGAGCGAATACGAGGGCATCGGCAGCCGCTTTGTCGGGGTCGTGGACGTCCGCGAGGACCGTTAGCCCAACTCCCCCATCTCGGACGGAACAGCGAGGAGCTGGACTACCCGGCCGTCGCGGAGCACCGTCAACGGGAAGGGCTGGCCGATCGCGTCGGCAAAGAGCAGTTTCTGGAGGCTCTCGGCGCTCGATACCGCCCGGCCTTGCGCTTGGAGCACCAGGTCACCCGGTTCCAGTCCGGACTGTTCGGCCGGAGAGCCTGCCATGACCTCCACCACGCGAAGGCCTTCCTTTTGGCCCGTGCGGACCACTGCACTGGCATCGAGCGGAATGGGCGTACTGACCAATCCGAGGTAGGCCCGCCGCACGCGCCCGTCCTTTCGCAACGAGGCGATGATGCGCCGCGTCGTGGCATTGATGGGCACCGCGAGCCCCAGCCCCAATCCAGCAACCGCGGTGTTGATGCCCACGATCCGCCCCCTTGTATCCGCCAACGCCCC
The DNA here is from genome assembly GCF_044391085.1 of Paenarthrobacter sp. NPDC018779. Taxonomy (NCBI): domain Bacteria; kingdom Bacillati; phylum Actinomycetota; class Actinomycetes; order Micrococcales; family Micrococcaceae; genus Paenarthrobacter; species Paenarthrobacter sp. NPDC018779. The sequence continues at coordinate 304,661 of NZ_JBIRZS010000002.1, read as the reverse complement.
TCCGGAATTGCCGGGGTTCAGCGCGGCATCCGTCTGGATCACATCCTCGATCACCCGCCGGTGTTCTCCCGCGCGGACAGGGATGGAACGGCCAAGGCCGCTCACCACGCCCGCAGTCACCGAGCCCGCCAGGCCCAGGGGGTTGCCAACCGCAATCACCAACTGGCCCACCCTCAGGGAGTCCGCGTTGCCCAGCATCGCTGGCGGCGGCGTTGACTTCAGTCCACGCACCACGGCCAGGTCAGACAACGGATCGGCACCCACCAGTTCGACTTCGCTGTGCTTCCCGTTGGCAAACACGGCCCTGCCTGATTGGATCCCGGCCACCACGTGGGCGTTGGTCAGCATGTAGCCGTCGTCAGTGAAAACCACTGCAGAGCCACTGCCCATCCGCACACGGCCCGCGCGGCTCTTGCTGGTCATCTCTATGGCGGCGACATGGGGCGTGACAGTGTCCGCTACACGGATCACCGTCTCCGAGTAGTCGTCAAGGGCCCGGTCATCGTCCTGCTGCCCCTTTGGATAGAGTTCTTCCGGCTCGGTGCTCATCACACGCCTCCTGCCACCCACCGTGCTTATCCACTACAACCAGCAGGAAGGGGTTGGTAGTCCACGTTTGGATACGCCGTCGGTGAACGGGGCTGCCGCTTGTTGGCATCGGCATTAATGCAAAAAGCCCCCGGACAATGTCCGAGGGCTTTCGCAGTGGAGATGGGGGGAATTGAACCCCCGTCCGATGTCGTGTTGTCAGGGCTTCTCCGGGCGCAGTTTGCGTCGGATTTTCTCGGCCCCAGCCATCCTGCAAACAGGTGGCTGATCCGGGCCCAGTCATCTAAAGTCCCGTTTACCCCAATGACGAAGGCAAACAGCAGTGGCTATCTAAATGACGCCAGGAACCGGGGCGATAGCAACCCCGGGCTGACGGACTGTCTTACTGCTTAGGCAGCGAGAGCGAAGTCAGTGCGCTTAGATTCGGCACTTATTGGTTTGCAGACAGCGTTTACGAGATAATTCTGCATCCTCGGCCCGCTTCACCTGTCGCGACTAACATCGTCGAAACCGATCATCCCCGTATTTTGTTACCAAACCGACGGCCTCACCAAGCTCCGCCGGACTATCCATCATAACGCATCTTCCGGAACGTTCATTCCCCGGACACGCCGTGAACGGTCAGCGCCTGTTACGCTCCCGGAGTTCCCGCAACGACTCACGTTTGTCCTGCTGCTCACGCAGCGTCTGGCGCTTGTCGTAATCCTTCTTACCGCGCGCTATGGCGATCTCCACCTTCGCGCGGCCGTCCAGGAAGTACAGCTGCAAAGGAACCACAGTGAAGCCGGACTCACGGATTTTGTGCGAGATTTTGTCCAGTTCTTCGCGGTGCAGCAAAAGCTTACGACGACGGCGGGCGGCGTGGTTGGTCCAGCTCCCCTGGTTGTACTCGGGGATGTGGATACCTTCCATCCACAACTCGTCGTTGTAGAAGGTACAGAACCCATCCACCATTGAGGCATGGCCCTCCCGGAGGGACTTCACCTCGGTACCCATGAGGGCAATGCCTGCCTCATAGGTATCCAGGACATGGTAGTTATGCCGGGCCTTCCGATTGGTGGCCACTACCTTACGGCCACTTTCCTTGGGCACGGTAGAACTCCTTGTTAGATGCGGATTCCACTTAGTGTACGCCAGGGCCGGGACGGCTCCGCGCCATAGCGGAAACAGTTTCGCTGACGGGGTAAGCCTTTAGAGCAGCGTCATGGGGTCCACGGCAACTCCGTTGAGCCAGGTCTCGAAGTGCGCGTGGCAGCCGGTGGAGTTGCCCGTGCTTCCCGAGTAGGCGATGAGCTGGCCCTGTGAGACCCGTTGTCCGTTCGCCACCACGATGCTGCTGTTGTGGTAGTAGATGGTGGTCAGCGAGTTGCCTTGCACCACACCGTGGGACAGCTTGACGCGCCAGCCGCCGCCGTCAGCCGAATTCCACCCGGAGTTGAAAACTTCACCAGCCGCAGCTGCGTACACGGGCGTTCCACAAGGCGCTCCGAAGTCGATGCCCGTGTGCATGTAGCCGCCGGTGCCGTAGAAATCGATGGTGCCGGGCGGCGTCGCACGCCATCCGAATCCCGAGGTGATGGGAACGTAACTGGCGAAGGGGTGCCGCAGGCCAAAGGACGACGGCGAGCCCACCGGCGGGACGAACGGGGTTTCCGGCGGTGCCGGCTTGCCTTGGGCAGCTGCGGCAGCGGCCGCGGCGGCTGCCGCCTCGGCAGCGAGCCTGCGCTGTTCCGCTTCCCATGCTTCGCGAAGTTTGCGGTCACGTTCAGCGATTTCCGCCGCCACCGAATCCTGTTCCGACTTCACGCGGGCCAAGTCGGCTTCAATTCCGGGCTTGGCGGCTTGAAGCTGCCCGTTCAGCCGGGTGGTGTCCTCGATGAGTTTGTCCACCTCGGCCTTTTTGCTGGCAGCTTCATCGCGGGCCGCCTTCTCCCTGTTCAAAGCCTCGTCCGCTTTCGCCTTGAGGTCCTGGATCTCGGCCTCGACAGCCGCAAGACGCGCCTGCGAGTTCACGTTGGTGGCGTTCTGCTGCGTCAACTTGGTCATGGCGGCGTTCTGGCTCCGCATGGCCTGGTCGGCGAGGTCCATGGACTCAGTGAGGCTGCCGGACTCGTTCGAGCCGAACAACAGCGCGATGTTGGTGGGGACGCCGCCGGACTTGTAGGCCTGCGACGCGATCTGGCCGATCAATTTCTTCGTATCGGTGATCTTCTGCTTGTCGCTTTCCAGCTGCTCGGTGATCTTCGCCTTGTTCTGCTGGGCCAGTTCCACCCTTGCAGCCAGGGCCTCAACTTCCTTGACGGCGCTCGCTACCCGGCCCTGTGCCTCCAGCAGCGCCTGCTGGGCACCGGGAAGCCGCCCTTGGTAGACCACCAGGTCAGCAGCCGCTTTGGCAATCTTGGCGTCCACGAACTCCAGGGAGGCCTGGACCCGCGCAGCCTCCGCCTCAAGCGCCGCTTGCTGGTCGTCCAGGTTGTCGGCCTGGGCAGCGGGTGCACCTGAAAGGATGCTGGCAGCCAAACCCACGGCCAGGACTGCGCCGAGAATCCGGGCTTGCCCGCCTGCCAGGCGCCGGCGAAGGGAAATCCGGTCCAACGTGGTCATCATGAGTCCTTTACATTCACCGGCATGGTCTGTGTTGTTCCGTCCGTTGGCCATGCTAAACCTTCAAGTAGCGCCGGAGGGTTAACAACGAGGATATCCCGGCCAGCCCACCGCCCAGGGCGATGAGCACAGGAGCGATCACCAGGACCTGGGTGGAAGAGATGAAGGGCGTGTTCAGGAACTGCCGTGAAAGATCTCCGTTGAGCCAGAAGTGGGCCATGAGCCACAACGTCACGGAAGCCAGCAGCGCGCCGACCACGGCGGCAATCACCCCTTCGAGGATGAACGGCAACTGGATCACCGCCTTCGACGCCCCGACCAACCGCATGATGCCCGTCTCGCGACGACGGCTGAAGGCGGAGAGCCGGATGGTGGTGGTTATCAGGAGCACCGCGCAGAAAATCATCACGGCGGCGATGCCCACGGCCACCACAGAGGCACCGTTCATCCAGGAGAAGATTCTTTCCAGGACCTGGCGCTGGTCGCTGACCGTTTCAACGCCCGGCTGCGAAGAGAACGTTTCGCTGATGATCTGGTACTTCTCCGGGTTCTTCATGTTGATCCGGAAGGAGGCGGGCAACTGGTCCTCGGACACGGAGTCAACGATCGGCGAATTGGAGAACTGCTCTTTGAAGTGTTTGTAGGCCTCGGCCTGGGACTCGAATTGGAAGTCGTTGATGTACTGCTTGACCGCCGGCGATTCCAGCATGGCCTGGATGTTGGCCTGCTGTTCCTTCGTAGCCGGACCCGATGCGCAGCCCACGGTGGTCGAGCCATCGTTGCACAGGAAGACAGCCACCTGGACCTTGTCGTACCAGTAGCCCTTCATCTGGTTGATCTGCATCTGGAGCATGCCGGCGGCGCCCACGAACGTCAGCGACACGAACGTCACCAGCACCACGGAGATCACCATGGACAGGTTCCGGCGCAGGCCGCTGCCGATTTCCCCCAGGATAAACAGGAACCTCACAGCTGTGCCCCCTGAGCGCGGGTGATTTCCTCGTCGCTGGCATCGCGCAGGCGTCGCGATTCGCCCACCACGGGAATCATGGAGGTATACAGCGCCTTGGCTTCGTCGCGGATCACTTTGCCGTCCTTGAGTTCCACAACGCGGCGACGCATCTCATTGACGATGTCGTCGTCGTGGGTTGCCATGACCACGGTTGTCCCATTCTGGTTGATCTTGTCCAGGACGCCCATTATGCCCATGGAGGTGATCGGGTCCAGGTTTCCCGTCGGTTCGTCCGCCAAGAGGATACCTGGACGGTTCACCACTGCCCGGGCTATCGCCACGCGCTGCTGTTCACCGCCGGACAGTTCATGGGGCATGCGGCGTTCCTTGCCTTCCAGGCCCACCGTCTTCAGGACCTCGGGAACGGTTTCCCTGATGATCGAGCGGCTCTTGCCGATCACCTGCATGGCGAAAGCCACGTTGGCGAAGACATTCTTCTGGGGCAGCAGGCGGAAGTCCTGGAAAACCACGCCAATGCCGCGCCGCAGTTTGGGCACGCGCCAGCTGGAAATATTGGCCACGTTCTGGCCGGCCACATAGACGGAACCCGAGGAGGCCTTGTCCTCTTTAAGGATCAGGCGAAGGAAAGTGGATTTGCCTGATCCCGACGCCCCCACCAGGAAGGTGAATTCGCCGCGGTTTATCTCAAGGCTTACAGCGTCGAGCGCCGGTCGGGCATTCTGCTCATAGACCTTGGTGACATTCTCAAATCTGATCATGGCCCTTTTGACCCCGCCGGACATGACTGATTGGCCCAGTCCAACAGCCGGAGCGCGGGCTTTCGGTGGGGGAAGTGAGAGCACCGGCCTTCCGACTATACGCACGACCCCACGGTGATTTCGGGGCTTTCGGGGGCGTGTCGCCAAAACGGGCCCAAGCCCCGAACGTGTGCTTAGTCGGCGGCGTTGCGGTTGCTGGTCCGCCAGCGGATTCCGGCGTCGATGAAGTCGTCGATGTCACCGTCGAGCACTGCGGAGGTGTTGCCCACTTCGTGCTCGGTCCGCAGATCCTTGACCATCTGGTAGGGATTGAGCACGTAAGAACGCATCTGGTCGCCCCATGATGCCTTGACGTCTCCCGCAAGCGCCTTCTTTTCAGCGTCTTCCTGCTCCTTCTTCAACAGCAGGAGCCTGGACTGAAGGACGCGGAGCGCGGCCGCCCGGTTCTGCAGCTGCGACTTTTCGTTCTGCATGGACACCACGATCCCCGTGGGAATGTGCGTCAGCCGGACGGCGGAGTCCGTGGTGTTAACGGATTGCCCGCCCGGCCCCGAGGACCTGAAGACATCCACACGGATCTCGTTGTCCGGGATCTCGATGGAGTCGGTCTGCTCGATCAACGGAATGACTTCCACAGCCGCGAACGACGTCTGGCGCCGGCCTTGGTTATCGAACGGGCTGATCCTGACCAGGCGGTGTGTTCCCGCCTCCACGCTGAGCGTGCCGAAGGCATAAGGTGCCTTCACTTCAAAGGTGGCGGACTTCAGCCCGGCCTCTTCGGCATAGGACGTATCCATCACCGTGGTGGGATAGCCGTGGCGTTCGGCCCACCGTAGGTACATGCGGAGCAGCATCTCCGCGAAGTCTGCGGCATCAACGCCACCCGCGCCGGCCCGGATGGTCACCACGGCCTCGCGTTCGTCGTACTCACCCGAGAGCAGGGTGACCACTTCAAGGTCCGCCAACGCCTTGCCGATCGAGGCCAGTTCCTTTTCGGCTTCGGCCAGGGAGGCCTCGTCGCCTTCGTCCTGGCCGAGTTCAACCAGTACCTCAACGTCGTCAATCCGTGCAGAGAGCCTGGTGAGGCGTTCCAATTCAGACTGCCGGTGCGATAACCGGGAAGTGACCACCTGCGCGGAAGCGGGGTCGTCCCACAGGTCCGGCGCTCCGGCCTGTTCGCTCAGCTCGGCGATCTCGGCCTTCAAGGCATCGACATCACTGACGTTCTCGATGGAACTGTAGGTTGCGCGAAGCGCGCGGATTTCTGCGGGAAAGTCGATCTCAGCCATGATCTTTCCAGCGTACGCTATCGGCGCCGCTCCCCCGGCTGGGCGTCGCTATTGCGTCAGGCGGGACCTCGATGTGGACCGCGCCTCAACGCGTATTCCCTCCGGCAGGAGGAAACTGACCACCGGAGGATGCGCGACGGCGGTGAGAACCACCACCGCGGTACCGCCGGCAAAGCTGCCGGTTCCCGGCCCAACGGACAGCCGATCATGGCTGGCATAGGCATCAATGTCGATCAGGTACGACCCCGCTGCGGCCACCACGCGTTCGTCCACCAGGAAGGCGCCCGGCACCTCCTGGGCGCCGATGTCTTCGGGCCTGAACGTATCTGCCGCAGCGAGAGCTGCACCATCGGCCAACGAGAGAAGCCTCTGATGTTCCACGTAAACGGCGGATACGGCCATGACAACGCTTGCCAGGACCAAGGCCAGCAGGAGGAATCCGACCGTAAGGACAGTGATCTGTCCTGCTTCACGTTCTCTACGGGAGAGACTTCGGCGGGCAGGGGCCGCGGCGTTCGCTGCCGGTACGGTACTCAACGGAAGCGCCCGACTTTTTGGGTTGCTGAAGCATGAAGCCGGGCGGCATCCAGGTGCAGCGCATCCCCAAAGGGCGCCATGGGCAGGGCAACAGTGAGCTGGATGGAGACCGTGACAGCGGTACCAGCAGACAGGCAGTTTTGACGATCGCATGAAACATCCAAGGCAACGGCGTCCGGCCTGAATCCGTAATCCGTCGCGGCAACCAGAGCGGCCTCCTCGGCAGCAGCGCGCGCCGCAGCCGGTTCGGTCTGTTGCACGTAGGCCTTCGCGGCTTGGTCAGCCGCACCAACCACGGCAAACATTCCCCCTTGGATCTGGCCGACAGTCACTACGAAATAGATGAGCGGAACCATGAGCAACAGGCCAAGCAGTATGAATTCCACGGAGGCGTTCCCCCGCTGGGCCTCAACGGACCACGGCATGACCGGTCACTTTCAGCGTGCCTCCGGGACCGAGCAGTCCAACCACGGGCATCGGCGCAGTGACCCTCACTTCAAGCGTGCGTATGCCCCCTGCTTCGACCACCGCCGTCGTGACGTCCTCCGCGAACCTTTCGTTGAGGACACCGGTGATCAGTTCGGTGGTCCTGTCCTCGGCATCGGCCGCCGTACGGTCCGCCATGGCACCATAGCGTGCGCCGGAAGCAGCGGCGTCAATCAGCGTATTGCGAACGTGGAGGACCAGCATCAGTTGGACCACGGCAACGAACAGGAGGGTCATCACCGAACCCACCAGGACGAAGTCCACCACCGCAGCCCCCCGCTCGTCAGCCGCGGCATGGTGGGCGGGTCCCCGCGTGACCTTCTTTCTGTGGACTCCCGTTCCGGTTTTCGCACAGTCTTCCGGCACTAGTTGCCCACCTTGGACATCGCCTGGTTGAAGAGGTTTTCCAGCGCCGGCGATGCGATGGCCAGGAGACCCGCCACGAGGATCGCGGACATTAGAGTGATCATCACCCACCCGGGCACGTCGCCCCGCTCGGCTTCGTCGTCCAAAGGGGTGGCCCGCAGCACAAGTGCCAGGACCCAGGCGGAGAGCTTCCGCGTGCTGAAGCTTCCTGCGGCGCGGGTGGAGAAGTGGTTGGTCAAGGGATCCCCGATTCTTCGTTGTTGAGAGTGGAAACTGTGGTGCTTGCCGGTTGTGGCCGGTGCTCCTTAGAAGCTCAAGTCCAAAGCCGTGACGGCCGGGAAGGCAGCAAAGATGACCGTCAGGGGCAGAATGCCGAAGACGAGAGGGACCATCATTCCGATTTCCTTGCGTCCCGCCGATTCCATGAGCTCGCGTTTTGCGGCGTCCCGGACGTCAGCTGCCTGCGCCCTCAGCACCTCTGCCAAGGGCGTACCCCGTTCTACTGCCACCACCAATCCATCCACGAACCTGATAAGTGGAGGAAGGTCCGTCCTGGCAGAAAGTGCCTGGAGTGCCTCGGCCAGTGGTTTGCCTGCACGGGTATCGGCCAGCACGGCGGCAAACTCCTCCGCCAAGGCGCCCCGGGACGTGCGGCAGATCCGGTCCAACGCCCCTGCGGCGCTCTCCCCTGCGGCCACCGCGAGCGCCATGAGTTCCGCAAGGCCGGGAAACTGGGACAACAGGGCAGCATCGCGCCGCTTGATGGCTTGGCCCAACACCTGGTCCCTGAGCAAGTAGCCACCCAGCGCGGCTCCCCAGATCAAGGCGACGCCACCCACGGGATTGAATCGGCCTGCGGCAGCGTTCACTGCAACACCGATCAGGGCGACCATGAACCCCGCGGCCGCCCACACCAATTGTTCGGCCCTGAAATCCAGGACCGACTTTGCGGAACCAGCCCGGGCCAACCGCTTGGCCAAGGCAGCTCCACCAGGGTTGAAACGGCTGACGAAAGCCAATCCATCGCCTATGACGGGGCGAAGAATCCGCTCCAGCGCACCAAAGGGGGTACCAGCAGTGGCCGAAGCCCGCAGCAACCTCGATTCGAGGTTGAGCGTCCTGAGCTGCGGTTCCAACCTGTCCGAAAACGTCATGGGGCGCATGAATGGCAGTCGGGCAACCACCAACCATGCCCCGGTTCCCAACAGCAGGCCCAGGAGGACAGCAGTGGTTGTGGAAGCGTTCATCCGAGCACCCTTTCGTCCTCGGGAAGGGCACCAATCCGCAGCATGGCGGTATAACAGACTGCGGAAACAACAAGGCCACCCAAGAGGACCATGGCCCCGGTGGGTGTGTTGAACGCGAGCATGGCTTCAGGCCTTCCGGCCATGACCACCAGGACGACCCACGGCGCAGCCACCGCCAGCCTCGCCCCGTTGACGGTCCAGGACTGCCGGGCCTCCAATTCATTGCGGGTTCGCGCACTCTCCCTGAGGAAGGCGGCCAGGGTTCCCAGCATGCGGCCGAGGTCGGATCCGCCAACCTCACGTGTCATCCGCAGGGCTTCGATGATGCGGTCAGCAACGGGATCCGCCAGTCTCGCTTTCACATTGGTCAAGGCAGCATCGAACCGGCCTCCCGACCTGTAGTCGGAGCCGAAGTCCGTGAAGACGTGGCGCAGTTCTTCCGGGCCCTTGGTGCCAAGCTGGATCAAGGCATCAGGAAGGGAAAGTCCGGCGCGGATAGCCGAACGGAGGTGGTCCACAACGTCCGGCCACAACTGCCGAAGCACGGCACGCCGCCTCCGCGCCCGCCTGCGCACAACGGCGAGGGGCAGCCAGGCACCAAAGACCCCAAAGCAGGCGGACACGGGAAGCGACCCCGTGACCAGGAGGAAAACCAGGAACGCCAGCAGGCCAGCGCCCGCGCAACAAAGCAGCAGGCCAGCGCCGGAAACCTTTTCGATTCCCGCTGAGAGCAGCAGGAGTTCCAGCTTCCGCGGAACGTGGTTTCGACGCGGCTGCGGGTTGGGCTTCTCCCAGGCAGACCACCACACCAGGAACATGCCTACGCCACCCACAACGCCCAGCAAGGGAGCCATCAGTTCAATTCCAGCAGGGCCGCGACGTCGAAGCCCGAGCGAGCAAACTTGTCGACGGCGGGCAGCGAGGTGCCGTTGGGCACCAGCCGGCCCTCGGCCATCTGGAACACCGGCGAGGATTCGATCACGCCGTTCTCCACCCGGCGGCCAAGGGCCAGGATTTCAGTTACCTGCCTTCGCCCGGTGGAATGCCGGCTGCAATGCACCACGAGGTCAAGGCACGAAGCGACGGTGGGCACAACAAAAGCGTTGGAGATGTTTGCCCCGGCCAGGAGCGGCAGGGTACAAATCTTGGTCACCGCATCATGGGCGGAGTTGGCGTGCACCGTGCACATACCGGGGAGTCCCGAGTTCAAGGCAATAAGCATGTCCAGGCTTTCGGCTTCCCGGACTTCCCCCACCACCAGCCGGTCCGGCCGCATGCGCAAGGCCTCCTTGACCAGCCGCCTCATGGGTATTTCACCCTCCCCTTCGAGGTTTGGCTGCCGGCACTGCAGCCCCACAACGTCCCTCAGCGGCAACTGCAGCTCGAAGATCTCTTCCACGGTGATGACCCGTTCCCGGGAACCGATGGCCGCCGCCAGGCAGTTCAAGAGCGTCGTCTTTCCTGCTTGGGTTGCCCCGGACACAAGGATGTTCAGCCCACTGGCTACCGCCGCGGAAAGGAACCTCGCCGATTGCGGCGTCAGGCTTCCCATGTCCACCAGATGGTCCAGCTTGCTGGCCCGTGCAATGAACTTCCGGATATTGACGGCCCAGTGCTCCCTTGTGACATCCGGTATGGCCACGTGCAGGCGGGAGCCGTCGGGCAAGGAGGCGTCGACAAAAGGGGTGGACAAATCCAGCCTGCGCCCGGAGCTCTTGAGCATGCGCTCCACAAGATCGCTGATCTGTTGACCGTTCAAGGTGATGGCTGTCAGTTCGGACTCACCGTTGCGGGCCACGAATATCTGGCTTGGTGCATTGATCCAGATTTCCTCTATGCCGGGATCGTCAAGCAAAGGCTGCAAGGGACCGAATCCAGCGACGGCGTCGAAAACGTGCCGGCGGGCCTCTTCCAACGGGCCAAGCGGAGGCAACGCTCCCAGGAGGGCCCTGTCGTCGTAGTCGCGAACTGCCGCATCCACCAGTTGCCGTACATCCGTCCCCTTTTCCAAAGGATCCAGACCGCTTCGCCTGATGAGCTCGCGGACCTCCCCCTCGACGATCCGCAGTGCTTCCATCAGACCCCCAATAACCCAGTGATTTGTAAACGAGAGGCGCATCTCGAGTTATTTACGCTAGGCGAGGAGGACCGCCCTTCCAAGCAGCTCCGTGGGAGCTGTGGATAAGTCAGCACCATTTACCCCTTTGGTAGCTCCAGCACCACTAGTCACTCCAGTTTCGGAGGTGTTAGGGTAATGCCCGTTAGGAGCTGGCCTTTGGTCTCATGCGCAGGCGCCCGCCCCGGAGCTTGTCCGCAAGCCATCACCATGCGCCGCTGAGCCGCGGCACAGGGCCGGAAATAGGGATATGACAAGCAACCCAGTACGGTCGATCCGTCGCATTCCCCTGGCCAAAGCGGGGTTTGCCCTCACACTTGCCCTTGCGGCCGGTACCTTCCTGGTAACGCCGGCCTGGGCTGACGGCTCCGGCCCGCGCCCGGTGCCGCCCTCGGTGAGCGGGCAACCGGCAGCTCCGAAGGCGGAGTATCCGCCCATCGGTTCGTCGCCAAGCAAGGACGCCCCGCAGTCTGCGAAGACGCCGGCGGGCAACACGCCTGCCGCGAACACCGCCGTCGAACCTTCAACGGCCGGAAGTCCGGCAGCTGCGCCACCTTCTTCCGATGCTGCGCCCACTCCCCTGGCCGAGCGCGCGAAGCCGGGCACAGCTCCGGATGCGGAGGCCCTGAAAGCCGCCATGAGGGCTGCTATTCCGGCCGGAGGTGCCGAGATGGGCCAGCGCTCGCCACGTGTTGCTTCTTCGAAGCAGGAAGCCGGAACCGCGGGCCCCGCTGGATCGCGCGGTGTTGGCAGCGTGGTGCCCATGGCTCCGGATCCCGGCCACTGGCAGCCGACGGTGGGCGTCCAGGGGCAGGACGTCAGCGCCCACCAAGGCAATGTGGACTGGCAAAGCCAGTGGAACCAGGGTTCCCGTTGGGCGTACGTCAAGGCCTCGGAGGGCAATTACTACGTCAACGAAAACTACTCACAGCAGTACAACGGCTCACGCAACGTCGGCATGGTCCGCGGCGCCTACCATTTCGCCATCCCCAATTGGTCATCCGGCGCAGACCAGGCACGTTATTTCGTGGCCAATGGTGGTGGATGGACAGCTGACGGCTACACGCTGCCTCCGGTGCTGGACATCGAATACAACCCCTACGCCGGCCGAACCATCAACGGTTTCTACTTCGGCAACACGTGCTACGACATGTCCAAGGCCCAGCTGGGGCAATGGGCAGCGGACTTCGGCAACACCGTCAAGGCACTGACCGGACGCTTCCCCGTCATCTACAGCACCACCGACTGGTGGAATACCTGTGTAGGGAACTCCACCTTCGGCAGCTACCCCCTCTGGATCGCCTCCTACTGGTCCAACCCCACCAACTCCCCCGGCACCATGCCCGCGAGCTGGGGCAACTACAGCATGTGGCAGTACAGCAGCACGGGTCCTTTCGAGGGCGACTCCAACATCTTCAACGGCAGCTATGACCAACTGCGGACATTCGCCCGTGGCGTTTCCTACCCCTCCAATCCGTCCATCAAGTCTGGAGCCGACGTCCTCACCACCAGCGCGGCGGGCAGGCTCGACAATTTCCCGGCAGATGGCAACGGCAGGATCACGGGCCCGGTCACCATAGGTTCGGGCTGGTCCGGCGCAAAGGCGGCCTACGTGGTGGACTGGAACCAGGACGGTGTCCAGGACATCCTTTCGCAATGGTCCGACGGCACGTTGAAAGTGCTCAGGGGCGCTCCCGGCGGGGGGTTCTACGCTCCCATCCAAGTGGGCGCCGGCTGGCAGGAGATGTCCCTTACCGTCGGGTGGTGGAACTCCAAGGATCCGTATCCCGGCGTGATCGGGCAGGACTACCTTGGCAACCTCTACCGCTACCCGAATTCCGGAGGCGGAGCCCTGGGCAGCGGTGTCAGGATCGGCACGGGATTCAGCGGGCACCAACTGAACCAGATCGACTTCGACGGCGACGGCAACCAGGACCTGGTCACACGAACCACTGACGGCACATTGCGGCTCTACCGGTCCAATGGTGTGGGCAGCTTCATCAACGAGCCCGCGAGGACCATCGGTACCGGCTGGTCCGGCATGACCGCGGTCAGCTCCGCCATCAACTTCAACGGCGCAGCTTCCCAGGGCCTCCAAGCCCGGGCGGCCAACGGCGACCTCTACTACTACCCGGCCATGTCCGGTTCCTGGGGCAACCGCAGCCTTATTGGCCTTGGATGGAATGACGCCACGCTCATCAGCGGCGCACCCCTGGATGTGGAGAGCACGCTGGGCATCGATGAGGAGGACATCCTGGCCGTCCGCCCGGACGCCAACCTTTACCGCTACCCCGGAACGGGAACAACGGCACTGCTGCCCGAGGACCTCGTCGGAACCGGGTGGGCCGGGCTCCAAGCAGGTTTCGTCACCGACTGGAACGGCGACGGTGCGCTGGACATTGTGGCCCAGTGGTCCGACGGACGCCTGAGCGTCTACCCGGGCAGGAGCGGCAGCGGTTTTAGCGCTCCCATCTCCCTCGGAAGCAACTGGAAGAACTGGACGTTGACGGTGGGCACATGGAAGAAGGCCGATGCGAATCCGTCCATCGTGGGCTACGACGCCAACGGCCGCCTCTACTACTTCGCCAACCCCAGCGGCAAGACGGTTTCCACCGGAGTCTCCATCGGCGTCGGCTGGTCGGGACTGGACATCGTTCAAATGGATTTCGACAAGGATTCGAACGCCGACCTCGTGGCCAAGACCCCCACGGGTGACCTCAAACTGTACCGAAGCAACGGAACCGGCAATTTCATCGCCGAAACGCCGCGCGTGGTGGGCACGGGGTGGGATGTCATTTCCAGTTTCGGTGCGATCCGCAGTTTTGCCGGGGCAGGGTCCACCGGGATCATTGGCCGCACCACTGGCGGCGAGCTCCGCTACTATCCGGTTGGTTCCAACAGCACCTGGGGCACCCCGTCAAGGGTCGGGACCGGATGGAACGGCCTGACCATCCTCGCCCCCGCCGCCAGGTAACCACCCGGCGGTACGTCATGAAGGGCCCGTCCACGGAAATTCTCCGCGTGGACGGGCCCTCATGCGTTTGTCCCACGAGACGTTGGCCGCACGCAATATTAATCCGGCTTGAACCGGCCTAAATTCCTCCATCACATGTTCTAATGAAGGTGGTCTCACGTATTGGCTGTTCAGCGCATTCGGGAAACGGACTTTGTTTGGGGGCAAACGAAGAACATCCTGCAGCGCGCAATCAAGGAGTGATCTTTTATGGCGTTTAGAGTTGGAACTGCCATCGCTGACATTACGCCGTCCCTGAGCACCAATCCGTATATGGCGGGATATGGGACTACCGATGGCGGGCGCGAAGCCACCAGCAGTTCGCCGTTCGAGCCCCTCTACGCCCGGGCCATCCTCATCTGGGAAGACGCCAATCCCCACATCATCATCAGCCTGGATGTGCTGGCCTTGCCGCGGGCCATGCACCAACGCATCAGGGACCGGATCTTGGATCTGGCGGCCTGGTCCACCAGTGACATCCTCATCCAGGCCACGCACACCCACAACGGCCCCGCCTTGATCGACACTTTGCATCCCTTCATGGCCTACGGGCTCTCCGACCTGGGCCTGGTCCGGTCCTACAGCGCGGACCTGGAGGACACCATCGTGAACCTCGCACAGGAAGCCCTGGACGCTGACGAGACAGCCGTAACGTTCGACTACAAGGTCTCCACCCAGAATTTCTCGGCGAACCGCGTGGGCCTGCCTTATACCGAGACGGCTGTACCAATCCTGGTAGCAAGACGGGGCAACGGCACGCCGGCAGCCGTGATCTTCAGCTATGGCTGCCACCCCATCAGCGCCGGGCTGCGGACGCTTTTCGACGGGGACTTCGCCGCCGGCGCCTGCAACTATATCGAGAACCGCAACCCGAATTGCTTCGCGATGTTCATCCAGGGGCCCGCCGGCGACCAGGATCCCGGCGGCGTCCGCAGTTGGGAACTGCGGGACCAGCATGGCGACGCGCTGGGAGCCACGGTCAACAACAATATGCAGTCCGCAGGCCGCGCCTTGGCCGGCCCCATGGTCACCCGGTACCAGGAGGTCCAGTTGCCGCTGGACATCACCCCGACGGCGGCGAACCTCGCCGCCGTGCGGGCCGCCTACGTCTCCCGCCTCCCGAACCCGAACGGGCAGCCCCAGTGGTACCAACGCCATGCCCAGGTGATGATCGGGCGGATCGACAGCAACAGCTACGCCACATCCGTGCCGTCCCCGTTCCAGGTCTGGAAGTTCAACGGCAGTCCCCAATTGAAGATCGCCATGATCGGTGGCGAACTTGTGAGCGGCTACGCCGCCTACTTCCGCAACAGGAACGGCGGGACCAACGGAATCATCGTAGGTGGATACGCCAACGAGTCCTGCTGCTACATTCCCAGCAATGAATTCTTTCCACCGTCAATGCCCCTGGGCAGCTACGAGGGTGGCTGGGAGCCGGATTATCCGGGAATTGCCGGCGGTTCCATGACAGTCTATGGGCATATTGCCCATTTCAAGTCCGGCGCAAATGGCGTGGAAACCACGCTGATCAATGCCATGAATTCACTGCTCGCCTAGAATTCAGGCAGCGGCAATGGCGCGGACCCGAAAAGGGTCCGCGCCATTTGTTTGTGCAACAAGAATAATTGCTAGGAAACCACGGCAGTCTTCAGCCATCGCGTAAAAATGGCCGCCTGAGGCGCCAGGGGCGCCAGCGTCAGGGACCCTTTCACCACGGGAACGCCGTAGGCCGCAAGAGAGGCGGCCAGGTTCCGCGGATCGGTCCGGGTAGAGGCACGGATGATCCGGAGGCAGAGCTCGGAGGCCTGTCCACCCGGGGCTCCGGCAGCCACCGCGGCATTCACGGCAGCAGTCTCTTCGGATGTCAGCACGTGCGGACCCGAACCAACATAGGCCACTTGGCAGTCCGTGATGTGCATGTAGCGGGTGGAAGCCCACACCTCTTCCAGGCTTGAGAACTTGCCAATGAGGCTGCCGTCTGCGGCCAGGCACGTGAATTGGTACCTCACCAACGGCTCGGGCTTTTCCCTGGCCACATGGTCGTCTTTCGCGACGGCCGGCGCCACGTCAAGGGCGGAGGTTTGGGAAGTTTCTACTTTGGTTCCTGAGCAACCGGCCAGGGCAATTGTTGCCACACCAAGCTGAAGAACACTGCGCCTGCGCATGTCCACCGAGGGATCCCCACTTCATTCGGATGCTCCCCAGCTCCGCATGCATTGGTTATTCGCCCCACGCCGTTTCCGGCTGCGTCTTAGTACATCTTCCCCCAAATTCCGCATTTGTCACTAGTAAAGTTTTGGCCGGCTGCCAGGTCCACGGTCTTGGAGGCCTCGGGAAGGCCGCCGCTGGCTACGACGCTTCCGCCTGGCGCCTTGACCGACCAGGCGCATCCGTCGGTGGAAACCCCTTGCTTGACCAGTTGGTAGCTGCCCGGTTCCATCTGTTCCCCGACTGCATGGCTACCATCGCCTACGCGTGTTCCGTTGGCCCAGCCGGCGAGGATCTTCCCCTGCGGGGCGTCGGGGCAGTACTGGGCCGCAGCAAGGAGCGTTGCCTTGGCAGTTCCCGCAAACCCGTCCGGCCCCGCCTCGTCGCTGATCCTGGTGCACAGCCGGAGGATGTCCAGCATCACGGCCAATCCCCCATCTTCAGCGTCCTGCTGGCCGGCGGCGGAAACTGCTTCGGCTTCACGGGGTGTCGCTTCGAACGGCTGCTGGCCTTCGTAGCCGACGTCGCAGGAACCCATGCGGGTGTAGTTGGTTGCGGCCCAGACCTCCGCAAGGCTGGACAGCTGCACTTCCGGAGATGCGTCCAAGCTGGTGCAACGGAAGGAGTAGCGGCCAGGTTCGTCGTCACCGGGGCCGATGTCACCTTGGCCGGGTGGGTCACTCAACGGAACGGACGACGGCGACGGGCTGGGTGCCGCGGTCACGGTGCCGCCCGTGGAAGCCGACGGGCTGGAACTGGCAGAGGGCTGTGGCGCAGGGGCGGTGCATCCGCCCACGAGCATCACCAGGAACACTGCCAAAGGGATCATTCTGCGCATCGCTACCTCCACCTCAATCGTCGGTGGCACGTAATCGGCGGTCAAGACAGGGCGCGGTCAAAACCGGGGACGGGCCAGGTTCCGGACGGTGCCGAAAAAATCCACTAGTGACAAATGTGAAAATTGGGGGAAGATGTACTAAGACGCAGCCGGAAACGGCGTGGGGCGAATAACCAATGCATGCGGAGCTGGGGAGCATCCGAATGAAGTGGGGATCCCTCGGTGGACACGCGCAATCGCAGTGTTCTTCAGCTTGGTTTGGCATGCCTTGCCCTCTCCGGTCGCTCAAGAACCTCTCATGAAACCTCCCGCCATACTGCCTTGGGCACCAAGGGCGAACGGCTCCGGCGTCGGAAAGCAACCGCCGTCGTTGCGGCAGCAAGCCTTGCCACGGCGGCACTGACGGGAATGCTGGCAGCCGGTCCCGCCGCAGCTGACCAGGCCCGCCAAACCGTAGCCGTTGGCCTGACCAAGGCTGCCGGCGCAGTCGTGGACCCGAAGGGCCGGATCTGGGTATCCGATTCCAGGGCCGGCTTCTGCCGTGTCACCGAGGCGGCCGGTGCAACCAATGGCGGCCTCGAAACCAGCACGTGCCTCGGCGGAACCCTCACCGGCCATAAGACGGGCCCCGCCCTCGCCGGCACCCCGGCAATCATCGATCCAACGCCGGGCAACCCGGGCAGCGGTGACGAAATCGCGTTCATTCCGGATGCCGCCGTCGGAAGCTCCGAGGTATACCGTGCCGTGTGGAACGCAGGGAGCAGCGTCTTCAACTACAAGAGCCAGCTGACCATTTTCGATGGCGACCTCCGGCCGAACGCTGCCAGCGACGGTCCAGACGGCAACATCTACTTGTCCTTTGCCAATGCCAGGTCCATCGTCAAGATCGTCGATCCAACGGCACTCCACCCCAGCATCGAGTCCATTGCCTCGGTCAATTCCAGCTCGCTGGGGATCGCGGCAACCCACCGCAACAGCGGCGGCAACGTCGTAGTGTATGTCGCGGAAACATCGGGCCTGACAGTCTTCACTGCACCGGACGATGGCGTCTTGACCAACTACGTACCAACAGCCCTGTACAACGTCGGCAAGCCGACGGCCATCTACTACGATTGGCAGACGCCCCTGGTGCTCTACACCGGGACCGGCGGAGGCACCGGCATTGCCGATGCCGGCAAGGACAAGATCTCCCGGATCGACTTGAGCAACGATTCGGTGGACAACCAGTGGGCGCTTGGCTTCAGCAAGGTCGGCGGCATCACCATGCGGGACGGCAAGGTCCTGGTCATGGACGATCCCGGCCAACTGGACCCGGCCAAGCCGAGCGGACAGGGCAGGCTGCAGAGCCTCGGCGGCATCGTGCCGTCCATCGTCAGCGGCCCGACGGCGGCAAACGGCACCCAGGCGGCCAACCCCGCCTTCACCAACGACTCCACGCCCACCTTCACTGTGGCCTCGACGCCTCCGGGCGGCGCCCTCGACTGCAGCCTGCAGCTGAGCACGGCTGCACCGGTCTGGAACGGCTGCACCAGCGGAAGCTTTACGCCCGCCACCGCCTTGGCGGCCGGTGCCTACACCTTCTCCGTCAGGGCCGCACCATCCGGTGTTCCGGTTTCCCGTTCCTTCACCATCGACCTGACGGCTCCGAAGGCGCCGGTCATCACCGCACCGGCTGACGGGTCAACGGTCAACGGCTCTCCGGTTCTGGGGGTGACGTCGGATCCGGACTCGGCACTTTCCTGCTCCATTGATTCCACTACCGCGTTTACGGCCTGCGCCAATGCGCAGACACTGAACCTTGCCACGGCAGGCCAGCATGTGATCCGGGTCAGGGCAACAGACATGGCCGGAAACGTCAGCCCCGTCGCCTCGGTGACAGTGACGGCAGACCTGACCGCTCCCCAGGTGAGCATCACCTCACCGGCGCAGGGAGCAACGGTGGGCGCCTCGCCGTCGTTTGTCTTTACGTCGACGTCAAGCGACATCGCGGGCTACCGCTGCAAGCTCGGAAACAATGCCTTCACTGAATGCACGTCGCCCAAGGCGTACACCAACCTGCCCAACGGAACGGCAACGTTCACGGTCGAAGCCAGGGACGCAGCAGGAAATACGTCCACAGCCACCCGAACGGTCACGGTGTCCGCTGCGGACACCACGGCCCCGGTGGTTTCGGTCAATCCAGCGGGCGGCACCTATGGTCCCAACAAGACCGTTGCGCTGTCCGTCAACGAGGCTGCAACCATCTACTACACCACTGATGGAAGCACCCCCACTGTCGCCAGCTCCGTGTACTCGGCACCCCTGCCATTGCAGACCATGTCCCTGAAGTACTTCGCCAAAGACACGGCCGGCAACTCCTCGGCCGTCGCCACCCAGGCTTACACGGTGGACAACACCGCGCCTGTGCTGACGGTGTCACCGGCGCCCGGTGGCTATCCCTCCGGCCAACTCGTGACGATGACATCCAGCGAGGCCGGGGGTATCTTCTACACTACCGACGGCACCACACCTGGCACGGCAGCCACTGGAAGCACCAAGGCGTACACTGCGCCGTTCGCGCTGACGGGTAACACCACCGTGAAATCCCTCGCCGTGGACGCCTACGGCAACGCCTCGGCAGTCCAGTCCACCGCCTACACAGTGCTGGATACAACGCCACCGGTGGTCACAGCCAATCCGGCCGCGGGCAGTTACCCTGCGAACCAGCAAATCACGCTGACGGCCAATGAAGCCGGCTCCAGTATCTACTTCACCACCAACGGGACCAATCCGACGGCCACGGCCGCCAACAAGTACTCCACGCCGATCACACTGACCGCAGCCATGACGCTGAAGTACTTTGCGGTGGATCCGGCCAACAACAGTTCGGCAATCGTCAGCCAGGCCTACTCCGTGGCCGCCCCACCGGCCAACACCTGGAAGGACTACACCGGGGATGCCAAGAACGATGTGATTGCCCGCGACAACGGCGGCACGCTCTGGCTCTACCCGGGCAATGGGGCCGGCGGATGGTTGACCCAGAAGTCCCTCGGAACGGGGTGGAACACGCTCACCGCGATCGTTCCCACCAAGGACTTCAACGGTGATGGCCGCAGCGACGTCCTGGCCCGGGACGCCAACGGTGTCCTCTGGCTGTACCCCGGAAACGGCGCCGGTGGACTCCAACCGCGGATCCAGGCCGGAACAGGCTGGAACGCCATGACGCTCATCCTGGCGCCCGGCGATTTCAGCGGCGACGGCAAGGCAGACCTCCTCGCGCGGGACTCCGCCGGCGCCCTCTGGCTCTACCGCGGCAACGGGACGGGCGGCTTCGGCACGGTGACGCAAGTCGGCTCGGGCTGGAACGCCATGAACGCCATCCTGAGCACCGGCGACTTCAACGGCGACGGGAAAACAGATGTGCTGGCCAGGGACACCTCCGGCATCCTCTGGCTCTACCCGGGCAACGGTACCGGCGGCTGGCTCAGCAGGGTGCAAGTGGGCAGTGGCTGGTCCTCGATGACTGCCATCCTGGGCCCCGGTGATTTCAACGGGGACGGCAAGAATGACGTCCTGGCCAGGGACGCCGGCGGCAATCTGTTCCTCTACCCGGGCAATGGAACGTCCGGCTGGCTGTCCCGCAGCCAGGTCGGCTGGGGATGGGGAGGTTTCACATCGCTCCCCTGACCAGAGCCACATAGGGCAGGACGGGGCTACCTGCCCTGTGGCTCATAAGAAAACGGCCCGGACGCAGTCACTGCGTCCGGGCCGTTTTTTGTAACTTGTCAGGCGCGTTCCTTCATGGGATGCATGGTTGGCCTGTCCGGGCTGGCCTGGATATCCAGCTGGAGCGAGACCAGCAACATCTGGACACCCAGCACAAAGGGCACCACAGCAAGCATCACCGACCCCGCCGTCGGCGATCCGACGCTGGCAGCGAGGACCCAGGCGCCGACGCCGAGCCCCATGACGATCAGGACGAGTCCGGCGATCAGGAGCAAGGCCACGGCGGAGAAGGACCACACCATGTACTTCCACCAGACCCGCCGCCAGAAGCCACCAAACAACATGGCCAACAGTTCCGGAATGACCTTGCGCAGCTTGATGCTGGAGACTTCGTTTCCGTAAACAGCCGGAATCGGAACGTCGACGATAGGCACATCCAGGATGTTCAAGTGGATCAGGAGGTCGTTCTCGAAGCTGTAACGGGCCGCCACCTTGTTCATCGGCAGGCGGCGAAGAACCTCTGTCCGGATTGCGGTGTAGCCGTTCTGGGGATCGAAGATGTGCCAGTATCCGGAGGCAAGCTTGGTCATGAAGGACAAGACGATGTTGCCGAAAATCCGGTAGCCGGGCATGCCGGCGAAGGATTCACCGGAGAAGAACCTGTTGGCCTTCGCGAAACCGTAACCGTCAACCACGGGATCAAGCAACTGGGGAAGGTACTCCGGGTCCATCTGGGCGTCACCGGCCATGACCACATTGATGTCGGCACCGAGCTCCATTGCAGCCTTGTGCGCAGTCAGGACAGCGCCGCCGACTCCCTGGTTGACTTCGTGACGGATCAGGGTGACCCTGCCGTCGTCGGCGCGCCGGGCAGCGCCGGATGTGTCGTCGGGGCTGCAGTCATCGACGATGACGATGTGATCGACAAACTCCGGCATGGTCTGGATGACCTGCGCGATATGGTTCTCTTCTTTGTAGGCCGGTACTACCGCGGCAATTCGAACGCCTCGATACATCGCTTATCCTTCGCTGCTCTTTGGTGTGAGGTTCTGTGGTGGCGCGTCGGTGTCTGTCGCGCCATCGGTCTTGTGGCTGGTGTCCTTCACGTGCTTCTTCTGCGGGAAGACCCAGTGCTTGTAAATGAAGTAGTTCCAGGCCATGGTCACCGCGGTCGCCACCACTTTACCGGCAACGTAGCCCGCGCCAAGGAACTGGAAGAGCTCCACGATTCCCATGACCGCCAGGGTGTTGAAAACCAGGAGCCCCGAATAACGGAGCACGCCGCCAATGGCCGTGCCCCCGCCGCCGAAAGCGAAGTGCCGCTGAAGGAAGTAATTGAAGAAGAAGCTGCCCCAGAATCCGGCGCCAGTGGCGAGCCAGAGCGGCCAGCCAAAGACCTGGAAACACAATGCGAGCAGTCCCAGGTCAACCAGGAAGCTCAGGCCACCGATCAAAAGGAACCTGAAAAGGCTCGACGCCAGGAACTTAGCGATGAATGCCTTCATGGTCAGCAAATCCTTCCGAGCGGGGCGATGCCGTCAGGGTTTCGGTTTTCGAGGATGCCTGGCACGCCGTCAAGTTGGACCCTGTCCTTGGCGTCGGCGTCAAAGGCTTCCTTGCCGCCGGGCAACTGGGACCAGTCGATCTGGTAGAGCGCAGCGTTGCCTTCGCGCGTGACCAGCTTCAGGTACGGGATGGAATCCGGCTGGGTCAGGCCGGGCTTCGGTTCATCCCAGGCGCGGATGCGTCCGTCAGCGATGTAAACCCACTCGATGCCGAGTTCGGAAGCCGCCGCACGCGCTTGGGCATCAGTGGCCAGTTCCGGAAGTTTTTGCAGGACCAGAAGCTGCCTGTTGGTGGGAAGGACCTCGAAGTGCCGGATCATGGGCATGCGGTTGCCCAGGGCGTACATCCACACAGAACCGTCACACGAATCGTTGAGTACGGTGGCATCCTGCGGGACGTACTGGTCCATTTTGCTGAGGAGGTCCACCTCCGCAGCACTCAGCGTGGCGCCATCCACTTTGGTGTTGATGTTGATCCGCTCGGCGTTCTGCTTGAAGTACGGCGTGGCACCGATTCCTGCGGCCAGCAGCACGACGAACGGCGCGGCCACCGTCACCAGGCGACTGGGCCGCCGTCGTGCGTCACTGCCGTCTTCCGACGGCGACGACCGCCGCGCACGGATTTTGCCTGCCAGCCATTCGACTGCCTCGGCAGCCTGGGCAACGCCCAGGCCGGCCAACGGCACCAGGAGCATGACGAGGATACCGAAGATCCGCCACTGGTCATCGTAGAAGGGAGCCGTCAGGTTCAGGAACCGGGGACTCTCACTGCCCATGGTGTAGACCGAAAGGAAAGCGAAAGCCAGGACCGGTCCGAAATACCACCACATGCGGATGCGGAGCACCACCGCCAGGCAGCCCAAAGCCACCATGACAGTGAGGATCGGCATCGCAATGGATCCATGGTGCAGGAAGATGATGTTCTGGATGGCCCCGTTGCGGTCCGTATCCGGCGCCCACATCATCTTGGAGACCCGTTCGGACTCCTTGAGCATCTGCTGGATGATCGGCAGGCCAAGCACGGCGGCGAGCACCCCGGCAACTGCCAGGTAGACCGTGATGCCAAGGATCCGGCCCCTTCGCCTGATCGCGGCCGAAAGGAACCAGAAGACCAGCAACGGCAGGACGACGAACGCAAGGGAGGGATGGACGGCAATCAAGCCGACGGCACCGAACGCGATTCCGGGGATCCAGAACTTCCTGCCCTCCAGCGCCCCCTTGATGGCAAGGAAAGCGAAGGGGCCCACCAGCAGCATGCCGGCGAAGAACGGAATCAGTGGACCACGCCACAGGAGGTCGTAGGGATAGACCGTAAACCACCCGGACACGGCTCCGGCAGCGGCAACGGCAATCGGACGGCGCGTAACCACCATGGTCAGGGCCATAGTGCTCAACGGCAACTGGACCGCCATCATCACCAACACGAAAACGTTCAGGAAAACCGGGATGCTCACCCCGGTCAGGGGCCATACCAGGGACAGCAAAGCATGGAACGCAATGGGGTAGCTGCGGATCGGCGCATCGGCAATGGACGTGTCGTAGTAGGCAAAGTTACCCGCAATGCCCGGATCCCACTCGTGGTTGACCGAGATCAAACGGATCATGTTGGCGTGCCAGGGAATGTCCCAGTCCTGGTTGATGCCAAGGAGCCCCTCGGTACCAACAGTCCAGGACACTGCCGCCACAGCCCCGCCGGCCACCAGGCCGGCAAGCAGGATCCACCAGGCTCCCGAAATGTGGTGCTTGCCGAAGATTCCGGGACCGGACGGGACCGGCAACCCGAACCTGGCGGGGAACCGGCGCTGCAGCGTCAAGCGCAAGGCCAGAAGAACTCCGGCCAGAATCACCAGCACACCAGCAACAGGCAGCAGTTGCCAGCTCATGCCAAGCCCATGGCCCATGACGCCGATGACCGTCAGGGCACCCATTCCCAACAACGGTGCAACCACGGGCAGGATGGTCCGACGGACTCCCAGTGCCTCCCCGAGCAGCCAGCCGGGACCCCACCACAGCACAACGATCAGGAGTACACACAACAGCAGAGGGCCGATAGCCATTCCTACGGTCGCCTTTCTTAGATGCTTCCACCAGCCATCCGGTGACAGACGACTTATGCAGTTGGAGGCCGGACTAGTTGCGTTCCCTCAACCAAGCCACGGCTTGGTCTGCTGGACCTTCGAATTGCACGGTACCGGATGAGAGGACTACTCCCCTGTCACAAATGCGGGCGATCATGTCCAGGTCGTGGCTGACCACCACAAGGGTGCGGCCCTCATCGGACAACTGCTTGATTTTCGCCAGGCATTTGCGCTGGAACGGCTCGTCGCCCACCGCGAGGATCTCGTCCACAAGGAAGATATCCGGCTGGGTGTGCACCGCCACGGCAAACGCCAGGCGCAGGAACATTCCCGAAGAGTAGAACTTCACTTCCGTGTCGATGAACTGCTCGATCTCCGAGAAAGCGACGATCTCGTCGAATTTCGCGTTGATTTCCTCCTCGGTCATCCCGAGGATCGCAGCATTCAGGAACACGTTCTCCCGTCCCGAGAGGTCAGGGTGGAACCCGGCGCCAACTTCGATCAGGCCGGCAACCCGGCCCTTGGTACGGACCGTCCCCTTGTCCGGAAGGATCACGCCCGAAATCAGCTTCAGCAACGTTGACTTGCCGGAACCGTTGAAGCCCAGCAGTGCAACCGTCTCGCCAGGCTGGATCTCGAAGCTCACGTCATGCAGGGCATCGAATTTCTTGGTCAGTTCGCCCTTGCGTCCTTTGACCAGCCATACCAGCGTCTCCTTCAAGGAGTGTGAATGGCGGAGGTTGAAGGTCTTCTTCAGGTTCTTGACGATGATTGCGGCGCCCACTCAGACCTCCTGCGCAAAGTGGCCCTCAAGCCGGCGGAACACCAGCTGGCCAATAATAAGGAACACAGCGGCCATCCCCAGCCCGGCGAAACCAGTCATGAGGAGGTGCGGCGGCAATTCAACCGGCTTGGTGACGGTCGGGTACCAGAAGGCCCAGTGGAACAATTCCACCGCGACGGTCACCGGGTTCAATTGGTAGATCGTCAGCGCCCAATCGGGAGCGAGGCGGCGGATCATGGTCCAGTCATAGAGGACCGGGGACGTCCAGGTAACAACCATCATGAGCATGTCCACGATGTTCTCGGCATCGCGGAAGAACACGTTGATGGCGCCAGCGAGCAGACCCAGGCCGGTGGCTGTGACGGCAACGATGATGAAGCCGAGCAACGCTCCGAAAAGCTGGAGGGCGTCCGGGCGCCACCCGTTGAGCAGCGCTGCCGCCAACAGGACCACCAACTGCGGCAGGAAGTGCACTGCGGCAACCCAGACCGAAGCCACAGGAAACAGCTCCCGCGGAAGGTAGATCTTCTTCACCAAGGCGGCATTCCACACGATGGAACGCGTGGCGTTGGAGAACGCTTCGGTGAAGAAATTCACCACGATCACGCCCGAGAACATGTACAGGGCGTAGTTGGGGATCTGGTCGCCTACCCGAAGGACGATGCCGAGGGCCAGGAACAGGACCAAGTACTGGACCAGGGGTTTGACGTAGGACCAGGCCAGTCCCAGCACCGAACCCCGGTAGCGGACCCGCAGTTCCTTGCGGACGATCAGTTTGAGGAGGTACCGGCGCCGGAAGACATCCAGCAGCCCGGCACCAACCCCGGGAACAGCATATGTATCAGTCGACTCGGCCATCGCTACTGTTTGGGCTCCGAAGCGTCGAAGGTTTCGCGCCATGAATCCATCGAGGTGATCTCGTGCAGGGCTTCGCGGTACTCTGCGCGCAGGGCTTCCCAGTTCGAGAAAAGCTGCGCGTGGAGCTGGGCGCTTTCCACAAGCATGCGGCGGACGAGCTTCGGATCACGCCGGTACCACGACGCACCCGTGCCGTCAGCGTTCGACACGACGGCACTGTCAAGGTGCGCGAGGCTCCACCATTTGCCGTCTTGGTGCGCGACGTGGGCTTCGGGGTTGGTTCCAGCCGATTCGCGGACCGGTGCGATGGTCTGCTTCAGGACAGTCTTAACCGCCCACGGAAGCAGGCCGAGGGCACCCGGCTGCTTGTACGTCTGGGGCTTCTTCGGGGGACGCTTCCGGAAAACTTCGGGGAAGGCTCCCGGATCAGTCTTTACCTGTGAGTCGACGAAGTCCTCGCGCATGGCCCGGAGTTTGGGCATGGTTGTGGGCAGCTGCTCGTGCAGCTTCCCTGGTCCTTCAAGGACGTCCTTGAGGGCCATGATGCGCGCCTGCTCCGGGTAGTACTGCATGGACACAAGGTGCTTGATGTCGGTGTTCAGGCTCTCCCGGAAGATTCGTCCGCCCTTGGGGAACGGGGAATGCAGGAGCGTCGCGATGAGGCGGTTGCGCTCGTGGTAGTACGCCTGCCAGTCCACGGAGTCGTCCTTGTCGGCCCAGGAAACGTGCCAAACGGCCGCACCGGGAAGGGTGACTGTCGGGAAACCGGCTGCACGGGCACGCAGGGAGTACTCAGCGTCGTCCCACTTGATGAAGACGGGAAGCGAAAGGCCAATCTTCTCAATGACCGTCTTCGGAATCAGGCACATCCACCAGCCGTTGTAGTCGGCATCCCAACGACGGTGCAGGAGTGGCGTGGAGCGCAGCCCCTCAGCCGAGAAGTCATGGTTGCCAAGGCCCTCGACGGGACCCCAGAGGAACCGGTAGAAGTTCACCACTTCGGCGTAGGCGTGAAGCACAGACTTGTTGTACATATCGAACATGTGGCCGCCAACGATCGTTGGCTTGCGGCAGAGGTCGGCGAAGGCAACTGCGCGGAGTACGCCCTCGGTTTCCAGTTCGATGTCGTCGTCGAGCAACATGACGTAGTCGCTCTTGTCGGTGACCAGGGTCTCGTACATGTTCCGGGCAAAACCACCGGAACCGCCGAGGTTTCCCTGGTTGATGATGCGCAGCTGGTCTCCCATGGAGGCTGCAACGGCATCAAAACCGTCCTCGTCGGCAACCTTTTTGTTGCCCTGGTCCACGATGATCAACTCGGCCAGGATCTGGCGAAGTCCGGCGTCGGCGTCGATCGACTTGATGGTCTCGAGGCAGTAATCCGCACGGTTGAAGGTGGTGACACCAAGGGTCACCTTGCCCTGCGGACGGCCCTCGGACGGAACGGCCCAGTGGGCCTTCTTCAGCGTCATTCCGTCGCCGCCGGCGATCAGGTCGAACCAGTACCACCCGCCGTCACCGAAGGGCGCCAGGGTCAGTTCAACGTCGTTTGACGCCTGGCCCTCCACCAGGATGGAGTCCACACGCTGTGAGGCTCCCCTGGCGTTGGAGCGATAGACGATGACCGTGCCTTCGCCTGCGGTTTCGATGTGCAGGACCGTCTTGGTGGCAATGGTCCACTTACGCCAGTAGCTGGCCGGGAAAGCATTGAAGTACGAGCCGAAGGAGAGTCGCTCGCCCCTCCGGACCTGCACGGATCCACGGTCCAGGATGTCTTCCGGGTGAAGCTTGCGGGCCATGCCTACGGCCTGGATGACCGCTGTGCCGTTCTCGTCCTGTTTGCGGACCTTGTTCGTGTCAGGGTCAACGTAAAGAGGCAGGGTGTCGAGGTCCCGGTTGGCGGGGAAGACCACGCGCTGGACGATCCGAAGGTCCTGGTCGCCGGCCTCGGCTTGGGCAACGGTCATGGAAGTCTCCTGGCTTTCGTTAGTCGTGGCGGTCATGCGTCCACTCCACCGCTTTCCAGCTTGGCGCCGCCTGTGAAGTGCGGCTTGATCTTGTTGTCGAACATGGACAGCGCAGAACCGATGGCCATGTGCATGTCCAGGTACTTGTAGGTTCCGAGCCGGCCACCGAACAGCACCGACTTCTCGCCGCGTGCAAGGTCGCGGTAGGCAAGCAGTTTGCTGCGGTCATCGGAAGTGTTCACGGGGTAGTAGGGTTCGTCGCCCTTCTCCGCAAAGCGCGAGAATTCCCGCATGATGACCGTGGCGTCCTTCGTGTAGTCCCGCTCGGGGTGGAAGTGGCGGAACTCGTGGATGCGGGTGAAGGAGGCATCGGCGTCCGGATAGTTCATGACGGCGCAGCCCTGGAAGTCCTCAATGGGAAGGACTTCTTCCTCAAGGTCGATGGTCCGCCAGGACAAATCGCCTTCCGCGTAGTCGAAGTACCGGTCCACCGGCCCCGTGTAGATGACCGGAACCTGGCCCAGCACGGACGAGCGGCCAAATTCGCCGTCGTCGAAGAAGTCGGTGTTCAGGATGACCTCGATGTTCGGGTGGTCCGCCATCCGCTCGATCCATGCCGTGTAGCCGTCAACCGGAAGGCCTTCGTAGGTGTCGTTGAAGTACCGGTTGTCGTAGTTGTAGCGGACGGGGAGCCGGGAGATGATCTCTGCGGGCAGGTCCTTGGGATCCGTCTGCCACTGCTTGCCCGTGTAGTGCTTGATGAACGCCTCATACAGCGGGCGGCCAATAAGCTGGATGCCTTTGTCGTTGAGGTTCTGCGGGTCAGTACCGGCCAACTCGCCGGCCTGTTCGTTGATCAGGGCACGGGCCTCCGCCGGGCTCATCGCGGAACGGAAGAACTGGTTGATGGTGCCCAGGTTGATGGGCATGGGGTACACCTCGCCCTTGTGGCTGGTGTACACCTTGTGCTGGTAGCTGGTGAACTTGGTGAAGTTGTTCACGTAGTCCCAAACACGTTCGTTGGAAGTGTGGAAGAGGTGCGCGCCGTAGCGGTGGACCTCGATTCCCGTCTTCTCTTCATTCTCGCTGTAGGCGTTTCCTCCAATATGGTGGCGGCGATCAAGCACCGCGACCTTCAGCCCCAACTCGGTAGCGGCGCGTTCTGCAATGGTCAGGCCAAAGAAACCCGAGCCGACGACGACGAGATCAGCGTTCACAAACTCTCCTGTGTATTGGCGTGCGGGCACAGAAGTGCCCACGTCTACTGGTCAAGGCTACCCGACGGGACGCGGGTTCCCCGTATCCGGGGCACTGCCGGGCAGGGACCTGGGAGGTCCCTGAACAGCAAAGGGAGGCTGGCAAAAGCCAGCCTCCCCCACAACCCTCAGCCGGGTTGGCAGCTCAAAGGGCGATGACGGAACCCGACTTTGCCGAGTCCAGGACGGCCTCCGCAACCCGCAGGGTTTCCAGACCTTCCGCCATGGTGACAATGTTCAGCGACTTGCCAAGCACGGCGTCGCGGAAAGCCTCGTGCTCCATCTTGAGGGGCTCCCGCTTGGCCAGGGCGAATCGCGTGGACGATCCCTCGGAGACACCGCGGAATGCCGCGATGGAATCCCAGTCAGTCTGGAACGTCCCATTCTCAACAAACGTGAGGTCTGCGGAGATAGTGTCTGCAATGAAGGCTCCACGCTCGCCGAGGACCACCGTGGTGCGCTCCTTCATCGGTGACAACCAGTTCACGATGTGGTTGGTGACGACGCCGCTCTTGAGGTGGCCAATGGCCGTAACCATGTCCTCGTGCTCGCGGCCACTCCTGGATGTCGTGTGGGCCACGACGTTGACGAAGTTGCTCTGGGCCAGCCAGGCGGTGAGGTCGATGTCGTGCGTGGCAAGGTCCTTGACCACGCCGACGTCCGCGATGCGTGCCGGGAACGGCCCCTGGCGACGGGTGCTGATCTGGTAGACCTCGCCGAGGTCTCCGTTCTCCAGCCTGTCGCGGAGGCTCTGCAGGGAGGGGTTGAAGCGTTCGATGTGTCCCACTGCGCCAATGAGGCCCTTGGACTCGAACGCCTCGGCAATGCGCCGGCCCGACTCGGAGTCATTCGCAATGGGCTTCTCCACCAGGCAGTGGATGCCCGCATCAGCCAGCTGGAGGGCCACTTCTTCGTGCAGGATGGTGGGAACGGCGGCAACTGCCATGTCGATCCCCTGCGCGATGAGCTCCTCCACCGTGTTGTATACGGTGAGGCCATCGGCAACATTGTGCGGATCACCAAATGAATCCGCCACTGCAACCAGGTCCACGCCTTCGAGCTCACGAATAACGCGGGCGTGATGGCGGCCCATCATGCCCAGCCCAATGAGCCCCGCGCGAAGGTTCGCCACTAGCTACCTGCCTTCGCAACAGCATTGACCGCCGCGACGATGCGCTCAAGGTCATCCTGGCTCAGCGAGGGGTGGACCGGAATGGACAGCACGTGGGTGGCGGCTTCCTCGGTGACGGGAAGATCGTCAGAAGTCCGGAACGGGGCGAGCTGGTGGTTGGGGATCGGGTAGTAGACACCGCAGCCCACCTGGTACTCCTCGCGCAGCGCCTTGGCGAAGCCATCCCGGTCGTCAGCAATTCGGATGGTGTACTGGTGGTACACGTGCTCGTAGCCTTCAGCGACCTTCGGGGTCACAACGCCTTCGATGTTGGCGTCGAAGAAGGCTGCGTTTTCCTGACGGGTCTTGGTCCAGGCTTCCACCTTGGTCAGCTGGACCCGTCCGATTGCTGCATGGATGTTGGTCATGCGGCAGTTGAAGCCAACCAGTTCGTTTTCGTACTGGCGCTCCATGCCCTGGTTCCGGAGGAGGCGGAGGCGTCGTTCGACGTCGGCCAAACCGGTGCTGACCATGCCGCCTTCGCCGGAGGTCATGTTCTTGGTCGGGTAGAGGCTGAACATGGCGAAGTCACCGAAAGTACCAACTTTGCGGCCGTTTACGGCAGCGCCGTGGGCCTGTGCTGCGTCTTCGAAGACCTTGACGCCGTGCTTGGCAGCCAACGCGCCGATCGCGTCCACATTGAAGGGGTGTCCATAAAGGTGGACCGGCATGATGGCCGCGGTGCGGTCCGTAATCCTGGACTCAACTGAAGCAGGGTCAAGCGTGTAGTAATCGGGATCGACGTCCGCGAAAACGGGTGTTGCTCCCGTGAGGGCGACGGAGTTCGCTGTGGCCGCGAAAGTGAAGGAGGGAACGATCACTTCGTCGCCCGGACCAATCCCGGCAGCAAGCAGGCCGAGGTGGAGCCCCGAGGTGCCGGAGTTGACGGCAACTGCTGCCCGGCCATCCAGGAGGACCTGGGAAAACTCCTGCTCGAACGCCGCAACCTCGGTGCCCTGGGCGAGCTGACCGGTGGCCATGACAGCCGTGACGGCTTTCGCCTCGTCGTCGCCGATGATGGGCTTGGCGGGGGGAATGAATTCGGGGCTCATGCCTCTACCTCTCGAAGAGTCTCGTTCTGTTCAACATATGTGGCGCCCGTTTCTGGACATACCCAGTGCTCACCACTGCGCTGCAACGGGAAACCTGCCTTGCCAACCCAACCATGCCGCTTCGCGGGAACGCCAACCATCAAGGCAAAGTCGGGCACGTCCTTGGCCACGACGGCTCCCGCGGCAACGGTGGCCCACCGGCCGATGGTTACCGGTGCCACGCAGACGGCGCGGGCGCCGATGGACGCACCCTCGCGGATGGTCACCCCCACCGGTTCCCAATCGTGGGCACTCTTCAGGCTCCCGTCGGGGCCAACAGCACGGGGGTACGTATCGTTCGTCAAGACCACGGCGGGACCAATGAAGACGCCGGCTTCAAGCTCGGCGGGCTCATAGACGAGCGCGTAATTCTGGACCTTGCAGTTGTCTCCCATTTTTACGCCTGTACCAATGTAGGCACCACGTCCGACAATGCAATTGGTGCCCAATTCGGCCTTTTCGCGGACTTGTGCGAGGTGCCAAATCTTGGATCCCTCACCAATTACGGCCTCGTCTGAAACATCGGCGCTCTCTGCAACCACTATCACCGGTGAAGGTCCTTCCTCATTGAGCACACGCGACAACGAGTTTCATCTTAGCCGAGACACCATGCACCCGCGTCAAGGCGGCTTTGCGCGGCAAAACACAGCAAAGTTGTCCACATAGCCGCTCCCAGCGAAGGAAAACAAGGGCAAGGGCTGCGTAGCGTCGAAAGCAACGGTCCCGCTCCCACCCCCGGCGCAATCGAAAGGAACAGCCGATGCCCCTTGAGTGCACCCTTGTTCGCGGCCCTGCAGCGGCGTTTCAATCGCAGCCTGAGGAACTTTCCATCGATGTCGCCGACGGCACCCCCGGTGACCGGCTGCAGAAGCTGCTGACAGTGGCGCGCCACTCCGGCGCGCTGTCCGTCGCGGGAGTGGACGTGGCGGCGTTGACAGTGGGAAAGCCCCCGTTGGTGAATGGCGCGGTACTGGTGGACGGCGCTGTCAGCAAGCGTGGGACAGGTGCCCCACGGGATATGGGTCAGCCTTCGGCGTTGATGCTGCTGACGCACTCGGGCCCCGACGCCGGTGCCGTGTTCTTCCTGACGCGCGGACGCTACGCCATCGGTCGGGGAAGCTGCGATGTCTCACTCCCGGATCCTGGCATGTCGCGGGATCATGCCCTGTTGGAAGTTTCTGCAACGGCGCTACGCCTGAAGGAGACGTCCGGCTTAGTGCACGTAGACGGCAGGCGTGCCCGCCGCTCCACTTTAACCTCGTCGTCGAAGGTGCACTGCGGCAACTCGGAATTCTCGATCCACGCGTCCACCGGGGGCAGGCCAAGCCTACCGACCGAAGCCGGCAGATCCGTGCAGGAACCGCTCGATGTCAGCCGGAGGACTCCCCCGCGAAACCGTTGGGCGACTGCCATCGGCGCCCTGCTCCCCCTGCTTGTTGGGGTGGGGCTTGCAGTGGCAACCGGAATGTGGATGTTCCTCGGCTTTACGGCCATCTCCGCTGCCAGTCTCCTGGTTCCGGCTATGGCGGGCAGGAAAGGAAACCAGGAATTCCGGACGGCGCTGGAGCGGGCCGTCCGCGAAGACGCAGAGCGACGAAGGCGGTGCTCGCCATCTGCGGCAGAGATCAGCGTCGCTGCCGGTCACGTGTGCGAAGGGTCCTGTTGGCAAGTTGGTCCCTTACCCGTTGCTTTATCCTCCTCCGCGACGGAGACCGGCCCGGCAGACCCTTACCTGGGCACCAGGGAAGTCCACGTCTGGCTCCGGCTTGGGGTGGGAAGGGTGGTATCCAACATCCGGGTGGTACCACCGGACCCCTCTTTCAGTCCGCCCGCACTTGAAGCCGCTCCCGTGACGTTGGATCCGTCACTGCCAATCGTGACCCTCCTAGGACCACGCCACCACGTAGACGGACTGGTCCGCTTACTGGTGGTGCAGTTGGCCAGCTTCCCCCTGGCCTCGGGCATCCCGGTGATCTTGCTCGGCAAAGCCCACCGGCTACCCTTGTCCGCGCGGTTCCTGGATGGATGTGTTCTTGTCCCAGACAATTCCTCGGCGTTGGACGCCCTCGGCCGGTTTGAGGGCAGGCGTGCCGGGAAACTGTTCATCCTGGACCCCGGCCCTACGGTCGACGACTACGAGAACCTCATCTCTGCAGCGAAAGCTGCCTCGTGGCAGCTCATCATCCATGGCAGCGGAGCGGGCGACGAACCTGCCAACGTCGTCCAACTCGAAGCCTCCGGAGTGTCGGCCAGGCTCAAAACCGGTGGAACGGTGCTGCCATTCGTTCCGGATTTGGTGTCGGAACGCACTTTCGATCGCGCATGCCGCCATCTCGCGGGCAGGGAACCGAGGGAAACCACCGGGCACCACCCCGTCATACCCGCACAGTGTTCACTCGAAGAACTTGCATCAATCAGGTCCCGGAGCGTGGTCCGGCGCTGGACATCGGAAAGCCGGCGCAAGGCCCTGGAGGCAATCCTCGGCAGGGACGCGCACCGTCCGCTGACGTTCGACTTCCACGTGGACGGACCCCATCTGTTGATCGCCGGTACTACGGGCTCCGGCAAGTCGGAATTGCTGCGGACACTCGTAGCCTCACTGGCGCTCAAATACACGCCGGAGCACGTCGTCTTCGTTTTCATCGACTTCAAAGGCGGGTCAGGGCTGGGGCCATTGACATCACTGCCCCACTGCGTCGGCATCTTCACGGACCTCGCCAGTTACGAGCTGGAGCGGGCATTGGCCTCCCTGCGGGCTGAAATCAGGTACCGCGAGGAACGCCTGTCCGCAGCCGGAGCCGCGGATCTTGCCGGGTATCTGCGTTCGCAGCACGCGGACTCTTTGCCCATCCCCCATCTGATGCTCGTTGTCGACGAATTCAGGATGTTGGTGGACGACGCCCCTGCGGCCTTGAGCGAACTTATGCGCATCGCCACGATCGGCCGGTCGCTGGGCATCCACCTGGTGATGGCCACGCAGAAACCCCAAGGTGCCTTGACCTCCGATATCCGCGCAAACGTAACGTCCAGCATCGCCCTTCGCGTCCAGTCCGACGGCGAGTCCATGGACATCATCAATTCCAAGGCCGCAGCGGCCATCCCCGTCCGCTTCCCCGGGCGCGCCTTCCTGGTGCGGGCTTCCGGGCCCCCGGAGGAGTTCCAATCAGCCTGCCTGGATGTCCCCGGCGGGGACTCCCCCGGCACGGCCGTCGACGCGTCGTTGGTGAAGTCTGCCCGCAACGCCCTGAACTCGGGACACCCGCCCTCGGCACGTCCTGATGGACCTGGTCACGCCGCCACCACGGGCCTTGCCACGGTGGTGTCCGCCATCGGGACGGCATGGCACGCTCATGGCGGCAGTACTCCGCGCCATCCCATACACGTTCCACTCCCGGCCAGCATTCCATGGGACGCGGACTTGTCTGCACTTGCCGCACCGCGTGGTCCGGAAAGCCCGGGTGACGGTTCGTTCTGTCAGGATTCCGAACTGCTGGTCGATCTCGGCCTGTTGGACAGACCGGAACGCCAGTCGGTTCAGATCCTTCAGTGGGCACCGCAGTCCGATGGGCATCTGGCCATGATCGGCAGCGGAGCCAGCGGCATGCCCCAAAGCTTCCTGGCAGTAACTGCCGCTCTTGAGGGCAACCCTGCGGGTCCCCACCTCTACATCCTCGACGCCGTTGGCATCCTCGGACCGGCCGGAGAGTCACGCCTGTGCGGCGCCACCGCCGGGCTTCACGAACTGCCGTTGGCAGCCCGGGTCCTGGAGCGGTTATCCCAAGAGATGGCCGAACGACGCAGCTCCGCGCATC
The DNA here is from genome assembly GCF_044391085.1 of Paenarthrobacter sp. NPDC018779. Taxonomy (NCBI): domain Bacteria; kingdom Bacillati; phylum Actinomycetota; class Actinomycetes; order Micrococcales; family Micrococcaceae; genus Paenarthrobacter; species Paenarthrobacter sp. NPDC018779. The sequence continues at coordinate 269,390 of NZ_JBIRZS010000002.1, read as the reverse complement.
CCGGAAGGCAACATCCACCGTTGGTCCTTGTTGTGGCCGGTTGGTGCGCATGGCAAGCCGCTTTCAGGGCCAGCCAGTGGGCTGGGGCGGAAGACCTTTTCCGCGATATCGTCCGGGATGGCACTGCGCTCGGAGTCACCGTGTTGGTCTGTGGCGAGCGCGAGCTGGTAGGCTCCCGCTTCTTTGCCGCAATTCCAAGCCGTGCCTTCTTTCCCACCGCATCAACAGACGAATCACGGTTTCATTGGCCCCGGCTCCCGGAGACACAACAGGTCCCCGGAAGGGCCGTGGTCTTCGGAGCCATCGCCCATGGTGAACCCTCCACCGCCCAATTCCGCGATGCCCCGACCGGACCCACAGGGCCACTTCAACAACGGACCAGCACATCAGAACCACCGTTCCGCGTCCGGGCCCTTCCGCGCCGGCTCGATCGGGCGCTGTTTGAGCTCAAGGTTTCCAACACTGCTTCGCTTGATCCCCGGAACCTCTGGATCGGACTGGGCGGAGACGAGGCAGTTCCGGTGGCACTGCCACTCAAGCCAAAGGGCCTGAGCCTTGTGCTCGGCGCTCCCGGTTCAGGAAAGACATCCATCCTCAACACCCTTCAGGCCCTCAACCCTCACGCTCGGTGGATCCGTCCCGGGCCCGGAGAACAACCCGGACCTTTCTGGGCCAAGGCAGCCACGGATTTCCAGTCCGAAAGCTGCGATCCGGAATGCCTGTTGCTGGTTGACGACGCGGACACCTTGGACCCGGAGGCACGCCAAGCACTAGCCAGCCTCATGGGACAGACGCGCGGCATCATCCTGACCGCGACCACAAGCCCGGCTCTACACCGAAGGTTGCCCCTTATTGATGACGTGCAAGCCAGCCGGATGGGGATTGTCCTGGCACCGGGGTCTCCCCTGGACGCCGATATTCTCGGCGTCCGGTTGCCGGTGGAAGGCCAGGCCATCCCCGGCCGCGGACTCCGGATCAGCGGCAACGAGCTGCTGCCCTTCCAAGCAGTCTTCGACCACAGCCGGCAGGGCTAAATGGCGCCTTGCGAACCGCCGGTCCGTGACGCGTAGGAAATCACTGGGCGCTGGAACAGGAACACCAGCGCGGCAAGCGCCGGAACAATCATGGCCAGGCCGGGGAGGAGCAACCCGCCGGACATCGTCGGGAATCCGATGGTCAGGACGAACAACTGCGCAACCAGTGCAGCTGCCCTGGTCCATCTGTACCCGCGGAAGAGGAAGTGTCCCACCGCGAACAACCAGGCAGAGAAAGCCAGCAGCAGCCCCAACGTGAAGACAGCCCCCCAGAAGGTAAGGACGGGCGCACCGCTCAGCAGTTCAAAGGCATACCAGGCCGCAGCTCCCAAGAGGGCAAGTGCCTCAAGCACCACCACCAGGGAGATGACCACGATGCCTGCGGGCCGGCCGCCCCGGCCCTGTTCTGGACCTGCGGATTTTGCCGTGGCCGGAGGGCGGGTTGAATCGTCGTTTCCATCGTGGCCTGAGGATGGCTGGGCAGGGTTGGCGGGAGGTCTTGACACACTGGCACACTACCCGAGATAGTCATTGAGCAGTGAGGGCACTGGCAGCTGATGTGATGCATCGCTCACGGATTCCGGGCATTTCAACAACTAAAACCCCTTGTTTACAAGGCGTTAACATGAAACGCTTGACTCAGACGACCAAGGGGGCCCATGCGGGCCCCTTTCCTTTGGAGCCTCTCGTGAATGTTTTCACAAGAGCCGCTCACCTAGTTCTCACACGAATGGAGTGACTGATCAGCATGGATTGGCGTAATCGCGCAGCCTGCCTCGACAAGGACCCGGAACTCTTCTTCCCAGTCGGAAACACGGGGCCTGCACTTCTCCAGATAGAAGAAGCCAAGAGTGTTTGCCGCCGCTGCCCCGTTGTGGACACCTGCTTGCAGTGGGCCCTCGAGTCCGGACAGGATGCCGGCGTCTGGGGCGGCATGAGCGAAGACGAGCGCCGCGCCCTCAAGCGCCGCGCAGCCCGCGCACGCCGGGCTTCCTAGGCACTCGAACAAACAAAGAAAGACCGCGGACCAAACTGGTCCGCGGTCTTTCGCATTAAGGCAACTGCGCCGGGCCTAACCCCGGGCCAGGTTGAGGACAATGTCGACGGCGGTACCCCCACCGTCGCGCGGGCTCCACTGGATGGTGCCCCCCAGTTCGCTGGTGACGAGGGTTCGCACGATCTGGAGACCCAGGCCTTCGGCATACTGTCCGTCCGGAAGCCCCACGCCATCGTCGGCGACGGTTACGGTCAGGAATTCGTCATTTCCATCGCCGGCCGTACGGTCGGCCAACAGCCAAACAGTCCCGGTCCGCCCTTCCAGGCCATGCTCAACGGCGTTGGTCACAAGTTCATTGATGACCAGCGCCAAAGGCGTGGCAAAATCGCTGGGCAATTCACCGAACAGGCCGGACCGCTCAGTGCGGACATGCTGCGACGGTGAAGCAACCTCTGCCGAGAGCCTGAACTGCCGGCCAATGAGCTCATCGAAGTCCACACTCTGCGTCAACCCCTGGGACAGCGTCTCGTGGACCAGCGCAATGGTCGCCACGCGGCGCATCGCTTGCTCCAACCCCTGTTTTGCCTCGTCGCTGACCATGCGTCGGGATTGCATCCGGAGGAGGGCAGCCACCGTCTGGAGGTTGTTCTTCACCCGGTGATGGATTTCGCGGATGGTGGCGTCCTTGGTCACCAGCTCCATTTCCCGCCGCCGCAGTTCCGAGACGTCACGGCACAGGACCAGGGCGCCAAAGCGATGCTGCTCGTCCCGCAAGGGAATGGCCCTCAGTGAGAGGCTGACGCCGCGGGACTCAATTTCGCTGCGCCAAGGCATGCGTCCAGTGACCACCAAGGGCAACGTCTCATCGACCATCCGGCGGTCCTTCAGCAGCCCGGCGGTAACCTCGGCCAGGGACCTGCCCTCCAGCGATTCCACTTCGCCAAGCCGGCGGAAAGCGGAGACTCCATTGGGGCTCGCGTACTGCACCACGCCGTCAGCATCGAGCCGAATCAAGCCGTCACCCACGCGCGGGGCGCCACGGCGGGAACCCGTGGGCGAGGCGAAGTCCGGCCAGAGCCCAAGGGTTCCCATGCGGAGGAGGTCGTAGGCACACTGGCGATAGGTCAGTTCGAGCCGCGACGGCATACGGGAGCTCGACAAATCCATGTGCGAGGTCACCACAGCGAGGGTCCGGCCGTTGCGGACCATCGGAACGGCCTCAACGCGCAAGGCCATTTCGCTGCTCCAGCTTGTCTCGCTGGAGCGCTCGATCGAGCGGCTGTTCCAAGCCTTGTCCACCAAGGGACGCAGGTCGGAGCGGATGCCCTCGCCAACGAAGTCCGCGTGGAACACCGTGTGGGATGTCGACGGACGGACGTGGGCGAGGGCTATGTAACCGAGCTCGGGATGCGGAAACCACAAAGCGAGGTCCGCGAACGCCAAGTCGGCGACCATTTGCCAGTCGCCGACCAGGAGGTGCAGCCATTCAGCATCTCCCGGCCCGAAATCAGCATGTTCCCTGATGGGGTCCGTAAAGATTGCCACTGCACCTCCAGTTACGACGCGGGCACAACGCTAGCGTCGGACGATTGACCTCAAGAGCCTTAATGCTACCGACAGTGAGGCCATGTCGTCGGCTTCGAGGGCATTCACCTCATCGAACATGGTCTTCGCGCGTCCAAGTTGCTCGGCGTTCTGTCCCTCCCACGACTTGAGGCGATCCTCGGCGGCGGTTGCCGCGTCGCTCGACTCGAGGACCGACGTCGTCATATCCGCCACGGTGGAGTAGAGGTCGTCACGCAAGGCAGCGCGGGCCAACGCCTGCCACCGGTCATCACGGGGCAAGGCGCTGATGCGTTCCAGCAGCGAGTCGGCGTGGAACCGGTTGAACACGGTGTAGTAGACCTGTGCCACGTCCTCGACGCTGGTGCCGCGGGCCTGGGCAATCCTTGCGATGTCCAGAAGCGCGTAGCTTTCGAAGAGTTCCGCCCACCTGTGAGCCAAGTGATCCGGAAGTTCCCAGCCATGGGCTTTGTCCAGCCAACCGGAAATGCGTTCCTTATCCTCACCGCGCAGGTAATCCAGCAACCGGCCCCGCAACGGCGCCATCATCGGTTTGAAGGACTCCACCACCTCGGCAATCGGCTGCGAAGCGATGCTCTGGCCCAGTACCCAACGGACGGCACGGTCCAGGAGGCGCCGGATGTCCAAGTGGACTTCGCTCCAGTGCTCGGTGGGGAACGAGGCCGGGAGGGCATTCAGTTCGTCAATCATCGAGTCAAGGTCGTAGATCTCGCGCAAGGCCACGAACGCCTTGGCAACAGCCACCTCGTTTGCCGAGGTCTCCTCGATGGCCCGGAAGGCGAAGGTGATTCCGCCCAGGTTGATGATGTCGTTCGCCACCACAGTGGCGATGATTTCCCGGCGCAGCGGATGGGTGTCCAGTTCGGCGTCGAATTTGTCGCGAAGCTGCTTGGGGAAATACGAGCGGATGGTGTCCTTGAACCAAGGATCATCCGCGAGGTTGCTGTCGCGGAGCGCCGCTCCGAGTTCGATCTTGGCGTAGGCCGCCAGGACGGACAGTTCCGGAGACGTCAGTCCTTGGCCTTGTTCGAGCCGCTGCCGCAGCGTCTCGGTGGACGGCAGTGCCTCAAGGTCGCGCTTAAGGTCGGCCGACTTCTCGAGCCAGTCCATGAGCCGCTCATAACTGGGGCTCCATTCGGCAACACGGGTCCGGTCGTTGAGCAACAGGATGTTCTGGTCGATGTTGTCCTGCAGGACCAGGCGGCCCACCTCGTCGGTCATGTCGGCCAGGAACGCAGCCCTTTCGGACGCGTCCAGCTTGCCGGCCGAAACCATGCGGTCCACGAAGATCTTGATGTTGACCTCATGGTCCGAGCAGTCCACTCCGGCAGAGTTGTCGATCGCGTCGGTGTTGAGGATGACGCCCTGCAAGGCGGCCTCGATGCGTCCCCGCTGGGTCAAGCCCAGGTTTCCGCCCTCGCCGACAACCTTGACACGCAGGTCCTTGCCGTCCACCCGGATGGAGTCGTTGGCCTTGTCGCCCACCACGGCATTGGTTTCGGTGCTGGCCTTGACGTAGGTGCCGATCCCGCCGTTGTACAGCAGGTCTGCCGGGGCCAGGAGGATCGCCCGGAGCAACTCCGGCGGGCTCAGTTGGGTGGTGCCTTCGGGCAGTCCCAGCGCCTGGCGGACCTGCTCGGAAACAGGGATGGTCTTGGCCTGGCGCGCGTAGACACCGCCGCCTTCGCTGATGAGCGAACGGTCGTAGTCATCCCATGATGAGCGCGGCAGTTCAAACAAGCGCTGCCTCTCGGCAAACGAGGAGGCTGCATCAGGGGCAGGGTCGAGGAAGATGTGCCGGTGATCGAAGGCAGCCACGAGCCGGATGTGGCGTGACAACAGCATGCCATTGCCGAAGACATCGCCTGACATGTCGCCTACGCCCACCACAGTGAATTCTTCGGTCTGGGTATCAAGGTCAAGTTCACTGAAGTGTCGCTTGACGGATTCCCACGCACCGCGGGCTGTGATGCCCATGGCCTTGTGGTCGTAACCCACCGAGCCGCCGGACGCAAAAGCGTCACCAAGCCAGAAACCGTACTCGGCGGCGAGCCCGTTGGCTGTGTCGGAGAACGTTGCCGTTCCCTTGTCCGCCGCGACCACCAGGTAGGAATCGTCGCCGTCGTGACGGACAACGTCCGACGGCGGGACAAGCCGCTCGCCGTCGGAGGACGTCACGAGGTTGTCCGTAATGTCCAGCAGCCCACGGATGAACGTCTTGTAGCTTTCGATGCCCTCGGCCATCCAGGCCGCACGGTCGACGGCCGGGTTGGGCAGTTTCTTGGCGAAGAACCCGCCCTTCGCTCCTGTCGGAACGATCACTGCGTTCTTGACGGTCTGCGCCTTCACGAGGCCCAGGATTTCGGTCCGGAAGTCTTCCCGGCGGTCCGACCACCGCAAGCCGCCACGGGCCACCTTGCCAAAACGAAGGTGGACGCCTTCGACGCGGGGCGAGTAAACCCAAATCTCGTACATGGGACGCGGGAAGGGCAGCCCATCGATGGTGGTGGGATCGAGCTTGAAGCTCAGGTAGCCCTTGTCCTGGAAGTAGTTGGTCCGCAGCGTCGATTCGATCAGGTTGACGAACGTGCGCAGCACCCGGTCTGCGTCAAGCGTGGCGACCTCCTCGATTGCCTCGGCGAGCGCCAGGCGGGCGGCGGCCTGGCGGGCGGAGCGCTGCCCGTCTTCCACGGCCGGGTCAAACCGGGCCGCGAACAACACCATCAGTCCGCGGGCGACGTCCGGATTGGCCAGGAGCGTGTCGGCGATGAACCCAAACGAGTTGGTGTTGCCCATCTGCCGCATGTACTTGGCATAAGCACGCAGCACCGTCACCTGCCGCCAGTGAATGCCTTCGCGCAGCACCAGCCGGTCAAAGTTGTCCGATTCGACCGAGCCCGTCACCGCAGCACCGAAGGAGTCGGCAAGGAGGTCACCCGTTGCGAGCGGATCGATCCCCGCCGGGTACTTCAAGCCGAGGTCGTAAAGGAAGAAGTCGCGGTGGTCGGCTGTTTCGATCTCAAACGGACGCTCGTCCAGGACTTCCAGGCCCAGGTTGTGGAAGTAGGGAAGGATTTGGCTCAGGCTCTTGGGCTCCATGAGGTAGAGCTTTACCCGGGCGTCTTCCTCGAGGGACTCCCCTGCCCCTTCCGGGAGGTAGACGTGCACGCCTGGACGGATCCCGGCGTCAGCCGCGCCTGTGCGTTTGGCCTGGGCTCCATAGTTTTCGAAACGCTCAATATCCTCAAGAGCGTCTTCCACCTCGTAGTCCACGCGGTAACCCGCCGGGAAAGCTTCCGCCCACAACGTTGACAACACTTCAGCTTCGTCGCCGGGCCGGTTTTCCCTGAGGACCTCGGCGATGCCCTCGCTCCAGGAACGGGATGCACGCATCAGCCTGTGCTCCAGCTCCTGGACGTTAACGTCGGCGAGTTCGGCGGTGCGGGGCAGCCGGATGCGGAAGAACACGCGGGCGAGGGCTGACTCCGTAATCCTGGCCTCGTAGTCGATGCTTTCTGCGTGGAAGGTCTCCCGAAGCTCCTGCTCGATCCTGAGCCGAACGCTGGTGGTGTACCTGTCACGTGGCAAATAAACGACGGCGGACATGAACCGGCCGTAGATGTCGGGCCGGAGGAAGAGCTTGGTCCGGCGCCGTTCCTGGAGCCTCTGGATTCCCGTTGCGGTCGCCGCGAGGTCGGGGATCTCGATTTGGAACAACTCGTCGCGGGGGTACGTTTCCAGGATGCCCAGGAGGTCCTTGCCCGAGTGCGAATCGGTGGGGAACCCCGCATTGCGAAGCACGGCGTCCACCTTGTCCCGGACAATAGGGATGCTGCGGACCGATCCTGTGTAGGCACTGGTGGCGAACAAACCAATGAACCTGCGTTCGCCGTTCACGTTGCCCGCGGCATCGAAGCTCTTGACGCCGATGTAGTCAAGGTAGGCCGGGCGATGAACGGTTGACCGCGAGTTTGCCTTGGTGATCACCAGGGCACGCTTTTCGCGTGCCCGCTTGCGGCCGGCGTCCGTCAGGTGTTGGATTTGACGGGTGTTGTCGCCAGCGCGGAGCAGGCCGAGGCCGCTGTCTTCCCGAAGTTCCAGGACATCCTCGCCATTGTCGTCAATGAGGTCATACTCCCGGTAACCGAGAAAGGTAAAGTTCCCGTTGTCCAACCACCGCAGCAGGTCCTGCGCCTGCCGGAGTTCGGCGATTTGTTCGGGGTGGGCGACTGTCCCCAACGCTTCAGCCAACTCACGGGCCTTGCTCCGCATCTTTGGCCAGTCTTCGACGGCGGCCCTGACGTCTCCCAGGACCCTTACCAGCCCGGCGACCAGCTCACTGCGGGCATCGTCGCTGACCCGGTCGATTTCCACTGCAATCCACGACTCCATGTGGGAAGCGTTGTCACCGTCGCCAAGCAGGTGGGCAACGCTGGGCAGGGCGGCAGTGTCGCCACTGGAAATGCCAATGTTGGACGGCACCCGCGAGACCTTGCTCAAAGCACCGGACACGCGGTCGCGCGTCACCACGAAGAGGGGGTGCATCACCAGGCGGATGGCGCAGTTCTGACGTACCAGTTCGGCGTTGACTGAGTCCACCAGGAAAGGCATGTCGTCGGTGACGATGTAAACGACACTTCGGTCGGCTTCGCTGTCCACTTCGACAATCGGGCTGCCGGGCCGGCGGGACTCCGCGATCTTCTTGTGCTTGTTGGCCCGGGCAATCAGCAGTTCGGGGGAATAACCCCGGGAGTCATCTTCGGCGAGGTGCTCGTAGTAGTCACCGAAGAACCCTTCCCGGACAACTGCTGCATCGGACCGATCCTCCACGCTGGACCCTGACGACATCTACAAACGCCTCCATTACCTGTCGATTGCTGCGACTCTGCAGCCCACATGGTGAGCCTAGCGCTTAAGCAGGTGTATGGCTCTGGTAGATCGTCCAGCAGATTTGCGATTTTGCTGGTTGGGTGCACAGACCAGTCCAGCGATGGCCAACCGCAGGGAGGAACCGGGAGCAGACTCCAGCAGGACGGTCCCGGAGAGCAAGGCAGCATCACAAGCAGGAAAGTCCGCCGGGAGATACGCCTCGATGCCCCGCAGCGGCCCAAAGCGCTGCCACGCCTCAGCCAATTGTCGACGGGGCGACCTCCCCACCGACGCCTGCCGAACCTTGTTCAGGACGATCCTCGGTGAGAGGTGCGGAGCGGCCATCTCCAGATCGGCGAGGCCACGGACCAGCCTGGGGACGCCCACAGCGTCGGCCGCACCAACGGCTATAACCTCATCGGCCAACTCCAGGCACCGGAGGGTCGCCCCATTCCTGCGCGGCGCCATCGTGTCAAAGCTCAACTCCTCGTCTGCTTCAAGACAGAATCCCACGTCCACCACCACCACGCTTGCCGCGTGCCTTGCACGTTCGAGGACGACGGACAAGGCCGGGGCCCTCAGTTCCGTCCAGCGATCCGAGCGCGTAATGCCACTGAGGATCCGGAAGCTCCCGGCCGAGGTGTGGACATGGGTGGCCGCGCGGTCGAAGGCCGCCCCATCCAGGATTCCCTGGTCCGCGAAACGACAGGCCTGGGCGAGCCCGGCCGATTCGTCGAGGAGGCCAAGCATTGCCGCCGCGCTCGCTCCATAGCTGTCAGCATCAATCAAGATCACGGTGTCTCCTGCCGCAGAAAGTTCGGCAGCAATGTTGATGGCAACGGTGGTACGCCCTGGCGCTCCCACAGGCCCCCACACCGCGATAACCCGGCCAGGCTCCGACCCATCCTCCGGAACGGCCGGCTCCGCCGGACCCGACGGGTGGACAGACAGTTCGGCGAATCCGGCATCCATGACGGACCCCTGCCAGCCCCGCTCCCGGTGCATCTCCACTGCTTCGGATATCTTCCCGGCCAACTCGCTTGGCCCGATACCCACCGCCGCCGGAGTGACGCCAAAGGACTGCAGGCGCGCAGCCTCGGCTGGATCGTCGGTCAGCGCAACTATGGAAACCCCGACAATATCCATCCGGGCCACCAAGGAAGCAGTCAGATCTCCCGAGCCTTCCGACACCACAGCGGCCTGGGCCAGCCCGCTCTGGCAGGCCGCCATGAGCTCAGCCAATTCGGAGCAGCGCCGAACAACCGTGACTGGTCCGTGCAAGCGTTCAAGTCCGCCCACCAGGGCTTCGGTCGCCTGTCCAAAAGTGACAACTGCAATACTCATCGGCCAACACCCGAGGGGTTCCACACCACCGACACCTTGGCGGCATTGGCTTGCGCCCCCAACAACGCGGGCATCTGCTGGTCTGTCACGAGCACCAGGACAACGGTGGCCTTTGAACCGCCCAGAGTAGTAGAGCCCGGAGTTACCTGCGATATCTCGGCCCCAGGCAGCAACAGGGTTGGCTGGTCGTAAGCCCGTTTGGAACCCGGCATCGCCACCCAGACGTCCACCCGGGCACCGGCGACCACCTGCACAGGCAGCGGTTCCTCCACTGAAATGGCTACCGGTTTACGGTTCAGGGACTCCGGCTGCCCGAGGCTCCTGCGTGGAACGAGCTGATCCTTCTCTACCCGCTGAAGCGCTACCTTGCCTTCCGTCAGTCCATCCGCAACGGTCATATACTCCGGCTCTACCTCGTCCAGGCGCACATTGACTACCTTGAGGTCATCGCGGGTGACCAGCTGGCCCACGGCGATTGGTTCCCGCGCGGAAAACATCGGCGTGGTCTTGTCCGCCGAACCGACAACCGCGACCACCCCCGATACCGATACAAGAACCAGCAGGAGTCCAATAAGGAGGCGCGGATCCTTCCACGAGGGCTTCTTCAGCCTTCCGCCGGCGCTCGTGTTGTCTTGGTCCATTCGTGGCGCTCCCAGTCAGCTCATGCAGGATGTCGTCGGGCCTACCCATTCTTGCCGGGCCGATCGGGAGCACCAAAGCCAATGGGGGCAAAGTGCCGGAAATTGTGGATAACTGCACCAAACCAGCCAACCAGTGGCAAAATATACCCATGCCCCGTTTCCTGACTCTGGCGGATGTCGCCGAACAATTGCAGATCAACTCACCCCAGGCGTATGCGCTGGTGCGCAGCGGAGAATTGAAGGCCATCCAAGTGGGAGGCCGCGGCCAATGGCGCATCGAAGAGAAGATGCTTGAGCAGTACATTGAGGAGCGATACGCCGAAGCCAGCCGGATGATCGAAAGATCCAAGACCAAAAGCGCTTAGGCATTAGTCGCTCGTGGCTGCCTGACGGCCGGCAGGCAGCCTTAGTAGTCCTGTCCTCCCAGGGAACGGACCGCCACCAAAGCTGCGAAGGGCACGGTGACAACCGAGACCACGGCACCCGCCCGCCGCGCCTCGCCCCTGGTCACAGCCACATCAAGATGGTCCGACCCAACCCTGTCAATGACACCCTCAAAGACGCGGCTGACCTGACCTGCCGAAGCGACATGCACAGCAACCTCCGCCCGGTTCCTGGCCAGGCCCCTGAGGGCACTGGCCATAACCAGGCTTCCTCCGACACCCGGGGACGGCTTCCGGACCAACCGACCCAAGCCTTCGAGAAAGCTGACAGACCACCAAGGCACCAGCCATTGCCGGGTGCCCTGGGAAATAACCAACCAGTCCTTGCCCAAATGTCCAAGGACTCCCGCAATGCGCTCGCCACTAACAAGTACCAACACCAATTCGTGGCCAACAGCACCTCGCAGCCGGTCTCCGAGCGCAAGCTGTGCCAGTTCAACGCGGGCCCGTTCGGTGATTTCCGCTTCCTGCATCCGCGTGTGTTCCCCGGAAAATTGTGCTTCCAAGTCCTCAAATAGAGAGTCCCATCTCATCTGCCCAGAGTAGGCTCTACACCAGGCCCGCACCAAGGCGACGCCCAAAAGCCTGACATGGCGATTGGACAAAGCAACCAAACATGTCAAGAATGGCCTAAATGCATCAAACATCATCAAAACGCATGATACGGGCAGGGACTGAATGGGCAAGGGTAAAGCTCCACAACGGAACGACGTTGCTGTCGCCGGGACAATTCTCGTCTTGGGCGTCCTCTTGGTACTTGCGGGGCAGCTCCTGACGGACCGCGGCCATGCTGGCGCACCGCAAGCCCTCAGTGTGGAACAACTTCTTGGCCTCACGGCCAACGTCCTTGGACTGGTCGTTGTGGCCTGGTGGCTCTTGACCTTCGTGCTTGCTTTCCTGGCCGCCACATTGCAAAGGTCGGGTCGGAGATCCAAGGCCAGGGTCGTAGCGAAGTACAGCCCCGGGTTCATGCTGCGCCTCACGTTTGCTTTGCTGAGCGTCAACTTGCTCGGCGTGGCAGCAGCTCACTCCGACACACCACCGGAACCCGGCTGGCATCCCGGCATCTCAAGCACACCAGCACACGGAGCGCCCGAATGGCAACGTTCCGAAGGTCAGCCCACCCCGCAGTGGATGCCAAGTCCGCAAATCGTCGAACCTGGACTACTGAGCCGCTCGGCTTCCCGGGACAACGCCTCAAGCACTCCCCGGAAGGCCGGCATCGTTGTCATGGACGGAGATACCCTCTGGTCCATCGCAGCCCACCGCTCCGGACCGCTGGCAACTGACGTGGAAATCGCAAGGGAATGGCCCCGCTGGTACGAGGCCAACCGGTCCACCATCGGCGATGATCCCGCTGTCCTCCGTCCGGGCCAAGTGCTGCAGCCACCGCCAATGGGCTGAGCCACCGTCATCAGCTGAAGACTGTCCGCTCAGGGACACCGTTCACGCATCCAAAGCCAATCCCAGAAGAAGCCACTTGAGCCAGGCAATCCCCACGCCGGGCTCTGAATGCCTACTCCTGAGGATTGACCATGACTGCAACCACGGCTCGCCGTCTCACGGCTGTCCCGACGCCGGCACGAACGGCCGCCACGCAAGGCGCCGGTGCGGCAAATGTCGATGTCCGCTTGGTGGCACGCAGCATCGCACAAGCAGCGGTCGAAGTCCTGGCCGGCACCCGGCCCGTGCAACAACTCGCACGATTCCTGGATGCCGACTGCTATCTTGCGCTCCAGCACAGGGCTGGCCTGACAAGGGACTTCGTCGTCCGGTCCCGGGCCCCGCAACGGATCCACCTGAGTCCAATGGTCCGTTCCGTCCGTGTTTGCCGCATATCTGACGAGATCCACGAGGCCACAATCGTGGTTGCAGAGGATCTGCGGTGCCGGGCGATAGCCATGAGGCTGGAGCTCTCCGCCAGCGCGTGGCAAGTAACAGCGCTGGAGATCGGCTGAGGCACGCTCGATTGACGGAAGGAAGGCCCGTGACCGTCCAACCTGGACGGCTACGGGCCTCCTGTTTTCACGCAAGGCGCTTGTGAAAAGCTACCGGCGCTTCTTCTTTGCAGGCTTACGCTGCTCCTGGGCAGCTGCCTTGGCAGGATTTCCAGAACGTCCGGAGGACCTGGCCTCGATGCGCGTCTGGGTAGCTCCGTCTTCACCGGGCGCGGTGTACTGCAGCTGCGCGGGGCGTTCGGGCGCTTGCAACCCAGCCGCGCGGATCTGCGGATCGTGGTGTTCCGTGTGGGCGCCTGCGGCGGTGTCGTCCGCCACTACGACGTCTTCGGCCGGGGTGACTTCCACCTCCAGGTTGTACAGGAAGCCAATGCTCTCCTCGCGGATGGCTTCCATCATGCCTTGGAACATGGTGAAGCCCTCACGCTGGTACTCCACCAACGGGTCACGCTGTGCCATCGCCCTCAAGCCGATGCCCTCCTTGAGGTAATCCATCTCGTAGAGGTGTTCCTGCCACTTGCGGCCCAACACGGAAAGCACCACGCGACGTTCCAGCTCGCGCATGCTCTCGGCGCCGATGGCTTCTTCGCGTGCCTGGTAGACCAGCCGTGCGTCGGAAAGGATCTCTTCACGAAGGAACTCCGGTGTGACCTTCGACTTGCCACCGGCCTCGTCAATGATCTCCTGGGCAGTGACCGTTGCCGGGTACAGCGTCTTCAGGTTGGACCACAGCTGGTTGAAGTCCCAATCGTCGCCCGTTCCCTCTGCTGTGGCAGCGTCGATGAGGGAATTGATGGTGTCTTCCAGGAAGTACTGGACCTTCTCGTGGAGGTCGTCACCTTCAAGGATCCTGCGGCGGTCCCCGTAGATGGCCTCACGCTGCCGGTTCAGGACGTCGTCGTATTTGAGGACGTTCTTGCGCTGTTCAGCATTGCGGGCTTCCACCTGGCCCTGGGCCGACGCAATGGCACGGGACACCAGTTTGGACTCCAACGCGACGTCGTCCGGAACCGAACTGTTCATCAGCCTCTCGGCGGCGCCGGAGTTGAACAACCGCATGAGGTCGTCCGTGAGGGAGAGATAGAACCGCGACTCGCCGGGGTCGCCCTGGCGGCCGGAACGTCCACGCAACTGGTTGTCGATGCGCCGGGATTCGTGGCGTTCCGTGCCCAGGACGTACAGGCCCCCGAGGTCCAGGACTTCCTCGTGCTCGTCCTTGACAGCCTGCTTGGCGGCGGACAGCGCCTCAGGCCAGGCGGCCTCATAGGCCTCCGAGTTTTCCTCCGGGTCGAGGCCCCTCTTAGCCAGTTCGGCGATGGCGGTGAATTCCGCGTTGCCGCCCAGCATGATGTCCGTACCGCGGCCGGCCATGTTGGTTGCCACGGTGACGGCGCCCTTGCGGCCGGCTTGCGCCACAATGGAAGCTTCCCGCGCGTGGTTTTTCGCATTGAGGACCTCGTGGCGGATGCCCTCCTTGGCCAGGAGCTTGGAGAGGTACTCACTCTTTTCGACGCTGGTGGTGCCTACCAGGACCGGCTGGCCGTTTTCGTGCCGCTCCGCGATGTCCTTGACTACGGCGTCGAACTTGACGATCTCGTTCTTGTACACGAGGTCCGACTGGTCAATGCGCTGCATGTCACGGTTGGTGGGAATGGGCACCACACCCAGCTTGTAGGTGCTCATGAACTCGGCCGCCTCTGTCTCGGCCGTACCGGTCATGCCGGAAAGCTTCGAGTACATTCGGAAGTAGTTCTGCAGCGTGACCGTGGCCAGGGTCTGGTTTTCGGCCTTGATCTCAACGTTTTCCTTGGCCTCGATGGCCTGGTGCATGCCCTCGTTGTAGCGGCGTCCGGCCAGGATGCGGCCTGTGTGTTCGTCGACGATCAGGACCTCGCCGTCGAGGATGACATAGTCCTTGTCCCGCTTGAAGAGTTCCTTTGCCTTGATGGCGTTGTTGAGGAACCCAATCAGCGGAGTGTTGGCGGACTCGTAGAGGTTCTGGATGCCGAGGTAGTCTTCGACCTTTTCGATGCCGGCTTCCAGGACGCCGACGGTGCGCTTCTTTTCGTCCACTTCGTAGTCCACCTCGGGCTGGAGGCGCAGGACCACCTTGGCGAACTCGCTGTACCAGCGGTTGGTGTCTCCTTGGGCCGGACCGGAGATGATCAGCGGTGTACGGGCCTCGTCGATCAGGATCGAGTCCACTTCATCCACGATGGCAAAATTGTGGCCGCGCTGGACGAGTTCACTTGCGTCCCACGCCATATTGTCGCGCAGGTAGTCGAAGCCGAATTCGTTGTTGGTACCGTACGTGATGTCCGCGGCGTACTGCTCGCGGCGAACAGCAGGGTCCTGGTTGGCCAGGATGCAGCCACTGGTAAGTCCAAGGAAACGGTAGACACGTCCCATGAGTTCGGACTGGTACTCCGCGAGGTAGTCGTTCACGGTGACAACGTGTACGCCCTTGCCGGTGAGGGCGTTCAGGTAGGCCGGCGCGGTGGCAACGAGCGTTTTGCCCTCACCGGTTTTCATCTCGGCGATGTTGCCCAGGTGCAACGCGGCGCCACCCATGAGCTGGACGTCGAAGTGCCGCATTCCCAGGGTGCGCGACGACGCCTCCCGGACGGCGGCGAACGCTTCGGGGAGGAGGTCGTTCAGGGCCTCGCCGTCTTCATGCCTGGAGCGCAGGCGATCTGTTTCCTCGCGGAGTTCGGCATCGGAGAACGTCTTGAAGGACTCTTCAAGGGCATTGATGGAATCGGCATAGTTCCGCAGTTGCTTCAGGGTTTTTTTATCACCCGTGCGGAGAAGTTTTTCGATTAGTGATGCCACGTGAAATTACTCCCAGTCTCATGCTGCCGAATTCTGGCTGTTTCAGTCTACGGGAGAGACCAAGGCCACGTTGTCGGTTTTCCCTGTCAGCGGATTGTCTGCGGAGACCAGCCGGGAAGGCCTTGCGGACACGGCCTCGGCGAGCCCGGCAGCAAGGTCGCCAACGGGCTCCACCACTATGTCCTGCAGTCCCAACCATTCGGCCATGAGGTTGAGTTCGGCAGAAAGCTCGACGGCGGTGTCCGCCGGGGCACCTGGCTCGCCGAACGCCGAACGGACCAGGAGGCGTCCGGTTGCCCTGTCGGCTTTAAGGTCCACCCTGGCAACCATTTCTTCACGAAGCAGGAACGGCAGGACGTAGTAGCCGAAGCGTCGTTTGGCTGCCGGAGTGTAGATCTCAATGCGGTAATGGAACCCGAACAGTTCCTCAAGGCGGCGTCGCTCAAAAACCAGGGAGTCGAAAGGACTCAGCAAAGCACGGCCCTCGGCCTTGCGCGGGACCCTCGCTTCGACATGCCGGTAGGTATCCCGTGCCCAGCCCCGCACCGATACTTTCTCCAAGCGTCCAGCCTCGACCAGCCGCTGGACTGACGCCGCACCGGCTTTCACTGGCGTCCGGAAGTAGTCCGCGAAACACCGCACTGTCCCGATTCCGTGGGCACGGGCTGCGGCCTCGATCAACCGGTCCATGGACTCTTCCAGGTCCGTGGACGGGGCGGGGTCCCCGGGGTAGACCCTTGAGGTCAGCGTGTAGCGCCGTTCGAATTGTGTGGTCCTGGAGGCGGCCGAGATGCGCCCTTCCTCAAACAGGTGTTCAAGCACCCGTTTGACCACGTTCCAGTTCCAACCCCAGTTATCCCGTCCCGGGTCCTCGTCGTGTCCCAAGGTGGCGGTCAACTCAGCGGCTGTCATCGGCCGGCTCCCTGCCAGTACGGCCATGATCCTGGCTTCCATGTCCCCTCGGATGGCCGGGTCCATGCGGTGTGCGCCCACCCAGACGCGTTTCTGCCACAGCAGCAGGTCCCGGAAGTGCTCCGGCCTGATGAAACTGGCCTCGTGTGCCCAGTACTCCATCATCTTTCGGGGTGGCCGCCCTGCCATGGCCTGCAGGATCGCGGGGTCATAGCTGCCCAGCCTGGAGAAGAAAGGCAGGTAGTGGCTCCTCGCCAAGACGTTGACTGAGTCGATTTGTACCAATTGCAGTTGGGCAAAAGTCCGGCCCACCGCCCGTCTTGTGACAGGTCCGGTGGGCCGGGCTTTTGCTAATCCTTGGGCTGCCAATGCCATACGCCGTGCCTGCGAGAGGCTCAGCGAAGCGGTCATTGAAGTCCTTTCATTGGGGCGGCTGTGCCCTACTTGGCTGTGGCCGCCTGATCATCGGAACGGTAAGCGTGGATCTTTTCCTCAACCGCGTCCTCGCCGGGTTCACACGTTGAGTCAAGGGTAATCACACCATAGGTCCAGCCGCTTCGCCGGTAAACCACGGATGGTGCGTTGGTTTCCTTGTCCAGGAACAGGTAGAAGTTGTGTCCCACGAGTTCCATGTTGTCCACGGCGTCGTCGAGAGTCAGTGACGCTGCGGGGAACACCTTCCGCCGGATGAGTACCGGTGAGTCGCCGGCCGGAATGTCGTTCTCGATGTCGTACGGCGACGGTTCATCGGCCTGCAGTACGGGAGCCTGGTGGTTGCCTGCTTCGGCGTAGATCGGCTCACTGGCACTGGCGGGCTCAAGGGATGCCGTTGCTTCCCGGACTGCCTTGGGCGTGTGCCGCCCGTGGTGCACCTTCTTCCTGTCCTTGGCACGACGCAGCCGTTCAAGGAGTTTGTTGTAGGCGAGATCGAAGGCAGCAAATTTGTCAGCGGCTGTGGCCTCTGCGCGGATTACGGGGCCGCGGCCCAGGACGGTCACTTCAACGGTGAGCTGGCCAGGTATCTGGCGTGGGTTGGTTTCCTTGGAAACCTTGGCGTCTACCCGCTGGACTTTATCCCCAAGCGACTCAATCTTTGAGATTTTCTCGCCGGCGTATTCGCGAAAGCGATCGGAAACGGTCAGGTTTCGTCCGCTGATCATGAACTCCATGGTGCCCTCCAAATAACTCAGGTGACACGACAACGACTCTGTTTGGGGCCGGTCTGACGGACAGTCGAGCCCCTTTCCGAGCCGCTATCGACAGGTACATCTGTTCTTGGTACCCATAATCGACGTTAGTTCATCGGCACGAGTTATTCATCCTTTGGCCACTTATTTTTTGTTTGCGTCTTCTTCACTGCGGAGGGCTCGTCCCCAGCAGCGAAAGAGGCGTAGGCTGGTGGCCTCGTGGCCGCCAGGACAATGGCACCGCAAACCGTGGCCCCTGCCGCTTGCAAGGCCCTGTTTGCTTCAGCCAAGGTGGCCCCGGTTGTCAGGACATCGTCAACAATGATGCACTTCCTCCCTCGGACTTTGGACCGGAACGCCGGCTTCACAACCATGGAACCGGCCACCCGCCGTGCCCGTTCCCCACGGCCGAGTCCTTTCTGGCCACCGGCGCCTGGCCGCCCGGCCTGACCCACAACCGCATCCATGGCCATGGCGAAGAACACCGTGGCCTCACGCACCTGGAATCCAGAGAATGGAACGACGCCCTTCTTGCGCAAGGCGTCCCATGTGGGGCAATCCTCCAGGAGGCGTCGACGCCGCACCGCGGCCAGCAGCACGTTGACAGGACTGAATCCACGTTTGCGGAACGCTTTTCCGCTGCTGGGTACCGGAATCAGGACCAGGCCCTGTTCCCGGCCAACGGCAGCTTTGACTGCCCTGCCCAGGCACGGTCCCAAGACCGTGGCCATCCGTCCTTGGCCGGCATGCTTGAACGACAGGATTGCCGTGGCAAGCTCGTCCCGGTAGGGCCCCGCAGCAACCACGCCGAGTTTCGCGGTTCCGTTGAGCTCCACCAGGTAGGGCGATTCCTGCTCGGCGCGGAATGGGTTCCTGCACAGCAGCCGGATGCGCTTGGCACAAATGCCGCACAGCACGGTGTCTTCGACCCCGCAACAAACGCATTCCACCGGAACCAAGACGTTCAGGACCTCGCAGACCCCCAGTTGGAACGCAGAGACGATCCGGGCTACCCGGCGGGCAGGGTCACCGCGCCTGGCCGCCATGACGGGGAATCTTCCTTCAAGGTCGGGATCCACCCTCGCCTTCGGGCTTTTGCGCACGTTAACGCCGGAGTTCCTTGGGCGAAGGCGTTGGGAAGACATGTTCCAAGCTTTCCAGTGCAGGACAAGCCCGGCACCGACACCCGGCCGCTATGTGGAAAACAAGCGCCTAGCCCGGGAATGCGGGTTCGGTGGGACCCTTCAGCTGCAGTTCCCAACCGTTGCCGACGCGCTGGAAGACTCCGGCCGCCGACTGGCCGTAGATCTGCTCAGAACCGTTTCCGGCGCTCAGGCTGGTGAGCCCGTCCCACGGCGCCAGTTGCTGCGGATCCCCAGAGGCCAGCGAAAGCAGTTCCGGCACAACCGTCCCCGTCGCTGACGCGGCCATCACAACCACCGTGGACCCGTTGACCCATGCCCCCTGGTCCGGAGACGAATTGGTGAAGAGGGTGACGGGCGCCGTAAGGTCCTTGGGCGTCCCATCGGGGTTCCGGACGATGCCGGCCACTTGGACCGCCGTCTTGCCGCTGGCCACCGAAATGATCAGTGCCCTGGCGCCCTCGCGAGAAACCCTGAATTCCTTGACGGTCCGTCCGGAAAGCCAGGCTGGTGTGATCGTGGCGGAAGGGATGGCCATCCCCTGTGCTACCCCCGTTGGTTTGAACGCCACGATTTCGGTAGCTCCGTTGGCCCCGGGACCCGCCGTCCACACCCAATCCTGGGGGCTGAACGAAGGACCGGTTAGGGTACTGCGTGTTGTCAGCTGACGTGCCGGCTGGCCCGGTTCAATCGAGTAGAGGGTTGTCCGGTCTCCATTGAGGAAAGCCGCCGTTTGCGAAACGGGTGACTCCGCCGGCGAATGGGGTCCCAGCCCGGCTACAGATTGGATGTCCGGAAGGGGCGAGACCCTGTTGTTCTCGTAACGGACCAGGTCTCCGTTGTTGACGGCGATTTGCCGGGCCGGGACACTCTTGTCCACCACCGGCGGCAGGACCGAACCGTCGTCGTCCACGCGTACCAAATCCTGGTCCGCGCGGAGCTGGACGTTAATGACATCCGGCTGGCTCCTGAACGTCAGCGCCAGCTGGTTCTGCATCCGCTGCCGGTCTTCGGCCGAGGCATCGAAAAGCTCCTTGGCGGACAGGTCCACCTGGGCAGCACCGGAAACCACCGGGACCGACTCCCGCGCGAGTTTGATGCCCGACGGGAAGGCGCTCACGACGGCGCCACGCAAGTAGGGTGCCGGACCGGCCAGCAAAGCGCTGGTCATCGACTTGACGGTCTTCTTCTTGATGAACCACCGGTAGTCGGGAACCGCATACGTAAACGTGGGGTCATAGAAGTAGATGGGGTACGCCCCGTAGATCACCTTGAAGGTCTCCTCGGGGATGGCCGTGCCATCGGGCACTTTGGAGATCCGCCACTCCCCCTCAACTTGGTCAAGAGTGACGGGTATCGATTCCTTGGTCCCCGGCGGGTACTGGGTGGCGATGCCGTCGGCGTCCACGGAATAGGCGAGGTCGAGTTCGTAGACGTATTCGTTTTCGACCGCGGTTTTGACCACCTGGGCTTCACGGAAGACCAGGGCCCGCTTGTCCGGCTTCCAGGTCACGGATTGCGCCTGGGTCAGGTACTGCCGTGCCACAGGGTAGTCGTCTTCATAACCGCTGCCGGCCATGTAGAAGTCCTCGATCACCGCTTCCGGGCTGGCACCGGCCCGTGGCGCTGCCGGGAAGAAGACCGGGGCGTTCGAATTTCCGGCGCTCTCGTCCTTGCTCTTGCCCACGGGCCCGGACCGCGGAATCTGGGCGCAGGACGCCAGGAGGACCACGAGGACTGCCATCACCGCGATGGCTACCCGCCGGAGGGACTTGGCTGCATTCATTCCTTGCCTCCCGGGGTGCTGGGCGGCAGCTCGGAACCGGCAGGGTCACCGTGTGTTCCGGACGTGTCCGCCGCCGGGCCAGGATCCAGGACGAGCAATTGATGTTCGATGCCGGTGTCCGGGAGGTCGATGTCCGCCGGCTCCAACTGGAGCGGCGACTTGAGGATGGTTCCGCCTTGGCGCAGGGGAAGCGTCAGCCGGAAGTTGGAGCCGGCCCCCTTGCGTCCCCACGCCTGCAGCCAGCCGTTGTGGAGTTTGGTGTCCTCCGCCGCGATCGAGAGTCCAAGGCCGCTGCCGCCCGTTGTTCGGGCACGGGCGGGATCGGCACGCCAGAACCTGTCGAAGACGCGGGCGGCCTCGGCCTGGCTCATCCCTATTCCGTGGTCACGGACGGCCACGGCAACGGCATCCTGGTTGGCGGCAACCGAGATGTGGACCGGCCGGCCTTCACCGTGTTCCAAAGCGTTGAGCAGGAGATTGCGGAGAATACGGTCGATCCGGCGGGAGTCCATTTCCACCACGATGGCCTTGTCCCTGGCGTTCAGGCGGACTTCGGAGCCATACTCGGCTGCCACCGGCGCAGCGCCCTCCATGACGTGTCCGAGGACCTGGAAAATGTCCTGCGGCTCGGCATCCAGGATGGCCGCCCCCGCGTCGAAGCGGGAAATCTCCAGCAAATCGGAGAGCAGCGACTGGAACCTCTCCACCTGGTTGTAGAGCAGTTCCGCCGACCTCTTGTTCATGGGGTCGAAATCTTCGCGGGCATCGAAAAGTACCTCTGCCGCCATGCGGACAGTGGTCAGCGGCGTCCGGAGTTCATGGGAGACGTCGGAAACGAATCTCTGTTGCATCTGGGACAACGTGGCCAGCTGTGTAATCTGCTCCTGCAGGCTTGCGGCCATGTGGTTGAACGAGGCACCAAGGCGTGCCACTTCGTCCTCGCCTTTGACCACCATGCGCTCCTGGAGTTGGCCTGCCGCCAATTTTTCGGAGACTACTGCAGCGTGGCTGACAGGGCTCACGACGTTTCGCGTCACATACCAGGCGATGGCACCAATCATGAGGACCAACGCGGCGCCACCGGCCCAGAGGACGTTCTGGATTTCGTCCAGGGTCTTCTGGGCGGTGTTGAGGTCATAGATCAAATAGAGCTCATACATGGTCCCGTTGAAGGTGACCTTGTTTCCCACGGCAATGCCCGGCCGGTCCTCGTTCCCTACGGGAAACTCCATCGACGCCCAGAACTGCTGCTTGCCGCCGTCCTGGACGGCCTTCCGCAGTTCCGGTGGAATGACCCGCACGGTCAGTTGGTCGGAGGCCCGGGACTCCACCCACCGGTTGCGTGGCTTGGTTTGCTCGGGA
Organism: Paenarthrobacter sp. NPDC018779; assembly: GCF_044391085.1. Lineage (NCBI taxonomy): Bacteria > Bacillati > Actinomycetota > Actinomycetes > Micrococcales > Micrococcaceae > Paenarthrobacter > Paenarthrobacter sp. NPDC018779. Next base: position 247,299 of record NZ_JBIRZS010000002.1, on the reverse strand, counting down.
ACTGCTTCAAAAACATAGCGCCGTTGAATAACGGATCCCCGGCCCTCGACTGCCGTAAGCGTGTCGTAGACCAAGGTGATGACGCTGGACTGGTCGGTGACCTGCGCGCCGTCGAACGTGTCCTGGACCTGTTTGACGTTGTAGCGCGATTCCGATTCCGCCTGGGCCAGGCGCTCCTGGAAGAGGTTGTTGGCGATCTGGTTGGAGAGGTAGGCACCAACGATCGCAAAGGACGTGATGGCAAGCAGCAGCGTGGTAAGCACTGTCCTGAACTCGAGGGACCGCCGCCAGCGCCGCAACAGCGACCGCCACAGGAACCGGAGGCCCGGCCGGATCTGGCGTATTCCGATCGCCACGAGACGGGAAACCCGAAGGACAAGGATCAGCCCACGCCGCGTCCAGATCCTTGCCCTGGTGGCCAACCATTTCACAGTTCCACTGTTGCGGCGGGAGCCGGGGCCCATTGGTTCTTCAGGAGTTTCCCCAGGGTTCGCCAAAGGTGCCCCGGTGGTCTCCGGGGCTGAGGCTCCGCGCTTGGCCCCGGCCGTTTCGGCCTCGCCGGCGGGTGAGTCAGGAACCTGCTTTATATCCGACACCACGCACCGTCAAGACAACCTCGGGCGCTTCCGGATCACGCTCAATCTTGGAACGCAAACGCTGGACATGGACATTCACCAATCGGGTGTCGGCAGCGTGCCGGTATCCCCACACCTGTTCAAGGAGCAGCTCCCGGGTGAAGACCTGCCACGGCTTACGGGCCAGGGCCACCAAAAGGTCGAATTCAAGAGGGGTCAGCGAGATGCGCTCCCCGCCACGGGTCACCAAGTGGCCCGCAACGTCAATGGTGACGTCGGCGATGCGCAAGGTCTCCGGCGCCTTCTGCTCACCCGGACGAAGGCGGGCCCGGACGCGGGCAACAAGCTCAGCAGGCTTGAAGGGTTTGGGTACGTAGTCGTCTGCGCCCGATTCCAAACCACGGACGACATCCGAGGTGTCGGATTTCGCGGTGAGCATCACGATGGGAACATCCGACTCGCCACGTATCTGGCGGCACACTTCGATTCCGTCCGAACCGGGAAGCATGAGGTCGAGGAGGACGAGGTCCGGCTTGGACGAACGGAAGACGTCGAGGGCTTGGCCGCCGTCTGCGCAGAACACGGGCTCGAAGCCGTCATTACGCAGGACGATGCCAATCATTTCTGCGAGCGCTTCGTCGTCGTCTACTACCAGAATGCGTGCCTTCATAGTTATATGTTCCCTTATCGACAACCCTTTGTCCTGTTGGCGGGGGCGCACGGCATGGCGTCCCCCAGGAGCACTTCCACCGTACTGCACCGGCAGGAACACCTCCTGCATGCGGGGAATCATGCGAATGCTAGGAGTGATGGCAAAGGGATTATAGGCTGGGTTCCAGGTCCGTTTGGGGGACGTCGAAGGTCGGCGGTCGGGGCCTCATGGGGAGGAACTCGTGACACAACCAGAGCATGGCCAGCCGCCACAGGCGGGCGGACAGGCGGGGTGGGGAAGCCAACCGCAATGGGGCGGTCAACCGCAGTGGCCGGCGCCTCCCGGGCACGGTCCCTGGCAGGGCCAGGCCCCCAATGGAATGCCCGGCGCGCAGCCCCAGCCGTATGGGCAGCCGTACGGTCCACAGCACGGCCAGCCCTACGGTCAGCAACATGGCCAACCTTACGGCCAACCACTGTACGTCGCTCCGCCCAAACCCGGGGTCATTCCCCTGCGGCCCCTGCAGTTCGGCGAGTTCTTTGACGGCGCCTTCCAGACCATCCGCCGGAATGCCGCATCGATGGTGGGCTCGGCCCTTATTGTGCAGGCAGCCAGCGGGATCCTTGGCGGCGTCCTGACCGTGGCAGTGCTGCCGGCCCTGGAGTCACTGCAATCCGTGAACCGGCGCGCAGACCTCGATGACTTCATGGGTCCGGTCATCGGCTTTATTGCTGCCATTATGGGCGTGGCCATCCTCGCTGCCCTCCTCGGCTCGGTATTGCAAGGAGCCTTCGCCGTGCCGGTCCTGCGCTCAGTGTTGAACCGGCGGACCGGCTTCCGTCAGATGTGGAAACTTGCGGCGCGGCGGATCTGGCCGCTGCTCGGCGTCGCGGCGCTCCTCACCTTTGTGGGCCTCTTGGCTGCTGCCGCAGTTGTGGGAGTAGCCGTGCTCCTGGTGATGGCCATGGGACCAGCAGGAATCGCCTTGGTTATCCCGTTGTGGATCGGCGCGCTGGTCCTTTTTGTCTGGATTGGCCTGAAGCTCATGTTCGCTCCTGCCGCCATCGTGGTGGAACGGGTGGGCATCTATGACGGTCTGCTGCGGTCCTGGCAATTGACCAAGAACAGTTGGTGGCGCATCCTCGGCATCACCCTGGTGGTGAGCATCATGGTTGGTGTCATTGGCAACGTGGTCCAGATCCCGGTGAACCTGGCAACCGAAGGCGTTGGAACGGTGTTCTCCCCACACCCGGACGCTGCCTCCACGAGTTCAAATTTCCTGGTGGCCACCATCATTTCCACCATCATCGCCGTGCTTGTCGGTTCGGTGACCTTTGCCTTCCAGACGTCGGTGACCGCGCTGATCTATGTGGATCTCCGGATGCGGCGTGAGGGCCTCGATGTGGAGCTGATGCGCTTGATGGAGACGGGCGCGGACCCTGACGGCGTACCGGGTGGGCCTCGGGCCCGTCATACCGGTACGCAGCCGCACAGCGGTTCGTGGCCTGTTCCGGGTTCACCGACGCCGGATGTCCCCTATGGGCCACGGCCTCCGGTATGACCGGACTTCTGACGCTGGCCGTCGCGCAAGAACCGCCCGTGGCACCGGACCGGGACGAAGCCCGGCGATGGGCTGCAGAAGAGCTCAGCAAGAGCAAGTATGCAGAAGCGCGTCCCAGTTGGCTGGACCAAGCATGGCGTGACTTCCTTGACTGGCTCAACTCCCTGGGAGGCGACGGCACCCCAGGTGGAAATGGTGTGGCCGTCCCCCTCATCATCACCCTCGCCGTGGTGCTCATTGTGGTGGCCATCATCTTGGTCCGTCCGCGCTTGAACGCACGCCGCAAGACGCCCCCTTCCGGGGTGTTCGGCAATGAGCCGGTAGTTGGCGCGTCCGCGTACAGGCAACGCGCCGCAACTGCCGCAAGGGACGGCAACTGGCGGGCCGCCGTCGTCGATCAATTCCGTTCCCTGGTGCGCTCCGCGGAAGAACGCGACGTCCTGGAGTCGCGGGCAGGCAGGACTGCCGATGAGGCCGCCGCCCACCTGGGCGGGGCATTCGGAGCCATCCGCCATCGCCTGGCCGACGCCGCAAGCGTTTTTGACGCAGTCCTGTATGGCGACCAAGCGGCGCGCGAGCAGGATTTCGAGGCCCTTCGACAACTGGACGTGGAAATGCAGGGCATGTCCCCCACCTACGCTGGGCCTGCCGGCAATGGATTGGCTGTGCCGCGATGACGCTCACCGAGACGTCCGCCGGCGCGCCGTCACCCAAAGCCACCACCAACGGGAGGTCCGGCACCACCTGGGGCAAGTGGTTGCGGAAGAACGTGAAGTGGGTGGCGCTCGCCGTCCTGTTTGCCGCGTTGGTGACGTTCCTCGTGGTGCAGCAGCAAGCGTCTGCGACGGACTCGCGGCCTCTATCGGCCAACAACCCCGGACCGGAAGGCGCCATGGCCTTGGCCGAACTCCTGGGCGGGCACGGAGTCCGTGTCACCAGCACCGACTCCCTTGCCACCACGCTGGACACCGTTGCGGACAATCCGGAGTCCACTGTGCTGGTCTACGACCCCCGGGGTTTCCTGGGCCGGGAACAACTCACCGAGTTGCGGGACTCAGACGCCGCGAAGGTGGTTGCGGTATCACCACGGTTGGGGACCGTGCGCGGCCTCGATGCCCAGATTCAGGCCAGCGGCGTGGTTCCAGATTCGAGCGGCGTGCTGGCTCCCTCCTGCCGCCAGGCCGATGCGACAGCTGCCGGCAACGTTGCCGGCAAAGGCACCGTCTACACGGGCCCGGTCACGTGCTACACCACCAGGGCGGGGGGTCCCGGACTCTACGCAGCCTCCGCCACGGGCAAGGTGGTGGTGCTCGGAAGCACCGATCTGCTCAACAACGCACACCTCGCCGAGGAGGGCCACGCCGCGCTCTCGCTCCGCACGCTGGGCACCACCGGTCACGTCGTCTGGTACCTGCCTGGCGTCGCCGACCTGGAAGCCGACGGTTCCACCCCCACCCTCAATGATCTGGCACCACCCTGGCTGGTAGTCGGGGGTCCCTGGCTTGCCCTCGTGGCGGTACTGGCCATCGCATGGCGGGGACGCCGGCTGGGTCCCCTGGTCCACGAGCCGCTGCCCGTGGTGGTGAAAGCGGCTGAAACCGCGGAAGGCCGGGCGCGGCTCTACCAGGATTCCCGGGCCGTGCAGCGAGCCGCGGACAATATCCGGGCCGGAACTCTGTGGAGGTTGGCCAGGCACTTCAATCTCGGTGCCGAAGCCACACCGGACGCCGTCATTGAGGCTTTGGAACGACGCTTTGGAAGACCCGTTCCGGAGCTCCGTTTCACCTTGCTCGACGCAGAGCCCCAGACTGAAGGACACCTCGTGCAATGGGCACAACACATGGAACGAATCGAACAGGAGGCGACAGCCCAATGAGCAACCAGCCAGGCAGCTACACGGAAAGCGCCGAGCGATACTCCGGCACAGCGGCGCCGGAAGCCGGCCACTCCGGAATGGATGCCGCATCCGCCGATCATCACGGTGTCCACGCGACGGCCAATGGCGCCGGTGACCCGGCCCGGCAGTCGCTCCTGAACGTCAGGAACGAGGTCGGTAAGGCCGTGGTGGGCCAGGACCCCACGGTGACCGGAATGCTTATCGCCTTATTGTGCGGCGGGCACGTCCTTCTTGAAGGAGTCCCGGGTGTAGCGAAGACGCTGCTGGTGCGGGCGTTGTCCACCGCCTTGAGCCTGGATACCAAGCGTGTGCAGTTCACCCCGGACCTCATGCCCGGCGACGTCACAGGGTCCTTGGTCTATGACGCACACTCCTCGGAGTTCTCTTTCCGGGAAGGTCCTGTCTTTACCAATATCCTGCTGGCTGATGAAATCAACCGGACGCCGCCCAAGACCCAGGCCTCGCTGCTGGAAGCGATGGAGGAGCGGCAGGTTTCCGTTGACGGCGTGTCGCGGCCCCTTCCCGAACCCTTCATTGTGGCGGCAACCCAGAACCCCGTGGAGTACGAGGGCACCTATCCGTTGCCCGAGGCCCAACTGGACCGTTTCCTCCTGAAGCTCACCATGCCCTTGCCTGGCAGGGCAGAAGAGATCGAGGTGATCCGCCGCCACGCCGCAGGTTTCGATCCCCGGAACCTCGCCGCAGCGGGCGTGCGGCCGGTTGCCGGCGCCGCTGAACTCTCGCAGGCACGCCAAGCTGTGGCGCAGGTTTCCGCTGCACCGGAAGTCCTTGCCTACATCGTGGACGTGGTCCGGGCAACGCGGTCTGCTCCCTCCTTCCAGCTCGGCGTGTCCCCTCGCGGGGCCACCGCTTTGCTCAACACCTCAAAAGCGTGGGCTTGGCTGTCCGGGCGATCGTTCGTGACTCCGGACGACGTCAAGGCACTGTCCCTCCCGTGCCTCCGGCATCGCGTGGGACTGCGCCCGGAAGCCCAGATGGACGGTATCAACGTGGACGACGTGCTGGGCAGCATCCTGGCTTCCGTTCCGGTTCCCCGGTGATCCAGCTTCCGGCCCGGCACAAGGCCCCTGCGGTGCCACCAAGGAGTGCCGAATGGCCGTAACGGGTCGCTTCGTCCTTCTTGCCTTCGCCGCGTTGGCCCCGGTTGTGCTGTTCCCGTCCTGGTCAACGGTGCTTGTGGTCATCGCTGCCCTGCTCCTGCTTGTCGTCGTTGACGTGGCATTTGCCGCTTCCCCGGCCAAAACCGCGCTGGAGCGTATCCCACCGGCGAACGTCACCTTGGAGAACCACGTGGAATCCGTGGTGGTTATCACCAATCCAGGTCGCCGAAAGCTCCGCGCGATGGTCCGTGATGCGTGGCAACCCTCCGCCGGCGCCATCAACGCCGTCCAGACCCTGGTGGTTCCGGCGGGCGAACGACGACGGATGACCGTCACGCTGGTCCCCCGACGGCGGGGCGAACTCGCTGCACCGCACGTGACCATCCGCTCCCATGGGCCACTGCGGCTCGCCGCCCGCCAGCGGACCCGGCCGCTGCCCGGCCACCTCCGGGTCCTTCCCCCGTTCCACTCCAAACGGCACCTGCCCTCCAAGCTGCGGAAACTCCGTGAGCTCGACGGCAGGGCGGCTGTCCAGATCCGCGGTGCCGGCACGGAATTCGACTCCCTCCGGGACTATGTCCGCGGGGACGATGTCCGTTCCATCGACTGGCGCGCCACGGCCCGGCGCAGCTCCGTTGTTGTCCGCACCTGGCGGCCGGAGCGGGACCGCCGCGTGGTGATTGTCCTCGATACTTCGCGAACGGCCGCCGCACGGATTGAGGACGAGACGCGGTTGGACACGGGCATCGAAGCGTCCCTGCTGCTGGCGGTCCTCGCCGAACGCGGCGGGGACCGCGTGGACTTCCTCGCCTACGACAGGCGGCTCCGCGCACGGGTGGAATCGGCGTCGAAGGGAAACCTCCTGGGACAACTCGTCCAGGCCATGGCACCGCTGGACGCGGAACTGATCGAACTCGATTGGCAGCAGATCCCGGGCCAGGTACGGGCCGTTTCGGCCCACCGCTCGCTGGTGGTCCTGTTGACCGCGCTCGACGGCGGCGCCCCCGAAGAGGGCCTGCTCCCCTTGGTTGCCCAGCTGGCTACCCAGCACGTGGTTGTTGTGGCCTCGGTCCGTGACCCCGTTCTTGCAACGATGAAGGAAGAACGTTCGACAGCGAGCCAGGTTTTCCGTTCGGCGGCCGCCGAACGGGCCCTGCTGGAACGGGCAGCCGTCACGGCGCAGCTCCGGCAATTGGGGGCAGAAGTAGTGGACGCGGATCCACAGGACCTGCCTCCCCACCTCGCAGACACCTACATCCGGCTCAAAGCTGCCGGACGCCTCTAGGAAGGACTCCACGCCATGGGCGATGCCATCTACCAACTGGCTCTGCGCGGCGACTTCGACCGCCTGCAGCCGGAAGTCCGCGACTACTTCTCCCTCGCTGCCGGCTCCGGCACCTACGGCATCGGCCAAGGAGTGTTCGATGTGGTGGGTTGCCGGCAGAAGTGGCTGCGGCCGCTGCTTGCCCTGACGGGCAACGAAGAGGCCTTCTTTCCCGAGTACGGAGAGGGCATTCCCTTCCGGATCGAAAACCATGCCCACGTAGACCCCTTTGGCCGGCCAGCGCTGACTGCACGGCGCGAGATCCATTTCCCTTCCGGTACCCGGCTGTTCCACGACACAACCAGCGCCATCGCGGGTCCGGCGGGGCAGCCGGACAGGCTCGTGGACCATCTGGGCCGCTACCGGCGCCTCGTCACTGATCTGGAGGTCAGTGTCACTCCGGAAGGAAGGTTGCGTGGCGTGTCCAAGGCCAGCCGGCTCTTCCTGGGTCCGATTCGGATTCCCCTGCCGGCCGCCCTCGACGCGCGCGCCTATGCCGAGCAGTGGTGGGATGCAGCAGAAGGCAAGCACCGGATCCAGGTAAAGGTGATCCAACCACAGGTAGGTCTGGTCCTCGTCTACGCGGGTCGCTTCGACTACCGCCTGGTCCCCTACCTTCCGGGGAGTGCGCCCGGGACGGGCCTGCCCCGCTACGCTGAGCCTGACCGTTGGGAGGAACGGATCTAGCCCTGGGCCAGCTGGTCCAGTCCGTCCGCGACGTGTGTCAGCTTGGTCAGTACAGCCTTGGCCTCCGCGGGTTTAAGGCTCTCGAGGCCCGTCGCCGGAGTGACCCGGAGTCCGGACAACGCCGACGCCGGAAGGCCCACCTGCCGCCACGGCCGCCAGATGCGTTCCACGATGTCCGCGGTCCGTGGCAAGGAAGGACCATCGGTGGGCAGTGCGCCCGCCCACACCCGCTTGCCGGATTCCACGGCCGCGGCCAATTGCTCCCACTGGCGTGTGGTCAAGGCCTTCAGTGGGACGGCGACACCGTCCGCTCCCGCTGACAGGATGCGTTCGATCGGCGCTTCGATTTCCGGTACCGATACAACCGTCTCGACGACGCCGGCCGCCTTGAGTGCGTCAAGCACCAGCCGCCACGCGGAACTGACCTCGTCAGCGGCGATCGACCGCAAGGTCCGGTAACCGCTCGCCGTCGGGATGGTTCCGCCCATCACGGCAGCAATGGCAGGTTCATCCAGCTGGACAACAATGCCGGCCCCGGGGACAGCTGCGCGGATCTTCTGCACGTGATCGGCCACTCCGGCAGCCAAAGACCCGGCAATGTCACGACGCGCACCGTAGTCCAGGAGCGCCCGCTCGCCGCTGTGCAGGTACAACTCCGAGGCCAAGGTGAGGGGTCCCACCAATTGGACCTTCACTTCCGTGGCCGAAACGTCTTCTGCTCCTGCCACGTCGGCAAGGATATTGATGTCCGATGCCAGGGCCGACCGGGCCCGAAGGTGGTCCTTTCCGGGCCTGTCCACCAGCCGCCAACCATGCGGTTGGACGTCGATGGCCAAATCCACCAACAGGCTGCCTGTCCGGCCCACGGCGTCGGAACCGACACCGCGGCCGGGCAGCTCAGGGAGGAAGGGAAGGTGGGGCTCGCCCAACTCCCCACGGATGGTCCGGAGGGCCTCCGCAGGGTCACTGCCCGGCCACGGGCCAAGAGCCGTGGCACTGGCCCGCAAAGGGCGCGTTTCCGCCACGCCTAGGCCTGCTGGCTGGAGATCTGGTGGTTCTCGGCAATCGCCTCATGGTGCCGGATGACTTCGCTGATGATGAAGTTCAGGAACTTCTCGGCGAAGGCGGGGTCCAGGTGGGCGTCCTCGGCGAGGCGCCGCAGCCGTGCGATCTGTGCCGCCTCCCGGCCCGGGTCCCCGGCGGGAAGCTTATGGGTGGCTTTGAGGACGCCCACTTTCTGGGTGGCCTTGAACCGCTCGGCGAGCAGGAACACCAGCGTGGCATCAATGTTGTCGATGCTGGACCGGATGGACAGCAGTTCCTCCATGATTCCCCGGTCCACCTGGCCGGACAGGGAACTCGCTGCCGGGTCGAAGGATTCGGTGTCATCAGGGAGGGCGTTGCTCTGCTCGGTCATGCCTTCCAGTCTATGGTGTGCGGCCGGTGGCGCCGTTGTTGTTACCTCCCGGCGAAGCCTTCACGAGAGACCAGTAAGGGCAGTGTTGCCGCCACGCAATCGGGTGCACATTCGGCTCCATCAGGAACACATCCTGGACCTTGGTGGGTTGGACGCCGCCCGGGGAATGGAGATGTGGCTTCCCTTGTGGCTGCGCATCTTCATGCAGCAGCCACAAGGGAAGATGTTCAACATCGGGATTGTGTCTGAGTAGCGTCAGCCGCCCAAAAGCGCCCGGTGCGCCTCCCGCCGTCGTGCCTGCTCGTCCGGGTCCGGTACCGGCAGCGAGGCGATCAGCCGCTTGGTGTAGTCGTGCTGCGGCGCGCCCATGACGTGGTTGCCGATGCCCTGCTCCACGAGTTTGCCTTTGTACAGCACGCCGACCCAATGCGAGAGCATGTCCACCACGGCGAGGTCGTGGCTGATGAACAGGGCCGCGAAACCGTACTCTTCCTGGATGTCCTTGAACAGATCCAAGACTTTGGCCTGCACGGACACGTCAAGCGCGGAGGTTGGCTCGTCGGCAATCAGGAGCCGGGGGCTCAGTGCCAGCGACCTCGCCAGGGAAGCGCGCTGCCGCTGCCCACCGGACAGCTCGTGCGGGTAGCGTTGCGCGTACGACGCCGGCAACTGGACTGACTCGAGCAGCTCGCCTACCCGTTTCCTCGCCTGTGCGGCGCTCGGCTTGGTATGGATGAGGAGCGGTTCGGCAACGCACTCACCGATGGTGAGGTGCGGGTTGAAGGAAGCTGCCGGATCCTGGAACACGAAGCCGATGTCCTTGCGCAGCGGGCGGAACGTCCGCTCCTTGAAGTCCAGCATCTCGTAACCGAGGACCTTCAAGCTGCCACCGGTTGCCTTGGTCAAACCGGCGATCGCGCGGCCAATGGTGGATTTGCCGGACCCCGATTCACCCACCAGGCCGAACACCTCGTTTTCGGACACCGTGAAGCTCACGTCGTCCACGGCCTTGAAACCATGGCGGCCAAAACGGCCAGGGTATTCGATGGTGAGGTTCTTGGCTTCCACCAGCACTTTTCCGTCCTGGTGGAGGCGGGACGGGGCCCCTTCGGACGCCGAGTTGCGGCCCAAGTGGGGAACGGCGGCGAGCAGCTTCCGGGTGTACTCCTCGCGGGGTTCCGCGAACAACACCCGCGATGGAGCCTCCTCCACCACATCACCCTGGTACATCACCACTACACGGTCCGCGAGGTCCGCCACCACTCCCATGTTGTGGGTGATCAGCACGATCGACGTTCCGTAGTTGTCCCGCAGCTCCCGCAGGAGTTGGAGGATTTCGGCCTGCACCGTCACGTCCAAGGCGGTGGTGGGCTCGTCCGCCACAATGAGCCCCGGGTTCAACGCCAAGGCGGCAGCGATAACGACGCGTTGCTTTTGGCCGCCGGAAAACTGGTGCGGGTAGTAGTCCACCCGCGTTTCCGGATCCGGGATACCCACCTTACGGAGGGCCTCGGTGGCGCGCGCCTTGGCTTCCTTGGCGGAGACGCGATGCCCGTCTTTGGCGTGGGCGCGGATGCCTTCGGCAATCTGCCACCCCACCGTGAAGACGGGATTCAGGGCCGTAGACGGTTCCTGGAACACCATGGCAACGTCCCGGCCACGGATCTTCCGCAGGGCCGGCTTGCCGAGGCTGATCACGTTATTGCCCTTGATCACCACGGCGCCGGAACTGATGGCGGTCTCCGGCAGCAGGCCAAGAATTGTCTTCGCCGTGACGGTCTTGCCCGATCCCGACTCCCCTACGATGGCCACTACCTCGCCGGCCTTCACGTCGAGGCTGACGTCCTTCACCGCGTGGACGTCCCCGGCATCGGTGGCGAAGGTGACTTGGAGCTGCTCGATCGCAAGGACCGGCTCCGTGGCGCCGCCCTGGTCCGTGATGTTTCCGAGGTTGGTGGTCATGGCTTACCTGCTTCTACCGGCGCCGGAGCGGTTCCCCCGGCGCGTTTGCGGCCCCGGATCCGCGGATCGTTAAGGTCATTGATGCTCTCTCCAACCAACGTCAGGCCGAGGACAGTGAGGACTATGGCTATGCCTGGGAAGACACCGGTCCACCAGATGCCGGAGGATGTATCGGCCAGTGCCTTGTTCAGGTCGAACCCCCACTCGGCAGCGGAGGTGGGCTCAATGCCGAACCCCAGGAAGCCCAGCCCTGCCAAGGTCAGGATGGCTTCCGATGCGTTGAGGGTGAACATGAGCGGCAAAGTCCTGGTGGCGTTCTTGAAGATGTGGCGCCCGATGATGCGGAGGCTGGAAGCACCCAGGACCTTGGCCGATTCCACGAAAGGCTCGGCCTTGAGGCGGATGGTTTCTGCGCGGATCACACGGAAATACTGTGGAACGAAGACCACGGTGATGGAGAACGCACAGGAAAAGATGCCGCCCCAGAAGCTGGATTGCCCCCGGCTGATCACAATGGAGATGACGATGGCAAGCAGCAAAGTCGGGAAGGCGTAGATGGCGTCGGCCACCACCACCAGGATGCGGTCCAGCCAGCCGCCGAAGTAGCCGCTGAGCAGGCCCAGGGCCACGCCCAGGAACAGGGACATGGCCACGGATACCACGATCACGGTCACGGCCGTCTGCGAGCCCCAGAGGACCCGCGACAGTACGTCGTAGCCGCCGACGGTGGTGCCCAGGAGATGCTTGGCGCTGGGCGCCTGCTGGGTGGGGAACGAGCCCGCAGCGTCGCTGAGCTGCGAGTAGCCGTAGGGCGCCAGAAGGGGCGCGAAGATGCTCGACAGGACGAACAGCCCGCTCAGGACCACGCCAGTGACAAGCATGCCCCGTTGGAGTCCCACGCTCTTCTTCAGGTGGGACACCACGGGAAGCCGGGAGGAAAGGGGCTGCTTGGGTGCAGCCAGTTCAGGAGTAGACATGGTCAGTACCTCACTCGGGGGTCGATGAGCGCGGCAATGATGTCCACGATGAAGTTGGTGACAGCCACGATGACCGCGAGGAGCACCACGATGCCTTGGACGGCTACGAAGTCACGGGCGTTCAAGTACTGCACCAGTTGGTACCCCAGCCCTTTCCATTCGAACGTCGTCTCCGTCAGGATGGCACCGCCGAGCATGAGCGCGATTTGGAGTCCCATGACGGTAATGATGGGGATGAGTGCGGGCTTGTAGGCGTGCTTGGTCACCAGCCGGAACTCGCTCACGCCGCGGGAACGGCCCGCCTCGACGTAGTCCTTGCCGAGGGTTCCAATGACGTTGGTCCTCACAAGGCGAAGGAAGACGCCTGCAGTCAGCAGGCCAAGGGCAACAGCCGGGAGGACGGCGTGGGAGGCAATGTCTCCAAAGGCCGTGAAGTTGCCGCTGCGCAGAGCATCCAGCCAGTAGATTCCCGAAGGCGCCGACAAGTTGCTCATGGTCAATTCAGTGCGCGTGGACGCCCGCCCCGCCACGGGGAACCAGCCGAGCCACACGGAAAAGGTCAGCTTCAACAGGAGTCCCGAGAAGAACACGGGTGTTGCGTAGCAAAGAATGGCAAAGAGCCTCAGGAAGGCATCCGAGGTCTTGTCCCGGTGCTGGGCGGCCACCATGCCGAGCGGGATGCCGACCGCGAGCGCCACGATCAGTGCGTTGATGCTCAGTTCCAGGGTCGCGGCTCCGAAGGTGAACAACACCTCCACCACCGGCCGGCGGTCGGTGATGGTTGTTCCAAAATTGCCTGTGAGCAATTGGCCAAGGTACTCGAAGTACTGCACCAGGACGGGCCGGTCGTAGCCGGCGTCGTGGATCCGCTGCGCCAGGACATCGGGAGGCAACCGTCCGCCTTGCGCTGCGGTGATCGGGTCGCCGATGACCCGCATCAGGAAGAACACCAGGGTCACCAGGATGAAGACCGTGGGGATGATCAGGAGGAACCTGACCACAATGTATCTGCCGAGCCCTCCCCCGGACTTGTTTTTGCTTTTCGGAGCCACGATGCCGGGTTCGGCGTCGGGCACGTCTATGAGAGTTGTCATGTGTTACCTGTGTTTCCTGCCCGTGGATTGCGCGGGACTGGCTCGTGCGTACTGACGACGATGAGTCAGCAAAGGAGGCGGGACACCTGATGAGTGTCCCGCCCTCTTTGGTCTTGGAGGAGTGGTTACTTGGAAATGGTTCCCAGGCGGAACTTGAAGGAAGCGTCCAGCGTCTTGTCGACGCCGTTCACACCGCTGCCTGCGATGGCCACCTGCGCGCCCTGGAGCAGCGGCAGGGTGGAAATATCCTTGGCCAGGGCGTTCTGGACATCCTGGATGTCCTTTTCACGCTTGGACTTGTCCGACTCGGTCAGCTGCTTGCTGATGAGTTCGTTGACCGTGGCGTTGTTGTAGTGGTTCTTGAGGAAACCGCCCTCCGGGAAGAACGGGGTCAGGTAGTTGTCGGAGTCGCTGAAGTCGGGGAACCAACCGAACTGGAACAGCGGGTACTCATCGGCACGGCTGGCCTTGCTGTACGTGACCCACTCGGTGGACTGCAGGTTCACCGTGAAGAGACCGGACTTTTCCAGCTGCTCCTTGATCATCGCGTACTCGTCACCCGAGGATCCACCGTAGTGGTCCGGGTTGTACTGCAGGTTCAAGGCAACCTTGTCCGTGATTCCCGCGTCGGTGAGTACCTTCTTGGCTTTGTCGGTGCTCGGCTTGCCATTGTCACCGTAGGCATCCTTGAAGGACTCGTTGGCACCGAGGAATCCGTTCGGAACGTTGGAGTACAGCGGCAGGTACGTACCCTTGTAGACCTGGTCGGCAATGGCCTGCCGGTCCACGAGGTTGGCGATGGCCTGGCGGACCGCCGTCGCCTTGGCGGGATCGGCCCCGGTTGCCTTGGTTCCGAAGGGCATCGTGTCGAAGTTGAAGGTGATGTAGCGGATCTCGCCACCCGGGCCGGTGAGGACCTTGACCTTCGAGTCCTTCTTGAGGTCGTCCACGTCGGTTGCGCTCAGGCTGCGGAACGCGACGTCGATGTTGCCCTGCTGGATGTCCAGCTTCAGGTTGGTGGGGCTGGCGTAGTACTTGATGGTCGCTTCGTCGTTGGCCGGCTTCCCCAGGACACCCTGGTAGTCGGGGAACGCCTTGAAGCTGACCAGCTCGTTCTTCTTGTAACTGTCAATGGTGTACTGGCCATAGAACGCCTTGGCCTTGATGATGTCGTCGTCCGAGAGCAGCTTGTCCGCCGGGAAGACTTCGTCGTCAACGATCGGGGCAGCCGGGCTGCTGAGGATCTGGGCAAACGTCTGGTCGTTGGCCTGCTTGAGCTTGAACACGACGGTGGTGGCATCCGGCGCCGTCACGCTCTCGATGTTCGTCAGCAGCGATGCGGGACCTGCGGGATCGTTGATGGCCACCTGGCGATCGAAGGAGAACTTTACGTCCTTTGAGTCGAGGGTGTGCCCGTTGGCCCACTTCAGGTTCGGCTTGAGCTTGACGGTGTACTCGGTGGGCGCCGTGAACGACGACGATTCCGCCAGGTCCGGTACCGGTTCGGCCCCACCCGGCTTGGAATTCAGCAGGAAGGAGTAGATCTGGTTCATCACCATGAATGAACCGTTGTCGTAGGACCCCGCGGGGTCAAGGGCAGTGACTTTGTCGGTGGTGCCGTAGGCGACGGGTCCGGCAGCAGCCGGCGCGGAGGAGCTCCCGCCGCCCGAGGGCCCGGTGCATGCCGTCAACGCCAATGCGGAAACGCCCGCGAGCGCGATAACGCCGTGCAGGGCCTTCTTCTTCAGTGCCATCTGGTGAACCTTCTGTTCGATGGATTCGGCGCGCCGCCGTCGGATATTTGTGACGGCGCACACATTTGATTCCACGATTCAATCAGACTTCGACGGCGCGGAACCCCCGATACGGGGATTCGAGACACAAAATTTACCAACTAGTAGCTTCCGCCAATCGTTAAGGCCCATTGCCCGCGCCTGCGCCCGGGAATATCTTTAGTGTCGAGTTGGCAAGCGCTGTGCCACGGCATGAATGGGCGACGTGGACAGCATCCAGGCGGTGGTTTGCGGGGCCGCCACGATGGGGAATGCAGCACCGAGTCCGAAGGACAGCCACATGAGCAAGTCAGCCCTTTGCGTAGGGATCAACAAATTCAAGTTCCTGCCTCAATCCAGCTGGCTCCAGGGCTGCGTCAACGACGCAGAAGACCTGTCCACGCTGCTGGCTGAAAAGTACGGTTTCGCAGCGTCGGACATCACAGTTCTCAGGGACGCCAAGGCCACCAAGAAAGCGGTCATGGCAGAACTCAGCAAACTTGTTGAGGCGGCCGCCACGGGAAAGGCAGACCATCTGGTCTTCACCTTCTCCAGCCATGGAACCCAAATTCCTGACACCAACGGCGATGAGGCCGATCGTCTGGACGAGGCATTCGCTTGCTACGACATCAACAACACGGGTGACGCGTGGGACCCTGCCACTGTCATCGCCGATGACGAATTGGCGGACGTGTTCGCCAGCCTGCCTGACGGCATCCGCATGGATGTTGTCCTTGATACCTGCCACAGCGGCACCGGCCTGAAATCGCTGGACCTGGTTCCTGGACGCCGTCCCCGCTTCCTCCCGGCACCCACGCCCAGGGCCGTCATTGCCACCGAGTTCAACGATTCGCGCACACTGCGGGACATGGTCAAGTCAGCCAAGCTCTCCAAACCCGTGCTCATGGCGGCCTGCCGTTCGGACCAAACCGCCGCCGACGCCTTGATCGACGGGCGTTACAACGGCGCCTTCACCTACCACTTCGTCAAATCCCTGAGGAGCGACGCCACCCTTGGCCGCGCAGAAATCCTCAAGCTCGTCAGCAAGGGCCTCAAGGCCGGCAACTTCGACCAGGTGGCCCAGCTGGAAGGCACGACGGCGGCTCGCAAGGCCGCGTGGGGCAGCTGACGGGCGCCCGTCCCCGGCTGGGGGTCAGTCCCCCGTGCCGTGGAACTTGTTCCGCACTCCCGACGATGCGGCTTCCTCGGCGTCCCGTTGCACATCGGATCGGAACTGGAGTGTTTGCCTGTCCCGATCCATCACGGGTTTGAGGGCGGCGTACACGAGCCTCCCACCGGCGTCGAACCTCAAGAGGCCACCACCGCGGATGTCCACGTAATCCCGGCGCGTCTTCAAGCCCAGCCGGACGTAAGCCTCACGTCGGCTCATCCGCACTGTCTGGATGAACGAGGCACCGATCTCGGAGATGATGAAGCCGTCCGGCGAAACCCGCTCGGAGGTCCGCACCCGCGTTGAACTCAAAGGCGTCCGGCGTTCCAGCCGCGCGGCATCGAGCAGCCGAGGGTTCTCCCAGACGAACCTCTGGACTTCCTGCGGATCCGAGCCAAGGGCCGAGAGCCGGATCGGGTATCGCAGGCCCTGGTAGTTGTCCACGCCGCTGATGTTGTTCAGGGACACCCTTCGAACGCCGATCGCGGAGAACTCGGCCTGCAGCGTGTTCCGGTAGCCGTGGGGATCTTCCGGGACCATGTCCAGGTCCGCGGCTATGATTCCGCGCAGGAGGTCGCGCCAGCCAACGTCCACCGGCGGCATGTAGGACAGGCCACGGATCACCATGCGCAGCACCCGGGTGGCCACGATGGATCCTGATTCGGCTTTCTGCTGCAGGCTTTGGTTGTCGCCGAACCGGGCGTTCCTTTCGGACCAGAGTTTGTGGACGGCACGAAGGACCGCGCCCACCACCACGGCCCCACGCGCGTGCGGCTCCTCCAATTCCTGCCAGTCCGCGGGAACCGCCCCAACGAAGGGTTCCCGCAGCGGACCGCGGGCGAAGAGGTCCCGGGCGAAGTCGAACAGCGAGCGCTGCAGCACGGCGTCGTCCACCACCTGCCCCGCTTCGAACCCACCGGCCGCTGCCTCCAGTTGCCGGTACACCACTTCCCAGGAGGAAAACACCTGCAGTATGGCCACCAGATCCGCCAGCGCTTCATGGAGCGCGAGTTGTTCGATGGTGGCAAGCTGGTCCGCCCAGGCAGGCCGGAATCCGTCCAGGATGGCGTGCGTGACTTCGTGGGCAACGATGTCCCGGAACAATGCCGTGGGAACCTTGTACCCCATGCGGTCCACTGATCCGAAACGGATGATGTTGGTACCGCGCTCGTAGCCGGTATCCGTCGCAGTCACCAGGTCTCTTGCCTTGAGGACCACACGGCCCTCGGGATTCCAAGGCATGCGGCGCCCCAAGGTGGATTCGAAGACGTCCAGGGTGCTCATGGCCACGCCGTAGACATGCTGGGCCAGGAACCTGGTGTCATCCAGCAACGCCCTGAGTTCTGCCGGCGGCGGTTCGGAAACAAGCTGCCACGGATCGCCTTGGCTGGTCAGGGTCACTGGAGACACAGTGGTGCCCCGCCACTTCCTGATGTGCACCGCATAACGGTGGCCGGTGGGGCCGCGCCGGAGCCGCTCCACCGGAATCCGGACCTGGGCGGTCAGCGGTGGTGCACCGCCGGTCCCGATGGGCCCTTCGGCCAGAACGGTCACCGAGACCATCTGCCCAGCCTTGATGTCTCCCGGGCTCTTCTTTGGAAATGCCACAGTCATCGCCGTCCCGAATGCGGACCCCACAACACCGCAGCGGTTCAGCTGCTTAGGCCAGTATGGGGGTCCCGCCAAACGGAGGCAATGATTTAGAGGGCTGCCCTCTGCAGCGACCGGGCCGCGTCGATGGTCGCTTGGCCGAGCACCCTGCTGCCTTGGTACAGGACCACGGTCTGCCCGGGGGCAACTCCCCTGAGGGAGTCCTCCAAGGTCACTACCAGCCCGGCCCGCTCCACGCCGTCCTCGTCCACCACACTCTCAACCCGTGCAGTGGCTGGAACGGGATCACCGTGTGCCCGCACCTGGGCGTAGCAATCGAAGTCCGCGCCCGTAGACACTTCCGCAATGGGCAGGCCCGCCCAGGAAACCTTGATGCCGCGGATTTCGTCGATAGCGAGCAACGCCTCCGGACCCACCACCACCTTGTTTTCCTTGGGGCGGATCTCCAGCACGAAGCGGGGCTTGCCATCGGCAGCGGGACGCCCGAGCTTGAGCCCGCGACGCTGGCCCACCGTGAAGGCGTTCGCGCCGGGGTGTTCGCCTACCTTCGCGCCTGTCTCATCCACGATGTCGCCGGTGGTCATCTCGATCTTCTCGGCCAGCCAGCCCCGGGTGTCGCCGTCGGAAATGAAGCAGATATCGTGGCTGTCCGGCTTGTTGGCAACCGACAGGCCGCGACGCTCCGCTTCCGCGCGGACTTCGGCCTTGGACGGGGTGTCCGCCAGCGGGAACATGGAGTGCTTGAGCTGCTCGTGGGTCAGGACTCCGAGAACGTAGCTTTGGTCCTTGGCCCAATCGGCCGCGCGGTGAAGTTCGCGGTTGCCATCGGCGTCCTCGATCACCTTGGCGTAGTGACCCGTGCAGACGGCGTCAAAGCCCAGGGCAATGGCCTTCTCCAGCAAAGCAGCAAACTTGATTCGTTCGTTGCAGCGCATGCAGGGATTGGGCGTTCGTCCGGCCGCGTACTCGTCAATGAAATCCTGGACAACGTCTTCCTTGAAGCGTTCCGAGAAGTCCCACACGTAGTAAGGGATGCCAAGGACATCGCAGGCGCGCCACGCATCCCGGGAGTCCTCGATGGTGCAGCAGCCACGGCTGCCGGTTCGGAGCGTTCCTGGCATGCGGGACAGCGCCAGATGTACTCCAACGACGTCGTGTCCGGCCTCGACGGCCCGGGCGGCTGCCACGGCGGAGTCGACTCCACCGCTCATTGCTGCAAGTACTCGCATGCTGGCTTTCTGTGTCATGGATTGTTTTGAGGGGTTCGCGCGCTGGTCAGACGGCGCGCCCATCCATTCTAGCCGAACAGACCATAGCGCCCTTAAATTCCCTTGACGGCGAACGCCGGTCCTTCTAAAGTCAAAGTCACCAGTTTTAGAACGAGGCGATGGACATGGCAACCGAACGGATGGTCATAGTGGGCGGTGGGCTCGCCGGAGCCACCGCGGCAAAGACCCTGCGCGCCGAGGGTTTCGAAGGCCCCCTCACGCTCTTGGCTGCAGAGGGCAGGATCCCATACCTGCGCCCACCCCTTTCCAAGGAATTCCTCCTCGGGAAGGCGGAGGACGACGCCGTAGACGTGGCGCCTGGGGACTGGTACGCGGATAACGAAGTTGAACTCCTTTTGGACCACCCGGCAACGGCACTCGATGTTGCCGCGCACACATTAACGCTCATGGACGGGAAACACATCGACTACGCCAGGCTCCTGTTGGCCACGGGCGCCCAGCCCCGGCATATCCCACTGCCGGGCCATGAACTTGAAGGCGTCATGACCTTCCGGACGTACAAGGACAGCGTCCGCTTGCGCTCATTGCTGCAAGAAGGCGGACAACGGGTGGTCATGGTTGGCTCGGGATGGATTGGCATGGAGTTGGCGGCAGCCGCGCGGAGCTATGGCAACGAAGTCTCCCTGCTTGGGCTCGAGGACGTGCCCCTCAGCGCCGCCATTGGCCCACGCCTGGGTGCACGGTTCCAAAAGGCCCACGAGGACCACGGTGTCGTATTCCACCTCCCGGCCAGCGCAGCCTCCATTGAGGGCAGGGATGGGCGCGTCTTATCCGTCCGCACCAACACAGGCATCTCCTTGCCCGCAGACATCGTCGTCATCGCCGTCGGCGTCGTTCCTGACACGGCACTCGCCGAGGCCGGAGGTCTTGAATTACGCAATGGCATCCTGGTTGACGCCTCGCTCCGAAGCAGCGCGCCCGATGTCTTTGCGGCCGGAGACGTGGCCAATGCGCTGCACCCTTTCACTGGTGAACACCACCGCAGCGAGCACTGGGCCAATGCCTTGAACGGTGGAAAGACGGCAGCACGGTCCATGCTGGGGCAGGACGCCGTACTGGACGCCGTGCCCTATTTCTATACGGACCAATTCACCCTGAGCATGGAGTACTCGGGTTATCCCTCACTTGCCGCCAACGTGGACCCCGTCATCCGGGGCTCCCTTGAGGATGACAGCTACATTGCTTTCTGGCTGAGGGACGGAGGGCAGGGAGCCCAGCAGGTGGTGGCCGGCATGAGCGTCAACCAGCGGCGGGTGCAGAAGCCCATCAAGGCCTTGATTTCCGGCAGGCATCGCGTCGATGTCCAGAGCCTGACCGATCCGGGCATCCCCTTGGAGGAACTTCTGCCTGGCGCCTAGCTGCGCAAAATCAGCGTCCCGGGTTGCGGGCTTCGGTGGCCGCCGTCTGGATTCTCGATTCGTGCCCCGCCATGCCCGCTTGGCGCGCCCTCGCGCAGGCCTCGGGAAGCGCCTTCAGCAGGGCGTCAACATCCGCTTCGGTGGACGCATGGCCCAGGGTGAAACGCTGCGCACCCCGCGCTGCGTCCTCCTCCAGGCCCATGGCCAGGAGGACATGCGATGGGCGGGGCACTCCCGCCGTGCATGCGGACCCCGTGGAGGACTCCACGCCGGCCAGGTCCAAAAGGAACAACAGGGAATCGCCCTCGCACCCCGGGAAGGTGAAATGGGCATTCCCGGGGAGCCTGCCCTCGCCGGGCGCACCACGAAGCACGGCCTCCGGAACCACCTCGCCAACGCCTGCGATCAAACGGTCGCGGAGGCCGGACAGCCGCTCGGACTCCGCGGCCAGGTTCCGCACCGCGCCGGCGGCAGCGGCCGCGAAGGCAGCTATGGCAGGAGTGTCCAGCGTTCCGGAGCGGACGTCCCGCTCCTGTCCCCCGCCGTGTTGGACCGGCGTCAACGTCACCGCGCGTCCAAGGAAGAGCGCGCCAACACCCACGGGGCCGCCAATCTTATGCCCTGATACGGACATCGCCGCCAGCCCGGACGCACGGAAATCCACCGGCAAGGAACCGAAGGCCTGCACGGCATCGCTGTGCACCGGAACCCCATACGGCGTGGCCAACCCGACGATTTCCGCGACGGGCTGGACAGTGCCTACTTCGTTGTTCGCCCACATGACAGTAACCAGGGCAACCGACTCCGGATCCCGGCTCAGCTCACGTTCCACGGCCTCCACTTGGACCAAGCCTTCGCCGTCAACAGGCAGCCACACCACCTCGGCACCTTCGTGGCGCTCGAGCCACTCCACGGCGTCCAGGACAGCATGGTGCTCGACGGCGGAACACAGGATCCGTCGCCGGCGCGGGTCCGCGTCATGCCGGGCCCAGTAGAGGCCCTTGACAGCGAGGTTGTCCGCCTCGGTGCCGCCCGAGGTGAAGATGACCTCGGAGGGGTGGGCGCCCGCAGCCGCAGCCAGTGTTTCGCGGGCGTCCTCGACGGTTCGCCGCGCACGGCGTCCCGCGCCGTGCAGCGAGGAGGGGTTGCCGGTCCGCGCCAATTCGCGGGTCATGACCGAAAGGGCTTCGGCAGACATACTGGTGGTTGCGGCATGGTCAAGGTATACGGGCACCCTGCAATTCTACCGACGCTGTGCCCTCAAGCCCGGGCAGGAGCCTCGGCCCTGGCGATGCGGGCGCAGCAATGGCCAGGACCCTCATCCGGCACCACGCAGTCCGGATCCTGTCCCGAAGCCGCAGCAGCACCTTTCAGGAAAGCGCCGTTCATGGTGCACACCACGTCCTGGTGGTTCATCGAAAGCCGGTGGAACGGACAGTTCCGGAGACGGTACCCACCCCCGTCCGCGACGGGTTGGTATCCGATGTCTGTCAACGCGCCAAGGAAATCACCCGGCCGGCCGGCCTCGCCACCTTTGCGGCGGGCAACCTCCAGGAGGGCATCCTTGATTGGCATCCCCGCATTGATGGCTTCCGAAACGGCAGAGGCCAGGACATCCCCGGCCAGGTCATAGTGACGCTCCGGGATCGATGCGCTTACTTCGTCCATGGCAGCGAGGTAGAACTTCGCGGGCCTGCCCGAGCCGGGTCCGGCTTTGCCCGGCGCCTTCCGGAACTCGACCCTCAGCACACCCTCCTCCACCAAGCGGTCCAGGTGGAAGGAAGCCGTGCTGCGGGGAAGGGCCATGGCCTCAGCCGCCTCATCCCGCCCCACCGCAACGCCGGCACCCAAAACATAGGCGTACAGTGCCCGGCGGTTGCCGTCATCCAGTGCCGCGATGGCGGCAATTCTCCTGCTCCACGAAGGACCCGTGATGCCCATGGGAACAGGATATCTCTAAAAACAAATCTCATTGATTATTTGAAGGGCGGCTTCCCACCCGCCGTCAGGACGGCGGAACGAGGACCACCTGGGCTTGGACGTCTGCCTTCGCTTTGGCCAGGGCGGACGCGTCCGGGCAGGCAATCGAGACATACACAGCGGACGCAGTCCCACTGAAAAGCCTGGCCATCACCAAGGCAGGTTTTCCTCCGGCGGTAGACGCCGACTCCAACGCCAGCAGTTCCACGGAGCGCTGGGGTTTTTCTGAGTCCTGCCCCCAGCGCAGGGTGGCCGCCTTCAGCTTTTCCGGATCGATCCCGGCATCGAGGTACTGGAACAGTGCCTTGGTGGAGGCAACATCGTCTCCGGGAACCACCAAGGGACCTTGGTTGACCGTAATCCTGGCCAGGGCCACGCAGCCATCGGCTTTCGCGTAGCGGTTCTCACCCTGCAGCCCCGCATGGACCACCGACCACCCCGGAACCTCCTCAAGCCTGCTGGCATACGTGACCGGTTCTCCCGGCACCAGCGTTCCGCCAGCACCAAGGGGAAGGTCCTTGGCCGCCACGGCGGCTGCATCATGCCCTGGGGTGATGGTAGGCGTGGACAGTGTGGACCCTGCCGGCGAAGGCTTCGGAGCCGCGGGGTCCGGAACGTTGACGCTGCATCCGGCCATCAGCAGGCCGGTGGTTGTCACCGCGCCCAAGGCAAGCAGCCGCCGTCGAACGTTCTGTACCACCATTGCTCCTCACTCGCCGTCCCTGCCCGATCAGAGTCTACCGACGCGTTACGCCAGGACGCGCAATCCTCCCGGAACCACCTCAACCTCGACAGGCAGCTCCGCAATCCGTTCGCCATCGGCATAGGCGCTGACCCCGGCGGCCTCGAGCCGCACGCGCTTGGCCCGTTGAATCCCTACCGCCGGATGTCCTGTGTGCCGGCCAGTAAAGACTTTGGGAAAGACCGCCAGGAAGGCCAATCGGGATAGCGGTTTGACCACGAACAGGTCCAGTTCGCCGTCATCAGGAGCTGCCTCCGGAGTAATCCTCATGCCACCTCCGATCGACTGCCCGTTGGCAACGGACATTAACATAGCGCGCTGGCGCCACTGCCGGCCGTCCGCCGTGACCAGATAGTCGATGGGCCGGAAAGAAGCCAGTTCCCGGATCATGGCCAGGTTGTACCGGTTCCTGCCGCGGGGCCAGCGCCAGGAGTTGGCCCGTTCGTTCACGGCGGCATCGAAGCCCGCGGAAAGCACCCCGGCAAAATAGGCGGTCCCGCAGGCTGACGTTGCCCGAGCCAGGTCAATCCGGCGACCACCCGCGTCCAGGGCGTCAAGTACTGTGCGGCACGCTGCCGCGATGTCATCGAGGGGCAGTTCCAGCGACCTGGCAACGTCGTTGCCGGTCCCAGCCGGGACGATGCCCAGGGGAACATCGGTACCGGCGAGCGCATTCACGGCGAGATTGACCATGCCGTCCCCACCCACCACTACCAGGGCGTCGATGCCAGCAGTGACCGCTTGGTTCACACGCCGCCGCAGGGCTTCAGAGCTGACGTCCTGAAGCACGACGACGTCGGTACCGGCGGCGCGGAAAAAGGCGGCGGCCTGGTCCCCCGCATTGGGCAGGCGGCCGAAGGAAGCGGCCGGGTTGATGGCGAGGGCAAGCTTTCCGGGCCTGCGGCCGTTGGGCGGGGCCGGAGTGTTCACAGCAGGAATTATGCCAGCCGGGAACCACCGGGCCCCCTGCCAACGTTCATGGAGTGGCTGGATAAACTGGCACGTACCGCCCTTCCGGGGCGGACAACCGAACCTAGAGAAGGGCCCGTGCTTGGCCGAGGGCAGCAGTTCGCACTATCAAGTCCTTCGTGTGCCCGTCACTGCGACAGACAAGGAAATCAAGGTGGCCTACCGCAAGGCCGCGAGGAAGGCCCACCCGGATCACGGCGGCGAGGCTGAAGCGTTCCGTCGGGTGACCTTGGCCTATGAAACCCTGATCGATCCGCGGCGCCGGGCGGAATACGACCGCCGCTATGCCACCGGGGCAACCGGCGGGTCCGTCCCCGGTCGCGAGGCGGGCCCCGACGGTCGCGGGCCGGCCACTGCCGCAGGTGTCAGGCGCCCGCAGCAGCAGCGCAACACCGCCGGAGACCCCGCCGTGTACGTGCCACCGTTCGATGACCCGCATGAGGTTCCCCTCATTTCCAAGGCGGAAGCCGCCTTGCAGGTCCATGGACTTCCCCGCAAACGCGGCATCTTCGGCGCAGAGGCCCGGATCCAGCGCGAATTGCGCACGGTCCAGCTCATCTCACGGCAGGTCCTGACGGCCCTTCCTGCCGCGCGCTTGGTGAACGGCCTGCGGTCACCATCCGACAACAGTCACATAGACCACGCCGTACTGTCCGGATACCGGCTCGCTCTGGTCGGCTCCATGCTGCTGCCCAAGGGTGCCTACGCCTGGAACGGCCAGTCATTGCGCCATGGCGGCAGGACCATCGCACCACCGCAGCTCGGCCACATCGTCCGGCAGATGCAGGACATCTTTCCCGAATTGAATGTTACGGGGTGGGTGGTCCTGCACAGCCCTGACGGCAACCTGCACGAGCCGGTGATCGACCATTATGGAAAAGCACCGGAGTCCGGCATCGAAGTAGTCAACGGCGCGGGCTTGGCCCGGGGCCTCAAGCAGTTCCTCAGTTCCGGTCCGGCGCCGAACACGGTGGTGGTGCCGGTACTGGCACGATTGCTGCGGGGCATGCACCAGTAACCCGCTCCACCCCTTTGCGCGGCAAGGCTGGATAGGATGGACCAGTGTTCCGTATCCTCTTCCACACCCCAGAAATTCCAGGCAACACCGGCAATGCCATCCGCCTCGCAGCCATCACCGGCGCCGAACTGCACTTGGTGGAGCCACTCGGCTTCGACTTTTCCGATGCCAAGCTGCGCCGCGCAGGCCTGGACTACCACGACCTCGCTGTGGTCACGGTCCACAAGGACATCGACGCCGCATGGGACGCCCTTCAGCCGGACCGGGTCTTTGCCTTCACATCGGACGGCGAAACCTCCTATACGGACATCGAGTACCGCGAAGGCGATGTGCTGATGTTCGGGCCCGAGTCCGTGGGGCTCCCGGCCTGGCTGAAGCAGGATCCGCATGTCACCGCACGGGTCCGGCTGCCTATGCTGCCTTCGCTTCGCTCGCTCAACCTTGCCAACGCGGCCTCCATCGCGGTCTTCGAGGCATGGCGCCAGAACGGCTTCGCCGGGGCCAAAATCTAACCCATCCAGGTGGGCCGCCGCGCCGAATAACGGGTGCAGGAGAATTCCGGCCAAGGATTGCGGATGAGGAGCCCAAGTGAGCGTGCTGGAGAGACAGGTGGCTGTAGTGGTCAACCGCACGGCATCGCCCACCACGCCGGTGGGCCGTCCTGCCGCTTTCAAAGCCGACCACATATGCTGGACAGTAATGGACACCCCCAATACCCCCGGTCCCCCGGTCTTCGAAGCCGCAGGGCCCGCGACCGACCTGAATTCGCAGTTGTCAGGCCTCCTTGAGCTGATCGCTGCCGGAGACCAGCAAGCCTTCGCAGATTTTTACCGGTTGACCTCCAGGCGGGTGTTCGGTATGGCGAGGCGTGTGCTGATCGATCCCGAACTGAGCGAGGACGCCTCCCAGGAAGTCTTCATGCAGGTCTGGCAAGGCGCCGCGAAGTTCGACCGTGGCGCGGGAACACCTTTGGCTTGGTTGATGACCATTGCACACCGCCGGGCCATTGACCGCGTCCGTGCCGTGCAGGCAGCCACTGACCGGGAGGCGCGCTACGGCGCTTCCAGCCAGGATCCCGACCGCGACGTGGTAGCCGAAGAAGCCGGTACCAACCTCGAAGCCGAGGCTGTGGTCCGCTGCTTGGGAACCTTGACCGAGACCCAGCAGGAGTCTGTCCGGCTGGCCTACTACGGCGGCCTCACCTACCGCGAGGTTGCCGAACGGCTCGGCGCAGCCGTGCCCACCATCAAGTCGCGGATCCGGGACGGCCTCCTGCGCCTCAAGACGTGCTTGGGGGTGGGCTGAGATGAGTGAAAACACCGGTGGAGGATTTATCCGAAAAATGTTCGCGAACCACATCGCAACCGACCTTGCCGAGGGCCGACTCCTTGAACTTGCCGAAATTTATGCCTTGGACGCCTTGACCGAGGAAGAACGTGCCCTGATCGACGACTACGTCAAGGACGCTCCCGAGGGCCCGGAGTTCCGGGAGAGGGTTCGCCAGGCACACGAAACGCTGGCCGTTACCTTTGCACCGGAGGAGGAGCCCCCTGCCGGCTTGTTCGACTCCATCATGGACAGGATCGCGCTGACCTCACCCGCAACGCAGTCCACTGCCGAGGCTGTTGCTCCGTCCACGGGAGAGCCCTCCGGAGGAGCGGCCGTCGCCGATCTCGCCAGTGCACGGCTCAAGCGCAAGGAACGTCGAGGGATGGCAGGAGCGCGGGCGTGGATCATCGGCGCTGCCGCCGCAGCCGCGATCGCAGTGGCAGGAGTCGGTGTAGGCGCGTATGTTTCTGCCCAGAACGATCCCATCAACCAGGTCCTCCAGGCGCAGGACGTCCAGAAGAAGACCGCGGACGTTCCCGGAGGTGGCACCGCCACGATCTCCGCTTCCTCGGCAAAGGACTCGTTCGTGGTGCTCATGAACGGGGTGGCTCCTGCCCCGAGCGGCAAGGTCTACCAGCTATGGACGCTGCCGAAGGATGGTTCCGCGCCGGTCTCCCAGGGCACCATGGATGCCGAAAGCCTGTCCAAGCCTGCCGTTGTGAAGGGATTGTCAGCGGCTTCATCGGTAGCCATCACGGTTGAGCCCAGGGGTGGGTCCAAAGAGCCCACCTCCGCTCCTGTCGTGGTGGTTCCCTTGGGCGCCGCCTGAGTCCACCCCGTCTTAACGCCCGACGGCGGCCGTCCCACCTACGGTACGGCCGCCGTCGTACTTTGCGCTGCGAAAAGCCGTCGCTACAAAACGAGCGACAACAGCATCACGAAGCCGAAACCCACCACGGAGATCAGGGTCTCCATTACGGACCAGGTCTTGAAGGTTTGACCTACAGTCAGTCCGAAGAGTTCCTTGACCAGCCAGAAGCCTGCGTCATTGACGTGGGACAGGAACAGCGAGCCGGCACCGATCGCCAGCGCCAGCAAGGCCGCGTGCGTAGGACTGAGGCTGCCTGCCAGGGGCGCTACGATTCCGGCAGCGGTCACGGTAGCCACCGTCGCCGATCCTGTGGCGAGGCGGAGGGCCACGGCGACGATGAAGCCCAGGACCAACACAGACATATTGGCGCCTTCGGCCCATTTCTTGACGGCGTCGCCCACCCCCGCGCCGATCAGGGTCTGCTTGAAACCACCACCGGCGCCTACGATCAGGAGGATGGCCGCGATTGGTCCCAGGCTGTCTCCAAGCTTGGCGGTGATCTTGCTGCCCGTGAAACCCACCGCATACCCGAAGGTCACGATTGCCGCCAGCACGGCCAGCGTCATGGCGACAAGGGGCTGGCCCACGAAGTCGAAGAAGATCCTGATGGCCGGCGCAGTGGCAGCATCCGGCCAGATGATGCCGCCCAGCGCCTTCAGGAGCATGAGTACCACGGGGAAGATGATGGTCAGCAGCGTCACAAGGAACGATGGTTGCCGTTTGACGTCGCTGAGGTCGGCACTGTGCTGGGTGTCGATGCCACCGGCGACGGCCGGCGCGTCGACAGGTACCCATCGGGCAGCCAGCCGGGAGAACAACGGACCACAAATGATCACGGTGGGAATGGCCACCAGGATGCCCAAGGCCAGGGTCGTCCCCAATTCGGCCTTCACGGCACTGATCGCGATCAGCGGCCCCGGGTGCGGCGGCACCAGTCCATGCAGCACCGACAAGCCGGCCAAGGCGGGGATGGCGATGCGCATCAGCTTCATCTTGGAACGCTGCGTCACCAGCACGATCACCGGGAGGAGCAGAACCAAGCCGATCTCGAAGAACATGGGCAGGCCAATGATGACCGCAACCAAGGTGATCATCCAGACCAGCTTGTTGCCGCTTGCCTTCGCGATGAGCGTATCCACCACGCGGTTCGCTCCCCCGGAGTCGGCCAGGAGCTTGCCGAGCATCGCGCCCAAGGCGATCAGGAGCCCCACTTCCTTGAGGACCCCGCCCACGCCGTCTTCGAAGTTTGTGATGACCTTTCCGAGCTCAACGCCGGAGGCCAGGCCAACAAAGGCCGAACCCAGCACCAGGGCCAGGAAGGGATGCAGTTTCAGTTTCGCGATCAGGACCACGATCAGCGCGATTCCCAGGGCGGCCACCACCAGGAGTTGCGTGTCGTGGCCGGTCCAGCCCTGGACCTCTGCGGGCACCAGCGCTGCCGTCTTGAGCGCAATCACAAGGCAGTCGTTTCGTTGCCCTCGGCGACGGCGGGCAGAAGACCCAGCCGTTCGATCACTTCCTCCGCTTCCTCAGCCGGAGACGCCGAGACACACAGCGAGATGTAGTTCTCCTCCTCTGTAGGCTCCTCAAGCGCCTCAAACTGGGATTCCAGGAGCGAAGGCGGCATGAAATGGCCGTGGCGGGAGGCCAGGCGGTCCGAGATCTTGTCCTTGCTGCCTTGGAGGAACACAAAGACGACGCCTTCTCCTCGAAGCACGTCGCGGTACTTCTTCTTCAGGGCCGAACACGTGATGATCGCCGGGGTTCCGCTTTCCGTCCGCTTCCGGATCCAGGCGGCGATAATCTCGAGCCAAGGCCAACGGTCCTCGTCCGTGAGCGCCTGTCCGGAGTGCATCTTGGCTACGTTTGCTTCAGGGTGGAGATCGTCACCTTCGGCAAGGTCCCATCCGAGCTTCCCTGCCAGGACGCCGGCAACGGTTGATTTTCCCGAGCCGGAAACTCCCATGATCACAAGAACCGGCTGCTGTGCAGTCTTCGCCATCAAAGTCTGCCTTCCTCAAATAAATATGATTTAACCGAGGTCAAGCATATGGCAGGGGTTACACGAGGGCAATACTAGAAGCCTGCGATAGTGCTGGAACCGTTGATCGCCACCACGTGGAACCGCTCCGCACTCCGTCCTTCAGCCAGCCCGGCGCGTTGTCCGTTGGCGAGCAGGTTCCCCCGGACCACGCGTTCCATCCCCTCGATGTCCGGGTGCTGGCTCGCATGGATCCTGATGGCGTCCAGCTTGGCATCAACGTGTTCCGTGATGTCCACGGCATGGTTCTCAAGGGCTTCCGGGCTGGAGATAAACCACAGCCACGGCAGCTTGAAAGCCTGAAGTCCTGCCTCTGCGAGTTCGGGGTAGGCGAAGGGGTTCTCCACGGCCGGGTAAACGGCGCGGGTCACGGCCTCCCCCGCCGCAAGGTGGTCCGGGTGGCTCTTCTGGATCCGGTCCCAATTCCTTTCCGGATGCATGGTCAGCACAATGTCCGGGCGGATCTCCCGGATCAGCTTGACCACTTGCTTGATGACCTTGTGGGTGGGTTCCAGGTAGCCGTCACGTTCGTGGAGGTAGTGGATATCCCGCACGCCCACCAGGGCGGCAGCACGCTGCTGTTCTTCGGCCCGGAGCTCGATGATCCTTTCCCGGTCCACCGGATCGAATCCGCCGGCGTCGCCGTCGGTCATGATGCAGTAGCTGACCTGGACTCCCGCGGCAGTCCATGCTGCGATGGTGCCCGCCGCTCCAAAGTCGATGTCGTCCGGATGGGCAGTAAAACAAAGCACCCGCTCAACACGCTCCGTGGAGGTGTTGAACGGGCTCTTCGCTGACGAAACGCCAGAAGTCAAAGGATCAGCCCTTCCGCTTCTTGATCTCGGCCGTAGCCTGCGGCAGGACCTTGAAGAGGTCGCCAATGATGCCAAAGTCCGCTATCTCGAACACGGGAGACTCGGAGTCCTTGTTAACGGCAACAATGACCTTGGATGTCTGCATGCCGGCCTTTTGCTGGATGGCGCCGGAAATGCCCGCCGAAATATAAAGCTGCGGCGAAACCGTCACACCCGTCTGGCCAACCTGGGCATCGTGGCCGATCCACCCGGCATCCGTCGCAGCACGGGAAGCACCGACCGCAGCGCCGAGTGCATCAGCCAACTCTTCGACAGGACCGAAGTCGCCATCCACGCCTCGGCCACCGGCCACCACGATGCGGGCTTCGCTCAGCTCGGGGCGTCCGCTGACAGGCTTGTCCGACCGCGACGAGATCCGTGCAGAACCTGCCGCGGCATCGCCAGGTACCTCCACTGTGGCCGTGGCGGGCGTTGCAGCAGCGGCAGCCGGCTCGGGTTCAACCGTGTTCGCCTTCACCGAGTACACGGACACCGGCGTGGTCGCCTTGGCCGTGGTGGTGTAAGAGCCTGCAAGGACCGACTTGTGCGCCGTTCCGTCCGCTTCCACGTCCACGACGTCCGTGATGACGCCCGCGCTGAGCTTGATGCCCAGACGGCCGGCAATTTCCTTGGCTTCGGGAGAGTTCTCAAGCAGAACTGCGGTGGCACCGGAGGCTCCCACAGCCGCAGCCAGGTAGGCGGCCTTGGGTCCGGCAAGGTAGTCGCCAAGGTCGTCCGACGACGGCCGGAAGACCGTGGTGACGCCATAGGCACCCAAGGCGGCGGCGACGTCGTCGGCCACATGACCATTGATGGCGACGGCGGTCTCCCCCAGTTTCCGGGCAAGGGTCAGGAGCTCCAGGCTGCTCTTCTTGAGCGTGGCTCCGGGGTTGTCAATGAATACAAGTGCGTTTGCCATGGTGTGGGGTCCCCTTTAGAGCAGCTTCTGTGCGGCCAGGAAGTCGACCAGCTTGATGCCGGCGTCGCCTTCGTCGGTGATGATGGTGCCGGCGGTCCGCGGCGGACGGGCCTCAGCCGATTCCACCACGGTCCAGGAACCCGCGGCGCCCACCTGGGAGGCATCGACGCCAATGTCCGCGAGGGACAGGGAAGCGATCTTCTTCTTCTTGGCGGCCAGGATGCCCTTGAAGTTCGGGTACCGCGGCTCGTTGATCTGGTCCGTCACGGACACTACCGCGGGCAGCTGCGCCTCGATGGTCTCCGAGTGGAGCCCGGTATCGCGACGGGCCACCACGGTGCGGCCGTTCACCTCCAGGCTGGAGGCGAACGTTACCTGGGGCAGGGACAAGCGCTCAGCGAGCTGCGCCGGAACCAGCGACGTCTCGCCGTCCGTGGAAGCCATGCCGGTGAGAACCAGGTCAACGGGCCGGCCATCCGCGGAAAGATGGCGGATGGCGGCGGCAAGTGCCAGCGAAGTGGCGGCCGCGTCGGAGCCCGCCAAGGCCTCGTCGCTCAGGTGGACGCCGGAGAAGGCACCGATTTGAAGCGACTTCTTCACGGCATTCACTGCTCCGGACGGGCCCATGCTCAGGGCAATGACCTCGTTGCCCGCCTTCACGCCGCCGCGCTCTTCGGCCAGCTGCAGCGCTGCCTCAAGGGCGTACTCGTCAAGTTCGGACAAGATGCTCTCGTCACGATCGGTGGTGTTGCCTGGTCCGGTGATGTGCCGGTCGAACTGCGCGTCCGGGACGTGCTTGACCAGGACCACAATCTTCAATGTGTCTTCCACTGTCTTCGAAGCAGCCTTCCATGCTTGTGGACGGCCAACCTTCAAAGCGTGGCCGTGAAATTGCCCAACACGTGGGCTTCCCCTAGCTAAGCATATTGCCCGCAAAATTCCATGGCGGCGTTAACGCCTGTTTCGTCGCCTTGGTGAAGCGAACTTGCCGGTAAAGCACGACGGCGGGCCGCCTCCCAGGTGCGGCCCGCCGTCGATGGTTCTTTCTTCAGGTGCGGCTGATTCCGCAGATGCCCGTTACTGCTGTGCCGCATCCAGGGTGACGTCGACATCCTGCGACTGTCCGTTCCGGACGATGGTGACCTTCACCTTTGCCCCCGCCGACTGCTCACGCACTGCAGCGGTCAGCTGGTTGGGATCGCTGATGGAGTAATCGCCGAACTTCGTGATCACATCGCCAACCTTGATGCCTGCCTTGGCGGCCGCGGAACCGCTGGTCACGGAAGCAACTTCGGCGCCAACCGAGAAGCCCGAGTCGCTGCCCGTCGAGGACTTGGCCCGGACAGAGACGCCGAACTGGCCGTGGCTGGCCTTGCCCGTATCGATGATTTCCTGGGCCACCCTCTTGGCGTGGTTGATCGGGATGCTGAAGCCAACACCGATGTTGCCGCTGGACGAAGTGGCGGAGCTGCTGCCTGCCGAAGCAATGGCCACGTTGACGCCGATGATTTCACCCTTGCTGTTCACCAAGGCACCACCGGAGTTGCCAGGGTTGATGGCGGCATCAGTCTGGATGACGTTGATGGAAATCGAACCCTCGTTGCTGGTGCTCTGGCTCTGTCCACCCCCCGGAGGGGCGAACTGGAAGCCCTGGTCACCGCCCTGGGAGTTGTCCGAACCGTCCTTGGGCGCCGCGGAAGACGCCACGCTGATGGTCCGGTTCAGGGTTGAAACGATTCCGTCCGTCACCGTTCCCGTCAGGCCGAGCGGCGCGCCGATGGCCACTGCGGTGTCCCCCACGTTGACTTTGGAAGAGTCACCCAGGGTGGCAGGTACCAGTCCCGACGCATCCGAAACCTTGATGACAGCGAGGTCGGACAGGGGGTCCGTGCCCACGACTGTAGCTTTAAGGACCTTGCCATCGCTGGTACGGACCTCGATGGCTGCATTGGACGTGGCACCGTCCAGCGTGACTACGTGGGTGTTGGTCAGGATGTGGCCTTGGTCGTCAATGATGATGCCGGAGCCGGTGCCACCCTCGTTGCCGCTGGTGGCCTTGATGGTCACCACGCTGGGCGACGCTTTCGCGGCGGCCGCCGTAATGGCGTTGACGTCGTCCTTGTTATTGACGATGACCGTGCTGGACTGTCCGCTGCTCGAAGACGTGGTTGCGGGTTGATCCCACAGCATGTTGCTGCCGGCCACGACGCCGCCGCCCACCAGGCCTGCCGCAAGGATGCTGGCAACCAGGGTGCCTACGCCGAAGACGGGCTTGCGCTTGGTGGCAACCGCTGTGTGCTGGGGTCCTTGGTGCATGCCTTGTCCCTGCTGGGCTCCGTATGGCCCACCGGGGAGGCTGCTGAACTGCGCCTGACCCTGGGCGCCCGGGGCCTGGCCGCCTTGGGACTGCCCGGGCGTTCCTGGGTTTTGACCGGAACCGTAGAACGGATGGCGCTGTGGATAGTCCGGGCGTTGACTGCCCCCTTGGTACATGTGGCCTGCATAGGGCGGCTGCTGCTGACCCTGGTGCGCGCTCGAGTGGGGGTGGGACGCAGTTGGCTCCCCGGACGCCGCATTGTTGTTGCGGTTGGTATCCTGGCCGCCGTTGGGGTTCTGTTCCGGAGCCCCTGCCCTCGCGGCGGTCGGCGGCTGGAATGCCGGCATCGGCGTGGTGGGCTGGGACCCCGTTCGCTGATCGGAGTTCCAGGCGGGCTGCTGCTGTGTGGGAGTTGCATCCGAAGTGCTGGCGGCAGGATCGCGCGGCTCGTTCGGCTCGCGGTTTTCCGAAGCGGCGCCCTGTGCTGGGTTCTCCGTCATGGGACTTCCTTTCGTTCTCGTCTCCCCTAACTATGGCCCTATTTACTGGAACAATTTCGGACGTTCGCTGGGAGCTTCCTGAAAGCCTGGATGGGTTCGGTGACGAGAGTCGCCGGAACCTCGATTCATGCTTCAACGCGCGACCCTTCGGGCTTTCTCCTTCATTTCGCTGGTGGCATATTCACCCCGGTGGACGGGGTATCAGGTGCACCATAGAATCAAGAGGAATTGCCACAGCGACCTGCGGCTTTACACACCATGCGTGGGGGCGCTGAGCATTCTGTGACGATTGGTTCGCCTTGTTCCAGTCGCAGACGTGCTGAAGGGTTGCACATGCGGTCAATAGTGAAACGTGTACTCGCCGTGATTGGCGTGGCTGGAGTGCTGGCCCTGCCGGCGGGTGCGGCGTGGGCCGCTGATCCAGTCACCATTCCATCCGGCACAAACATCGTCGATGATGCCAACGTCCTTGGAAGCCGGAAGGGCGAAGTCCAGGACGCCATCCAGAAGACGTTGAAGGACCACAAGTACAACCTCTATGTGGTGACGGTGAACTCCTTCGAGAACCCGTCGGATCCTGCACAGTGGGGTCAAGCTGTCGCAACGAACAAGAAGATGGGCAAGGCTGACGTTCTTTTGGCTATCTCCACAGCCGGTCAGTACTACTTCGCCCCGAACTCCGCGAGTTCCATCTACTCCAAGCGGACGAACATTACCCAGAACGCCATCGCTGCGAACCTTGGCGCGGGCAAAAAGGACTATGCACAGGCTGCGATCGACACCGCGGCTGCCATTGGTGACGCGGCCGGCGGTGGCAGCGGAACCGTGCCGAGCGGCAACGCAGGCGTAGGCGTCCTGGTGGGTGTCGGCGTCGTTGCTGCCGGTGGCGTGGGCACCTACCTGTACCTGCGCAACCGGCGGAAGAAGTCCGGACAGGCCTCCAGCGCCAGTTACGGACCGCAGGGCGAACAGCTCGATCCCCTCGCCGGCCTCAGCATCCCCGAACTCCGGCAGAGGAGCGGCTCGCTGCTCATCGAAGCGGACGACGCCATCAAGTCCAGCGAACAGGAACTCGGCTTCGCGCAGGCGCAGTACGGCGACGCCGCGATCGGCAACTTCACCAAGGCCCTGCAGGAAGCCAAGGGCCACATGACTGAGTCCTTCAAACTGCAGCAGCAACTCGATGACCACATTCCGGACACCGAAGACCAACAGCGCAGCTGGCTCGGTGAAATCATCCGCCGCTCCGAAGCCGCCTTGGCGTCGCTGCGGGACCAGAAGTCCGATTTCGATTCGCTGCGCGAACTGGAAAAGAATGCGCCGCAGGCCCTGGCCGCTGTTACCGACGGCGCTCGTGAGGCAGACGCGAAAATCGCGACTGCGGAACAGTCGCTGGAGACGCTCCGCGCCAAGTACGCCGACTCGGCCGTCGCACAGGTCTCGGACAACATCATGCAGGCCAAGGAACGCCTGGCCTTCGTGAACAACGCAGCCGCAACAGCACAGGAGAAGCTTGGCTCGGGGGAGAACAGCCTGGCCGCCGTTGCGGTTCGCGCCGCAGAAGAAAGCCTGCACCAGACCAACGTGCTGATCGACGCCATTTCCAAGACCGCGGGAAGCCTTGACGAGGCCCGCACGTCCTTGGAGAGCGCCGTTGCCGAAACAAGCCAGGACCTGGCACAGGCGCGGGCCATGATCCAGTCCGGCCAGCACCCGGAACTTGCCGGACCGGTTGCCGGCGTCGAAGCTGCCCTGGCGCAGGTCAAGACGGAAATCCAAGGCGGCAGGATCGATCCCCTGGCGACGCTGAACCGCGTGGAGACAGCACACCAGGCCTTGGACCAGTCGCTCTCCGGCATTCGGGACCAGGAAGAGCAGGCACGTCGTGCCCAGGCCTCCCTGCAGCAGACCATCATGGCGGCACAAGCACAGATCAGTGCCACCTCGGACTACATCACTGCACGCCGCGGCGGCGTGGGGACCGAAGCCAGGACCCGTCTGGCAGAAGCCCAACGGAACCTCGATTACGCTTTGTCCATCTCACGCAACGATCCTGTGACTGCCCTGACCTACGCCCAGCAGGCACACTCGCTCGCGGCGCAGGCGGCCCAACTGGCACAGGCTGACGTTGACCACTTTGGCTACGCCGACCAAGGCTACGGCCGGGGCGGCATGTTCGGTGGAGGCGGCGGAGGCGGAGGCCTCGGGGGCGCCATCCTTGGCGGCATCCTCATCAACTCCATCCTCAACGGCGGCCACGGCGGCTGGGGCGGAGGCCACAGCGACGGCGGTGGAGGCGGCGGCTTCTTCGGCGGCGACTCAGGCGGCGGAGGCGACTGGGGCGGTGGCGGAGGAGACTTCGGCGGCGGCGACTCCGGCAGCTTCTAGGCACCACACTGGTTCCGGCCAGCACAAACTAGGTGGGGTTCCCACCCCATGTAGAAGCGGTACAACAACTGATCACTGATTTCAGTGGGCTCCACTGAGCAGGACGAAAGGCAACACCATGGTTAAGCAGTCCATTTTCGGTCGGATCGCACAACTGGCCAAGGCAAACATCAACTCTTTGCTTGACCAGGCCGAGGACCCGCAGAAGATGCTGGACCAGATGGTCCGCGACTACACGAACAACATTGCCGAGGCCGAGTCAGCCGTTGCCCAGACCATCGGCAACCTGCGCATGCTGCAGGCCGATTACAACGAGGACGTCAAGAACGCCCAGGACTGGGGCAACAAGGCCCTGGCAGCATCCCGGAAAGCCGATGAGTACCGTGCGGCCGGCGACGCGGCGGATGCACAGAAGTTCGACAACCTGGCGAAGGTTGCCATCCAGCGCCAGATGACGGCCGAATCCGAAGCCAAGGCGGCCGAACCGAGCATCGCTTCCCAGACCGAGGTTGTGGACAAGCTCAAGAGCGGCCTCGACCAAATGAAGAACAAGCTCAACCAACTCACCGCCAAGCGCAACGAGCTGGTGGCCCGTTCCAAGACCGCTGCTGCGCAGTCCCAGGTGCACGATGCCCTCAAGAGCATCGACATCATGGACCCCACCAGCGAGGTTGGCCGTTTCGAAGAGAAGATCCGCCGGGAAGAAGCCAAGGTCCTTGGGCAGCAGGAACTGGCGGCTTCAAGCCTCGACGCCCAGTTCAACCAGCTTGAGGACCTGGGTGAGCAGACGGAAATCGAAGCCCGCCTGGCAGCACTCAAGTCCGGTGGCAGCAAGCCTGCCCTCGGTGCAGGTGCCCCGGCGGCCTCCGGTGCCACCATCAACGAGGCGGACTTCGACAAGCTCTAAGTCCCGCAAGTCCCATGCGAATGGCCGGGTTCAGTTGGACCCGGCCATTCGCCGTCCAATGGCTTGGTTCTCCAGGACCGGGCCATTCGCCGTTTAATAACCTGGGATGTCATCCGAGCGCTGGGCTCAGCTCGCGGGCACTCCTGCGCTGTCCGCACCGGGGCTTGCTTCCGTGGCAACTTCAGCCCTGATCTCAAACCCCTTGGGATGGAAGTACGTCACGGTACATTCCAGGACTTCGCCATCCGGCCCCAACGTGGTCCGCTCCAGGCGTGGCACCATGGGGAAGCCCCGCACGTTGAGGGCATCAGCCAGGTGCTCGGGAGGTGCATGCATGGTCACGGTAATTTCGGCCCGCTGGAGCGGCTTCAGGGTCCTGTCCTGGATCACCTGGTAGATGGAGTTCTTCTCCGCATCGGCGAGGCTGATGTGTCGGCCAATGTGGGAAGGAATGAAGATCTCCGCAATCGCATAGGGCCATCCGGCGCTGGAGTACGACCGGCGGATAACCAGTACCAGGTTGTCCTCGGATACGAGCTTGGCTGGAACTGTCCGGTCCTTTTCCATCCACTTGTATTCGATCAAGCCCTTGACCGTCTTCATTCCCGCAGCAGTGAACGTCTCCATGAAGGGTGCCAGGCGGTTCAGCAGGCGCACGGGCCGCTGGGCCATGACGAAGGTTCCCTTACCCTGGCGGCGGACCAACAGGCCCTTTGCCACCAAGGTTTCGATGGCCTTCCGCACCGTAGTCCGGCTGATCCCGTACCGGTCCATCAACGATTCTTCGGTGGGGATGCGCGAACCGGGTTCCAGCCGGCTCACCTGATCTGTCAAAACGTCCGCTACCTGCTGGTATACGGCCACGGGGCTGTCCCTCTGCAGAACCTGGGGTTTGGGTGCGTCGTCGTAGTCTTCTTTGACCATGCGGGCCTTCCTGGCGTGACATGCACCGTGGCCGGAGGGAACATGATGCCGGCACCACGGCTGCGCGGATAAAACAAAGGCCCGGACCAGTACATACTGATCCGGGCCTTTCCCAGTTGCGGGGACAGGATTTGAACCTGTGACCTCTGGGTTATGAGCCCAGCGAGCTACCGAACTGCTCCACCCCGCGTCGCTCCATCAACTTTACCCTATGGCGACTGCGGTTTTGACCACTTCGGCACCATCGTGCCGCAGATCACTTTTACCGCCGTTCAGCCCGTCGATGATCGAGGAGGATTTTCCAGGCAAGCAAAAAGTCCGGATCAGCTTGTGCTGATCCGGACTTTTTCTCCAGTTGCGGGGACAGGATTTGAACCTGTGACCTCTGGGTTATGAGCCCAGCGAGCTACCGAACTGCTCCACCCCGCGTCGCAAGAACAACATTACCGTCCGGTGAATGGGAGACCAAATCCTGGTGGCGTGATGTGCGTCTCCCCCCACATGCAGCAGGTGCCCGCTCCTGGAAGGAACGGGCACCTGCTTCAGGGAATCGCTGCCGGGCTAGTTGCTCGGCGAGGGAGACGGCGTCGCGCTTGGAGTGGCGCTGGGGGTAGCCGTCGGCGCAGGTGTCACACCGAGCCGGGTTTCAGCGTCGAGGGCCTTCTTGAGGGCTGCGGACAGCTTGTTCTGCTGATCTCCGTAGCCCGCGAAGTCGCCCTTTGCGAGGGCGGCCTGGCCATCAACGATTGCCTTGTTGGCTTCATCAAGAGCTGCCTTGAGGTCTGCCTTGGCGTCCATGCTGCCCTCCGGCGGAGTGGTTGTCCCGGGCGGAGTGGCCGGGGTCTGGCCGTTGTTGTCCGAGTCGCCGGCTGTGGCACCGGAATTACCTCCAAACAACTGGTCCAGGGCTTCGTCCAACGTCGGCGCAAAGCCGATCTTGTCGCCGAAAGCCACCAGGACGCGCTGCAGTGTTGGGTAGGAGGTCTCACCGGTCGACTTCAGGTAGACCGGCTGTACGTAGAGCAAGCCGCCGCCAACCGGCAGGGTCAGCAGGTTGCCGTTCAAGACATCCGAGGCACCTTGCCGCAGCAGGTTCAGGGCCTGCGACACTGTGGGATCGGAGTTGAACTTGTTTTGCGCCTGGCCTGGACCCGGTACCTGCGTGTCAGTTGGCAACTGGAGCAGCCGCAGCTTGCCATAACTGTCAGCTTTGACCCCCTTGACGTTGCCGGCGTCGGAATCAGCGGCGAGGAATCCGTACAGGATGTTCCTTGCACTGCCATTCACGGTCTGCGGAATGAACGAGGACGTGAGCTGGAAAGCTGGCTTGTCCTGGTCCGGCATCTGCAGGGACATGTAGAACGGCGGCTGCTTCACTGCTTCGGACACCGTGGGATCGTTCGGAACGCTCCAAGCGTCGTTGTTCTGGTAGAAGCTGTCAGCATCCGTGACGTGGTAGCGTCCCAGCAGTTCGCGCTGGACCTTGAAGAGGTCTTCCGGGTAACGGACGTGGCTCATGAGGTCACCGGACATCTCGGTGAACGGCTTCAACGTCGTGGGGAAGACTTTCTGCCAGGCCTTGAGGATGGGGTCCTGGTCGTCCCACGCGTAGAGCGTCACCGAGCCGTCATAGGCATCCACCGTGGCCTTGACCGAGTTTCGGATGTAGTTGACCGAGCTGTTGGGCAGGGCAACAGTGCGTCCGGCACTCGTCTGTGAGTCTGCAGTAGCGTTCTGCAGCTGCTGTGGCTGGGAGTACGGGAAGTACTGGCTGGTGGTGTAGCCGTCAACGATCCACTTGACGCGTCCGTCAACGACGGCAGGATAAGCATTTCCATCCACGGTGAGGTACGGCGCCAGCTTCTCGACGCGGTCGCGGGGGTTGCGGTCGTACAGGATCTGCGACTTCTCATTGACACCGTCGGACAGCAGCAGGTCCGAAGACTGGAACTTGATGGAGTACAGGATCCTGTTCAGCCAGTTTCCGACGTTCGGCCCGCCGTTGCCGGTGAAGGTGTACTGGGTTTCACCGCTGCCTTCCCTGCCGGCCGGACGGTCCTGCTCACGGTGCGGGGCACCTTCCGGAGCACCCACGATTGAGTATTCCGGCGAGTTTTCGCCGAAGTAGATCCGCGGCTGGTAGCTGGAGTCGTTACCCAGGACACCGCTGGAAGGAATTCCCGATTGAAGGAAATCCGGCTTGCCGTCAGCGGTGAACTTGTTGCCCTTTGCGGCCACCACGCCGTAACCGTGCGTGTAGACAATGTGCCGGTTGACCCAGGTTTGCTGGTTGGCGCTGAGGCCATCCGGGTTCAGTTCGCGAACAGCGATGACAGTGTCCTGCACCTTCCCGTCGATCGTGTAGCGGTCCACGTTGAGCGTCTGCGGGAACTGGTAGTAAGGGCGGTACTGCTCAAGCTGGGAGAACGCCGACGAGATCAGGTTCGGGTCCAGGAGACGGATGTTGGCGGCCGTCTGCGCATCCTTGGCCAAGGCACCGCTCGTTGCAGTGGTGGTGGCGTTGTAGGCGGACACATCGATCTTGTCCAAGCCATAGGCAGCCCGGGTCATGTTGATGTTGCGGCCGATGAATTCCCGCTCCAGCGTGTTTTCGGACGGGCGCACCTGGAACTGCTGGATGACCCAGGGGTAGACGCCGCCGGCGAGGATGGCCGTGATGATCAGCATGGCCGTTCCGATGACCGGAAGGCGCCAGCGGCCGATCACCGCTGCCACGATGAACAGGATGGCTACCAGGCCGGCGGCCACTGCGAGAATCGCCTTGGTGGGAACCACGGCGTTGACATCGGTGTAGAGCGCTCCGGCCCAACGTCCCGAAGCACTCTGGACCGTCGTGTAGCGATCCAGCCAGAAGTTGACGCCGAGCAGCAACAGGAAGAAGGCGCCCGTTACGGCTATGTGGATCTGCGCAGCGCGGCTGGTGAAGATACCCCGCTCCATGAGGCGGATGCTGCCGTAGAGGTAGTGCGTCAGGATGCCCGCGATCCCGGCAACCACCGCGATGCTGATGAGGAATCCGGTGATGAAGCCCAGGAAGGGCAGGGACATGAGGTAGAAACTGATGTCCATGTTGAACAGCGGGTCAGTTTGGCCAAACGGTTCCTGGTTGAAGAACAGGAGGACCTTCTGCCACTGGCTCGCTGCCGCACTTCCGGCAAAAAGGCCGAAAAGGATGGGCAGGCCGATCATGACCACGCGGCGTACCGGTTCGAGCTGAGCTTGGTAACGGTTGAGGTTGTCGCGCGACTCCGCGTCCGGAGCATAGACCGGGCGTGAGCGGTACGCGATCCGGATGGCGAAGAAGACGGCCGCGAACATCATGGCGAAGCCAACCAGGAACGTCAGGATCCGGGCAAGGTTCTCGCGGATATAAACCTCGAAGAACCCCAACTGCTGGTACCACAGGACATCTGTCCACACGTTGGCGAAGAATATGAAACCGACGACCGCCACGGCTACGACGATCAGCGTCGGAGTCAGGGCACCTCGTCTCAGCGGCGATCTTCCGGGCGGGCTGGAGCTGGCGGGACGGGACAAACTCTGTACCTCATTGGTGGTCGTCAGTTAACAGTCGGTGTGCGTGTGTTCAACAGCTTCCGCCGCTGGGTGCAGGCAGAGCCGTCATATATGCCACGAGTGGCGGTGGAGCTAAGTTCCACCGCCAGTCTAGTTGTTTGTGCAGGTGGGAAGGCTTGACGTGTCCTGGCCCGCGCCGAGCCGTTCCACGGCTGTGGTGGCATCAGCCAGCGTCTCCACCTTGACCACTTGGAGACCATCAGGCACGTGCCCAACCACGTCTGCGCAATTCGCTGCAGGGGCAAGGAACATGGTGGCCCCGTGGTCCCTGGCACCGATCATTTTCTGCGCGATCCCGCCGATGGCTCCCACGGCACCGTCCGCAGTGATGGTTCCCGTTCCGGCCACGTGCTTGCCTCCGGTCATGTCCCCCGGCGTCAGGCTGTCCACAATCCCGAGGGCAAACATCATCCCGGCACTCGGTCCACCAACGTTGTCCAGCGAAATCTTCACATCGAACGGGAAGGTGAAATCACTGGAAAGAAGGACCCCAAGCACGTACCGGTCGTTGGAGTTCTTGGTTGGCGTCACGGTTTCCGTGACAGCGGAACCGTTGCGTTCAACCACGACCGTTGCCGGAGCACCGGCTCCCGCTGACAACTCCGCCTGGATGACGCTCATGGAGGTGATCGGCTTGCCGTTGATGGAGACCAACCGGTCCCCGTCCTGGATTTTGCCGTCAGATGGTGAAGCATCGGAAAGACCCGCGACGGTAAGGCGCTGCTCGAACGGAATGTCCAGTTCGCGCAGGGCTGCAGCAACGGCGTTTTCCTGGGACGTCTCCATGGCGATCTCGCCTTGTTGGACGGTCTGTTCCGCAGTTGTCCCCTTGGGATAGATCAGTTCCTCCGGGTAGATGGCCTTGGATTTGTCCAGCCAGGCGCGGAAGACGTCAAAGATGGTGGCCGGGCTCTTCGGGCCTCCCGTCATCACCACGGTGGTGAGGTCAAGATTGCCCTTCGCCGGGAAGGACTCGCGACCCGAGATGGTGATGACCTGTTTGTCGCCGTCCTGGCCCAGGGTATTGAAGGTGGGGCCGGCAGATTCCACCACATAGGGAACAGGCAACGCAGCGGCGCCTAAACCGAGTCCCAAGGCAAGGAGGCCGGAGACGATCATGATCATGTACCGGCTGCTGCCCGGCGGTGACGCGGGCACGGAGGAGGGATCGGCGTCGGGCGTTTGACGCGGGTCAACCGAGCCCTCGGGACTGGGCGAAGTAAGCATTGAGGCCTCTCTCAGCCGGCACTGCGTGACGGCAGTTTCGCTCCTGCCGCCGGCAGCGGCACAGGGAACATACCAAGCATCCACACTACGCGGTCCGGACCTTGCAGGGCTGCTTTGCCTACAGCGAACTACGCCGCCCGCAGGCAGACAGCCCCTCCCCTGCGCGGTACGGTGAAGGGGATCACCAGCCAGTTCGACGATCGGCGGCACCATGTCTACCAACCCCAACAACCCGTCAAACGACGATGACAACCCCAAGGACCCTCTGGCAGAAATGCTGCAGAACCTGATGGGCGGCCAGGGAATGGGCAACATCGATCCCGCCGAACTTGCCAAAGCGGCCGGACTGCCCAACGATCCGCAACTGTTGCAGCAGATGTTCGCCCAGGTGCAGGCCATGATGAGTTCCACCTCCGAGGGACCCGTCAACTGGCAACTGGCCCACGAGAACGCCCGGCGCGTCGCAGCCGCGGGCAGCGACCCTTCCGTGAACTCCACGCAAAAGCGCGAGATCGACGAGGCCCTCCGACTGGCGGAACTCTGGCTCGACCCCGTGACGGACCTTCCCTCAACGGGCCTGATCGGCCGGGCCTGGTCCCGTGCGGAATGGGTCGAAGCAACGTTGGGCACCTGGAAGCGGCTGACCGAACCCGTGGCCAACAGCATTGCCAACGCCCTCTCCGGTGCCCTCAGCCAGCAACTGCCCGAGGAAATGAAGTCCATGATGGGCGGCGCGTCGTCCATGCTGCAAAACATGGGCGGGGCCATCTTCGGCATGCAACTGGGCCAGGCGATCGGAG
Organism: Paenarthrobacter sp. NPDC018779; assembly: GCF_044391085.1. NCBI lineage: Bacteria > Bacillati > Actinomycetota > Actinomycetes > Micrococcales > Micrococcaceae > Paenarthrobacter > Paenarthrobacter sp. NPDC018779. Next base: position 203,448 of record NZ_JBIRZS010000002.1, on the reverse strand, counting down.
CCCTGTCTGCCGAAGTGGTCAGCTCAACGGACATCGGAGTCCCACTCGCCGACCTGGAAATGGCCTTGCTGCCTGCCAACGTTGCCAAGTTCGGCGAAGGACTCAGCCTGCCCGAGAACGACGTCCGGCTGTTCCTGGCCGTCCGCGAAGCCGCCCACGCCCGGCTGTTCGTCCAGGTTCCCTGGCTCCGCGGACATTTGCTGGGGGCCATCGAAGCCTACGCCCGCGGCATCCACATCGATATGTCCCGGATCGAGGACCTGGCCCGGGACCTGGACCCCAGCAACCCCGAGGGTATCCAGGAAGCCCTGTCCCAAGGTGTCTTCACGCCCGAACGCACCCCGGTCCAGACGGCCGCCCTCGAAAAGCTCGAAACGGCGCTGGCCCTGGTGGAAGGCTGGGTTGACGAGCTCACCGCGGAAGCCACCGAAAAGTTGTTGCCGTCTGCCACTGCCCTGCGCGAGATGGTGCGGCGCCGGCGCGCCACCGGCGGACCTGCGGAACACGCGTTCTCTTCCCTGGTAGGCCTGGAACTGAGGCCCCGCCGCCTCCGTGACGCTGCAACGCTGTGGGCCACGCTCAAGGAAGAACGCGGGGTTGCCGGACGCGACGCCATTTGGCACCACCCGGACCTCCTGCCAACGGGCGAGGACCTGGACGACCCCAAGGGCTTCTCGGAACGCCGCCGCCTGGCGGAAGCGAGCGACAGCGAAGTGGACGATGCCCTGCAGAAGCTCCTGAGCGGTGGATACGACTCCGCGGAAGAAGCGGGCAGTGACTCACCGTCCGACGAAGCTTCCGATGACTCCGGCCCTGATGAGGGAGAACCTGAAGCGCCCTCCAAGTAGCGCCTCACGGTGGCCGCCACGGAAATCCGGGCGGCCACTGCTGCTTAATCCTCGTCTGTGTCCACCGAGGCGGGGCCTTCGCCCAAGCCGCGGGAGGTGGCAAAGCTCACGCCTTCGAGGAACGCCTTCGCCCTTTCCGTTTCCGGGTAGGCCTCCAGCAGACGCCAAAACGCAGCGTTGTGCCCGGCCACCAGAAGATGCGCCAGTTCATGCAGCAGGACATAGTCAACAACCCATTGCGGCATGGGCTGCAGCTTGTGCGAAAGCCGGATGGTGCCCTCGGACGGAGTAGCCGAACCCCAGCGTGAGTTCTGGTTGGTCACCCAGCGGACCGACGTCGGAACAGCGCGGCCACCAAGGTAGGTGCGGGACAACAGGGCAGCGTGCTGCGCCAAAGCAGAGTCCGACGACGGACGCCTTCTGCCGTCGCCGCTCCCCCGGCGTTCGCCCTTGGCTTTGAGCTTGGCCAACATCCTGCGAACCCATTCGCGTTCCTGCGCCTTGGTGAAACTGGCCGGGATGGCCACAACGGCATTGCCGTCCTCCCAAAAAGCTGCGACCGTGCGCCGGCGGCGCGCGGAACGGCGCACTATGACGGGAGCGCCGTCATCGGTGCGAAGGGGAATCTCCTCGGCCATCAGAGCTCTGCGCTTTCAGTAAGTACCTCCAACACAGCCTCCCCATAGCGCTCCAGCTTCGACGGTCCCACTCCAGCGAGTCCCGCCAACTGCTCCAGGGTTTCCGGCCGCGCCTCCGCTATGGCCGTCAAAGTGGCATCGGTGAAGACTACGTAAGCGGGCACGTCTGCCGATTGGGCCTCCTCGCGACGCCACTGGCGGAGTGCTTCGAAGGTCTGTTCCTGGTAGCTGGGGGGACATTGGTTGCAGCGCCCCACTTTGCGTTCGGCTCCGGTTGCGAGCATGCTCCCGCAAACACGGCACGACGCCGGTGCGGCGGCTTTTCGCCGCGGCGCACCCGCGCGGCTCCTGGCGTTCGCCGATGCGACAGAATCAGGGCGAAGGCCGTCGAGGAACCGTGATGGCTTGCGGTTGGCCCGGCCACCCGGTGTCCGGGCCGCCGACCACGACAGGTTGAGGTGTTCCCGTGCCCGGGTGATTCCGACATACAGCAGCCGGCGTTCCTCATCCACGTCTGCGGGAGAATCCGCGAAGGAGATGGGCATGAGTCCTTCGCTGAGCCCAACCAGGAAAACGGCGTCCCACTCCAGGCCCTTCGCGGCGTGGAGGGAGGCAAGCGTGACTCCCTGGACGGTGGGAGCATGCTGGGCTACGGAGCGTTCCTGCAGCTCATTGACGAATTCCGCCAGGCTGAAGGACTCCCCCCGGCTGACAGCCAGTTCGTCAGCCAAGGCCACCAAGGCAGCCAACGATTCCCAGCGCTCCCGGAGGGCCCCACCGCTATGCGGGGCTGCGTCCGTGTAACCAAGGGAAGCAATGATATCCCGGACAAGCTGGCCCAGGGGTTCCGGGGTTCCTTCCTGGACGGCCCGGGTAGCAGCCCGCAACTGAAGGATGGCATCGCGGACTTCCTTCCGAGCGAAGAACCTCTCTCCGCCGCGAAGCTGGTACCCGATGCCGGCCGATGCCAAGGCCTGCTCGTAGGCTTCCGACTGCCCGTTGGTGCGGAAGAGAATGGCAATCTCGCTTGCCTTGACACCGGCATCCAGCAATTCCTGGATCTTCCCGGCAACCACCGCAGCTTCTGCCTCGTCGTCCGGACATTCAAGGAAACGGGGCTCGGGTCCGGAAGGCCGCTGCGCCACAAGCTTGAGCGGCGAGGCCCACGCGGCATCTGCCACCGGCCCGCCGCTGCGCCTGGAACCGAGGAGGTCGTTGGCCAGTTTCACCACTTGGGGCGTTGAACGGTAATCGCGGACGAGCTTGACCACTGTGGCTTGGGGATACTGCGCCTTGAACCCGAGGAGATGCTTCGGGGAAGCTCCCGTGAACGAATAGATGGTCTGGCTGGCATCACCCACCACGCAGAGCTCGTCCCGGCCGCCCAGCCAAAGATCCAGGAGCCGCTGTTGGAGCGGTGAAACGTCCTGGTATTCATCCACCACGAAGTGCCGGTACTGTTCCCGGACTGTAGCCGCCACCTTCGGATCCTCTTGCAGGATGCCCACGGTAATGAGCAGCACATCCTCAAAATCGATGACGTTGCGGTCCGTCTTGATGTCCTCGTAAGCCTGGAACACCCGTGAAACGGCCGTCAGGTCGAAACCGCCGGGGGTGCCCCTGTCCTTTGCGTTCTCGAGGTAGTTCGCCGGGGTCAGCATGGAAACCTTGGCCCATTCGATCTCTGCGGCAAGGTCCCGGATGGAAGCACGGTCCGTGCTGAGCCGGAGCCTGCGCGAGGCCTCTGCGATCATGGTGGCTTTGTGGTCCAAAAGGTTAGGCAGGGTTCCGCCGATTGCCTGCGGCCAGAAGAACTGCAACTGCCGCAGCGCCGCAGCGTGGAAGGTCCGCGCCTGGACATTGGGAACACCGAGATCACGGAGCCTGCTGCGCATCTCGGCTGCCGCCCGCGCCGTAAACGTAACGGCCAGCAGCCTTCGCGGGGAGTACACCCCCGAGTGCACCCCATAGGCGATGCGGTGGGTAATGGCCCTCGTCTTGCCCGTGCCCGCACCGGCAAGGACACACAAGGGGCCCGTCAGGGTGCTGGCTACTTCCCGCTGTTCCTCATCCAAACCACCGAGTATTCGTTCCTCCAGCGAACCGTCGGCGTCAACCATGCCTTGGGTCACGGCTGGAGGTCTTCGATCACGCCGCCATACCAATGCTCAATCAGGGACCGTGCGATGGACAGCCTGGTGGAAATGGTGATTTCACCGCTCAGCACGGCCGCTTGGAGTTCCTCGCGGCTGAACCACCGCGCACGGGTGACCTCGACGCCGTCGGGCCTGGCGACGGAATCACTGGTGGTGGCTGTGAAACCCAACATGAGCGAAGCCGGGAACGGCCAGGACTGCGAGCCCAGATACTGGCACGCGGTTACGCGAACACCGACTTCCTCCCCGATTTCCCGGACCACGGCCTGCTCCAGGGATTCGCCCGGCTCGACGAAGCCGGCCAGGGTGGAGTAGTTCTTCGCGTCCGTGGGACCGCCGCCGCCCAAGAGCAGACGGCCATCCGGACCCACCACGGTGACAATAATGGCCGGGTCTGTCCGGGGATAGTGCTCGGAGTTGTCCTTGGGGCAGCGCCTCACCCATCCGCCTGCTTCCAGGTCCGTAGGGGTACCGCACTGCGGGCAATGCGTGTGTGTTGCATGCCAGTTGCTGATGGCGCTGGCTTCGATGAACAAAGCAGTATCGCTGGCGTCGAGCCTTCCGGCGACTTCGCGGAAGCCCGCCCACTCAGCGTCAGCCGGTATCACGGACGTGCCTGGCGCCGGGGGTTCAGGGACCGTGAACAGCAGCACTGTGCTGCCTTCCGGAAGGGAGGACGGCCCCAACGTGGTGCCCAGGTAGATTGCAGTGGCCGGGTTGTCTTCCGCCAGTTTCAGGTCCTCCCACAGGCGGAGCGCATCACCAAACCAGAGTCCCTGCTCCGTCACCAGGGCCTTGCGCTGCGAAATGACCATGGCCTGGGCGGTTCCCGAGGCGATCAGGTCCTCCACCATGCCCGGCTTGAGGCGGGCACCAGAGCCACGGTCCACCACGGCAGGACGCACTGGAAGGACGGTGTCCATGAGGTGATTGGCCGGCGCAGGAGACTCCGTGTAGGTCATGTATCTACCGTACTGACTCATGCCGACAAAGAACATTTGGCGGACCCTTGATGTGGATACGTCCGGACAGGCGCTTCGAAGTGCGCTGGAGCCCTGTTTTGCTACGGATCTGGAGACTCGCCGCACTGCATCATGGCCATCGGCTCCGCTCAATCTACCGTTGGAGACGTGAGAAGAACACCGCTTGAACTGGCCGCTGTAGCAACTGCGGCGGTGCCTGGATTGGCGCCGACGGCTACGGCTCATTCTTCCGATGACGACGCCGACTTCGACTCGGCGCTGTTGCTTGACGCGGAAGGCAAGCGGTGGCGTGTCCGATCTCCCCGGCATCCCGAAGCCAGCACCCGGTTGGAATCCGAATTCATGATCCTGCGCGCCTTCGCCCCGGCCATCAGGGCTGAGTTGCCGTTCCATGTGCCCACCATCGCCGGGACTGTCCGGCAAGGGGACCTGACGACGTTCGTCTATGCCCATTTGCAGGGTGCCACGCTCTCCATTGAGGAACTGTCCGCCGGCAACGCGGACCTCGCGCGGGACATCGGTTCTGCCCTGGCAGCGATCCATGACCTGCCGCTGGCGCTGGTCACCAGCGCAGATCTGCCCAGCTACTCGGCCAACGAGTTCCGTCAACGCAAGCTCAACGAGTTGGACCAGGCCGCAACCACTGGCAAGATCCCCGCGGCGCTGCTTCGGCGCTGGGAGCACGCACTTGAAGACGTGGCGCTTTGGCGCTTCAATCCCTCGGTGGTCCACGGAGATCTGCACGAAGACAACCTGATGGTCCAGCACGACGCCGTGACGGCAGTCACCGGCTGGACGGACCTCCGTATCGGAGACCCAGCCGACGACTTCGCCTGGCTGGTGGCCTCCAACGAGGCGCCGTTCATCGACGCGGTCCTGGCACGCTACACCCAGGTCCGACGCGAGACGCCGGACGGCCACCTCCTGCGGCGGGCCGCGTTGCTCGCCGAATTCGCCCTGGCCCAATACCTGGTCAAGGCCATGGCCGCCGGGCACGAGGAGATGACCGCAGAGGCGGAGTCAATGCTCCAGTCCCTTGCCGACGACATCGAAGAACAGGCAAGGCTGGACGAAGCCGAACGCGCAGAGCGCGCGTCCGCCGAAGCTGCCGTGCCCACAGGAACACCCGACGGTGTGCTGCCGGCGGTCAGCGTCGCGACCATTCCAGATGCCGGTGCCGCCTCCGTGTCCGTGTCACCTGTCCCTGCAGAGGAACAGCCAGCCGAGACCGACGCAACGTCCGGCCGCTCAGCAGACGGCGACTCCGATGAAGCCGCTGGTCCGGAGGACACCTCAACGGCCGCCATCGGCGTAGTGAACGTGACCCCGCTCAGGGGCTGAAACCCACGTCACCCGGCAGTTGGCTCAGGAGTCCCCGGCAGATCTGCCCAAGCCTCCGCCTACTGGGTCTCCTGTGCTGGATGGCCCGGGCCGTGATGGTTGAGGGCACGCGCGATGATTCCTTCAAGGTCGGCTGCCTGCCCAAGGTCGTGCGGACGGACCACCGCGTCTTCAGCGACGTAGTAGAAAGCTGCGCTGACATCTTCCAGCGGTACGCCCTTAAGCCGTGACCAGGCCAGCCGGTAGACGGCCAACTGCACAGCCCGGGTAGCCAATTGCTTGCCTGCGGGCCGACGGCCGGTTTTCCAGTCGATCAGTTGCCAGCGACCGTCGGCGTCACGGAACACAGCGTCAATCCGGCCACGGACCACCACGTCCCCGATTTTTGTCTCGACGGGAACTTCCACGAACGCCGGCGCACGGTTGGCCCACTCGGACTGTTTGAAGGCTTCAACCATCTGATCAAGTCCGTAGGCCTCATCGATATGCGCGTCCTGCCCGGGAGCCTCATCGAGATCAAGCATGCCCGTGGTGCCAAAATATTCCTCGACCCATGCATGGAAGGCAGTCCCCTTCCGGGCCGAGATGCCCGGTTCACGGGGCACCGGCCTGCGGAGCTGGCCGAGCACGGCGGCAGGGTCTGCCCCCAGATCCACAAAAAGCGAGGCTGAAATGTGGCTCGGCAAATGGACGTCGCTGTGGGCGTTGGATTGCCGTTGCCGGTCCAGCAGGAGTTGTGCTTCCTGGGCCCAGCGGCCAGCCCTGCTGTTCGGGTCTACGCTGGAGCTCTCCGTTGCTGGCTCATCCAGGTGCGCGAGGACAGCGGAGGCCGCGAGGTCCATACCGACACGCCGGCCGGGAACCAGCCTCAGCCTGTTGCCGGTGCGCGGATCCGACGGCCCCTCCAAGGGATCGTAGGGATAGAGCGCCACCTCAACTGTTGCGGTGAGCGGGCTGGAATCTGGCAGGGACTCCTCCGCAACGGACTCGGGGTGGATGGTGGCCGGGCCGTTGCCCTTGGCCAGCGGCCCCAGTTCAGACAGGAAGGCGGACATCTCCGCAATTCCTGCCCTTGAGCCGTTCCACGCCGCGCTTGAGACCCAGAGAACAAACTTTGCCCGGGTGTATGCCACATACGCGAGCCTGCGTTCCTCGGCCTCACCATGGTGCTGGACGTCCGATTTGAACACCTTTTCAGCGTCCAGCCACCCCTTTTGGTCCGGCTGGTCCAGGTCCCACTGGGGAAGGTCGGCGTGGTCGCCCCTGAGCGGCCAAGGCAACGCCGCCGCCCCGCTGCTCCACCGCGAGTCCCTGCTGCTGGGGAAGGCTCCTGCGTTGAGGCCGGGGACAAACACCACGTCCCATTCCAGCCCTTTGGAAGCATGGACCGTCAGCAATTGGACAGCCTCCCGGTTGGCCTCGACGGGCGCTGCATCCAGGCCACCCTCCTCCGAGGCAGCGGCCTCCAACCAAGACAGGAACGCCAGGAGGTCGATGCGTTGTGAGGTCTGCAGGAAGCCGGCGGCAGCATCCTGGAAGGCATCCAGGTTGCGGCGCGCCTGATGGACGCTGGTTCCCGGTTTGGCGGCGACCTCGATATCCAGGAGCATGGCACGTTCCACTTCGCCGAGGAGCGTGGTGAGGTCATCACCGATGTAGCTGCGCAACGAACGTAATTCGGCAGACAATTTTTGCAAGCGTTGCAAGGCCACGGCGGTCAGCGAGCGGCCGTGGCCCGAGGTCCACCCTGGCCGCGGCAGGAAGTCCAAGGCTTCCACCAAACTGGCCGCGTCGGTGATGTCACTCTCGACCACCACAGCATCAGGGTCTTCGTCATCGTCGGGATAGGCGGTGTGGACATCCGGGTTGGAGCGCCTGCGGGCAAGGTATTTGGACCAGTCCCCCAACGCCATGAGGTCAGCCGGACCAATGCGCCAACGGGCGCCGGCCAGCAGGCGCATCAAGGAGTCGGAGCGACCCGGATCCGCCAAGACCCTGAGCGTGGCCACCAGGTCCACGATTTCAGGGGTATCAAGGAGGCCGCCCAAGCCCACAATCTGGTAGTCAATCCCCTGGAGCTCGAACTCACGGCGAAGGGGTTCCATTTGGGCCCGCCGCCGGCACAGTACTGCCATGGTGGGCTTGACCGGGCTACCGTCCTTTTCCTCCTCGAACACGGTCCGCCGGTAGCGTCGGATATCCTTCGCGATCACTGCGGCTTCGTCTTCGTCGGTACCGAACCGGCCGAGCACCACGCTGCCTTCGGCAGCAACAGGGCTGGGCACCAGCGAAGGAACCTGCACGACGGCGGACATCTCCCGATCGCCTGCCGGACCTCCCGTAACCGCAGCCTTGTTCAACGGCGCGGCGATGGTGTTTGCTGCCTCCAGGATGGTGCGGCCATTGCGCCATGCCGTCGTCAGGAAGGAGGTGGGTGCGACGGCAAATGAAGCGGCACCGGACAGCGGGTCCGTGATGCGCACAGGGAATTCCTGAACGAAGTGGAACAACTGGCCGGCAGACGCACCGCGAAAGCCATAGATGGACTGGTTCGGGTCTCCCACCGCAGTCACAGCATGTCCATTGCCGAAGAGGCGGGAGAACAAGACAAGCTGTGCGTGCGAGGTGTCCTGGAACTCGTCCAGCAAAACCACCTTGTAGCGTGCCCGCTCCGTCGTGGCCGCCTGTGGAATGTCACTGGCGATCCGCGCCGCCAGTGCAACGAGGTCACCGAAGTCCAAGACGCCGCGTTGGCGTTTGGCCTGCTGGTAGCGGACCACCATGTCGGCCACGCTCGCGCGGGTACGGAGCATCGAAGAAAGGTCCTTGGCCGCCTGCGTTGGATTTTTTGCCGCGCCGGCAACATAAGGAAGCTGCTCAAAACCGGACACGCGGTCCAGAATCCACTCGCGGACCGCGGCAGGTTCCTGCAAGTGCTCGGCACATTCTCCGGCCAACTGGATAACGGCGTTGACCAATGTGGACTTGGCGGCCGTAAAGTGCTCGAATTCACCGTCGTAGGCTTCTACAACCTCGCTGGCCAACTGCCACGACTGTGCGCCACCCAGGAGCACGACGTCCCGTTCGATCCCAAGTCGCAGGCCGTGATCGGACACAAGTCCGCTGGCGTACGAGTGGTAGGTGGAAACCTTCGGCTCAAGCTCGTCGGCCTCGGCGAGGCCGGGGGGAAAACCGATCCGACCGTCGTCGGCCGCCGCAATGCGCTGGAGTGTTGCGAGCTTCGCACGTATCCGGCTGGCCAACTCTCCAGCGGCCTTCCGGGTGAAGGTGACGCCAAGAACTTCCTCCGGGCGAACCCAGCCGTTGGCTACGAGCCACACCACGCGGTCGGCCATGGTGGCGGTCTTGCCGGAACCGGCGCCGGCAATCACCAACCGGGGGGCAAGCGGCGACTCGATGATGGATGCTTGCTCCGCCGTAGGCCGGTTCTTTTCACCGAGGATTCCGGCGAGCTCGTCCGGCGAAAAAAGAACCGGAAGCTGTTCCACGGGGTCACCGATGCCACCGGCCCTGGAGAAACCTGCTCCGTCCAGGAGTTCGAGCGTCATTCCGTTACCTGCTTTCCTCGGGCGCACAGTGGACACACATCGGGCAATCGGCAGCCGTGGCCGCCATGTCCACTCTTGCCGGGATCGTGCCTGGCCTCGAACGTGGCCCCCGCCATCAGGTGCGATGCCTCGGTGACCATGGGCTCAGCCCAATTGTCATTGCTGTCCAGCGCCTCCTGTTGCTGGACCACCGGCGTCTTTGTTTTGGTGCCGAGTTGTGCGAGGACTGCTCCGCCGGGTGCCAGCGACCCGTCATCCGCCACTCCTTCCCGGTCCTGGAAGGCCCCCATCAGCACCGCAGCCTGATAGGCCCCGAGTTGAGGGTGCCGGGCTACCTCCGCTTTGCCCGGCTGGCGTTTGCCCGTCTTCAAGTCGACGATGACCAGGCGGCCCTCGGCGTCGATCTCCAAGCGGTCCACCTGGCCCCGCAGAACGGCATGGCGAACAGCAGGCACCGCGGAATCGTTCTCCTCGACCGGGACGCTGAGGTCCGGAAGCCGAACCTCGAAGTCATGCTCGACGCCCACCAAGGACCTGCCTTCGCTCCTCATGACCAGCACGTACTGCGCCAACTTCCTGACCATGAGTTCGGCCCGCTGGAAGTCGAGCTTGCCCTCCCAGTTGTCCTTCATGCCCAAGGTTGGCCACCTGCGGACAAGCTCAGCGACATATTCGGCCCCCGATGCCTCCGGGAACTCCTGTGCGATGCCGTGGACCAGGGTACCGAGGCTGCGGGCGAAATCGGTGGCAGCTTCCCCGCCGGCAGCCTGGACGAACCAGTCGAGGGGAGACTTGTGGACGGCTTCGACCTTAGACGGGGAGACACTGACGGTCCCACCGGCGGGAACGATCGCCTCCTCCGAACTCAGTGGGGCCAGTCCCCACCACGAATCCGGATGCGCACCCGGAGCAGGCGGTTGGGCCGCCGCGAGCTGCGCCAGGACGCGCGCGGCGTCCTGTGCCAGGTGCGGTTCACCCACGCCAGGTTCCGCTGCCTGGGCATGCTGCCGGAGTTCGGCCACGAGCGCCCGAAGCGTCATGGGCCGGTCCACGGGCGTGTACTCCCGCTGGAATTCCCCGGGCGGCAGCGGTGCTGCGTAGTCCAGGAACGCTGAAGGCTGCTCGTCTTCGGACGAGACAGCCGTGCAGATGAGGACTTCGCGGGCACGGGATACCGCAGTGGAGAAGGACCGGAGTTCGTCGTAACGGATATCGCGGAGCCTGCTCAAGGGCCCCCGTCCCAGGGAGTACTCCACGCCGTGCTCCACGGCATCCGCATAAAGCGTGCTGCCCAGCAACTCGCCGCGAAGGCGGGTGTTGGGCCAGACGCCCTCCTGGAGCCCGGCGACGATGACCACGGGCCATTCGCGGCCGGCAGCACTGGCCGGCGTCAACAACTCAACGCATTCTTCAAGCTGGGCACGGGCGGCGAGCGTATCCATGGGCAATTCCTGGTTCAGCAAGTACTCCAGGAATTGTTCGGGCCCGGACCCAGGCAACTGGTCAACGAACCGCTCCGCCGTATGGAACAGGGCCATCATGGCGTCGAGGTCCCGGTCTGCCCGGGCCCCGGCGTTGCCGCCCTCAAGCGCTGCTTCCGACCATCGCGAAGCGAGGCCTGTGGCGTGCCACAACGCCCACAGGACGGATTCAGCATTCGCTCCGGGTTCTTTGACGGCAGCAGTTCCCGCTGCCAGCATCCGGGCGAGGCGGCGGGCCGCACTGGCCTCCATGCCCAACGTGGCGAGAGAGCCCGGTTGCAGCAGGGCTTCCACCAAAAGGGCATCGCTGGAACGGCCCCCGCCGCCTTGCAGCTCTTCGCGTCGCAGGGATTGCCGAAGCCGCCGCAGCTCGATGGCGGAGGCACCGCCAAGACGCGAGGTCAGAAGGGAGACAGCCGCTTCAGGGGTGAGCGTGGCGGGATCGAGGACCACGGCGAAGGCCTGCAGGAGTGGGCGAACGGCAACCTCGTCCCGCACGGCGGAGTCAGCTACCGGCACGCGCACGGGTATCCCTTGGCCGCTCAGATACCGCTGCAGTTGCGAAATCTGCCCGCCATTGCGGACGATCACCGCGATGTGGCTGAGCTCCCTGCCGTCCCGCAACTGGGCTTCCAGGATGCGTTGGGCAACATACCGGTGTTCGTGGACGGTCGACGGGAGAATATGGCCTTCCACCGTGCCGGCTCCGGCGGTTGGGGGCTGGGCAGTGGCCGGCTGGGCTGTGGCCGGCGGGGCGGTGGTCGACTGAGCAGTGGCCGACTGGGCTGTGGTCGGTTTTTCAGTGGTCGGCTGAGCAGTGCTCGGCTGATCAAGGCGGCGCGCCAGCCGGCCACCGGACCGTTGCGAAATCCGCGAAGCGACCCGGTGCCACGCTTCCGCGACATGAACAGCATGCCGATGGGTGATCCCGAGTGGGCGCACCAGGACATTTTCGAGGGGACCGCCCACGAGCGACGGTAGATCAGCCACCAGGTCCGGGCGCGCCCCACGGAAACCCTGGACGACGGTATCCGGCGAGTACGTCACCACGATGTCCTTGTTCTCACCGATATCGGCGAGGAGTTCGAAAACCGCCGGGTTGGACTCCTGGGCGTCGTCCACCAGGATCAGGTGGAGCCGTTCACGCTCGGCGGCGAGGAACGCCGGCGAATCCTGGAAAATCTGGCGCGCGGTAGTGATGATTCCCGCGGGGTCGAAGGCCTCAGGCATGCGCAAGTCCAGCACGTCCCTGTACTCGCGGTAGAGTTCCGCGGCGGCAATCCAGTCGGGCCGCCCGCAATCGCCGGCAAGTGCCGCCAAATCCTCGGCTGTTCGGCCGGATTCGATGATGCGGTCGAACAGCTGCCGGATCTCGTGCCGGAAGCCCCGGGTGGGAAGAGCGGCCGACAAATCGTCCGGCCAGGGCAGCTCGAAGCCGGGCCGGAGGTGCCCTTCAAGCAACTCCTTGATAATGAGGTCCTGCTCCGGACCGGACAGGAGCTTTGGTTGCCGCGGCAGCGGCAGGATACCTTCCGCTTTGGCGCGCCGGATGACATCGAAGGCATACGACGCCCAGGTGCGCGCCGGCGTCGTACTTAAACTGCGGGCGAGCCGTCCCGTGAAAGTGTCCCGCAGCGCCGCGGCGGCATGCCTTCCGGGAGCGAGGATGAGGATGTTTTCCGGATCCAGCCCGTCCTCCATGACCCGCCGCACCGCCGCCTCGACGAGCACGGTGGACTTGCCCGTCCCCGGTCCGCCGGGCACCAGGACCGGGCCGCTCCCCCGGCCCAAGGACACGACTGCCTGCTGGTCCGCGGACAATGCCGGTGCCTCGAAGTGGACTTCGCGCGGTGGAAGCAGGCGCAGTGAGGCCGGGGTCCCCCGGTTCTTGGAAGCTGTTGCGGTCACACAGTCATTTCATCATCGGGCACCGACAAAATATGGAGCTGACGCTCCAACTGGTCCGAGATCACATCAAGGTGGTCGAAATCGGACTCCGTGGGCGACCACCTCGCAGAGGCGAGGTCTACCCGCCAGCGCCCCTCACCGGTCCGCAGGAATTCCGCATGCGCGCCGTGCAGCGGAGTGGACTCCTCAAGGTAGTGCCGCAACGCTTCCGACTCATGCCCGGGCGGAGCTTCGCCGTTGGCCCGCAGGACCCGCCACCAGCAAACGGAACTGCCATAGTGGCTCATCACAGCCCCAACCTGCCGTGGACCACCTGCTCCCAGGAGCTCTGCGATGTCGCCGTAGGAAACCGCGGCACCCGGCGGAATGAGGTCCACCACGGCGAGAACCGCCGTTACGTACTCCATCCGCATGTGATCAGCCTAGCTGCAGGAGTGTCGTGCCCAATAGTGTCGGAGCCAGCCGGTAGCTTGAAACCATGAGTTCCTGGAATACCCTTCCCCGTGCAGCATTCGATCTTGAGACGACGGGGAAGAATTCCCGCTCCGCCCGCATTGTCACAGCATCCATCACTGTTGTTGACGAACATGGCGAGCTGATCAAGGAACACGAATGGTTGGCAGATCCTGGCGTGGAGATTCCGGTCGAGGCCAGTGAGGTGCACGGCATCACCACTGCGAAAGCGCGCGCGGAGGGGCGGCCCGCAGCAGACGTCACCAGGGAAGTCGCCACCGTCCTCCAGGAGCTTTTCGACGCCGGCACCCCGGTTATCGCATTCAACGCCAGCTACGACTTCACGGTCCTCGCAGCGGAGTCGGCACGCCACGGCGTGCCCCAGTTGAGCCGCTTCCCGGTGCTGGATCCGTACGTCATGAACAAGCAGGTAGACCGCTTCAGGAAAGGCAAGCGGACGCTTACCGCCCTGTGCGAGGAATATGGCGTGGACCTGGACAACGCCCATACGTCGGCCGCGGACGCGTTGGCCACACTCAGGGTCCTGGATGCCATGGCCGGCAAATTCCCCAAGTTGCACATGCCTGCTTCCAAGCTGCACCATTTGCAAGTGGACTGGGCTGCCTCGCAGGCTGCTGACTTCCAGCAATACCTGCGGCGGAGCAAGCCCACGGCAGTCATCGAAGGCGAGTGGCCGGTCCTCCCGCCGGAGGACGCCAGCCGCGGCGGGTTCTAGACCGGAGCCCAGCGGGCAGGTTAAGACTTGCGACGCAAGTCACATGATTTTCGGGAACTCCGGAACACGCCGCGAACCGGCGCCGATTTCCCAGACTGGCCCACAGCGTGAACACACCGGGGCCAACACAGCAATCATCGGTGCTTATATTCGGCACAAGTGAATTCAAGCAATCACTTGTTCGATTCACGGCCTCCTGGCGGCGTGGTGACATAATTAAGTTTGGCGGGTTGAAGTCTGCTAAGGCAGCCAAGATCCAGGCGCTGCCACGTTCCCCGCCCACCGCGTAACGTCTCCGTGACCATCGATGAAAGTGATTTCTTCATGAAATTCAAAGCCCCCAAGTGGCTGGCTGCTGCCCCCGTTGCAGCAGCCCTGGTGATCTCCCTCGCAGCTTGTGGCGGAGGTTCCTCCCAGCCCAGCAGCTCAGCTACGGACGCCCTCGCCGGCAGCGACCAGCAGACACTGGACAAGTACACCACCGCCGATGTCACGCCGATCGACAAGATCGACAAGTCCAAGCTTGGCCTCATCACCGACGGCACCCTCCGCGTTGGCACCCTCTCCGACGCTCCGCCGAACATCTTCATTGATCCGTCCGGCAAGTTCACGGGCTACGACAACGAGCTCCTTCGCGCCATTGGCGACAAGCTGGGCCTCAAGGTCGAGTTCGCGTCCACCGATTTCTCGGCCCTGCTCTCGCAGGTGGCGAACAAGCAGTTCGACGTCGGATCCTCCTCGATCTCCACCACGGACGCGCGCCGCAAAACGGTCGCGTTCACCAACGGCTATGACTTCGGCTACATGGCCGTCGTTACCAAGAGCGACGCCAAGGTCACCGGCTTCGCCGACCTCAAGGATGGCGTTCGCATCGGCGTCGTCCAGGGCACTGTCCAGGACGACTATGTCACCAACACGCTCGGCCTTGAGCCGGTCCGTTTCCCCGACTACAACACCGTTTACGGCAACGTGAAGAACGGCCAGATCGACGCCTGGGTTGCTCCGTCCCAGCAGGCTGAAGGCCAGGTCAAGGAAGGCGACAACACCAAGATTGCCGAAAAGGTGGTCAACACCCAGAACTTCACCGCCTACGCCGTGAACAAGGACAACAAGGCCCTCATCGACGCCCTGAACTCCGGCCTGGACGCAGTGATCGCGGATGGCACCTGGACCAAGCTCACCTCCGAGTGGTACAAGGACCGCCAGACTGCCGCAGAGCAGACCCCGCAGGGTTGGAAGCCGGGCAGCAAGGCCGTCCAGCTCCCGGCCAAGTAAACCGGAGGTTCCGTGGATATCCTCAAGCAACTCTCTGACACCTTCCTTGACTGGGAGGCGATGGGCGAAGTCATCCCCAAGATGTTCGCCGTCGGCCTGCCGAACACCTTGGTTCTCGCAGTCATCTCAGGCATCATCGGGACACTGCTGGGCATGGCACTTGCCCTCATGGGGATTTCCCGGAACCCAGTGGCCCGCTGGATCGCCCGTGTCTACACTGACATCCTGCGTGGCCTGCCGCCGGTCCTGACCATCCTGGTGATTGGCTTCGGTTTCGGTCCCATCATCCGCGAACTGACGGGCTCCACGAGTCCCTATCCAATGGCCATCGCCGCGTTGTCGCTGATGTCCGGCGCCTACATCGGCGAGATCTTCCGCTCAGGTATCCAGAGCGTAGACAAAGGCCAGTTGGAAGCTTCGCGTGCCCTGGGGTTCGGCTACGGCGCATCCATGCGCCTGGTAGTGGTTCCCCAGGGCATCCGACGGGTTCTTCCCGCGCTCGTCAACCAGTTCATCGCGTTGATCAAGGAATCCTCCCTGGTATTCCTCCTGGGCCTGCTGGCCTCTGAACGCGAAATCTTCCAGATCGGCAAGGATGCGGCGGCTACCACCGGAAACCTCTCCCCCTACGTTGCTGCAGCTGTGTTCTACCTGGTGCTCACGATTCCGTTGACGCACTTCGTGAACTGGATTGACGCCCGCCTGCGTTCAGGCCGGCCGGAAAAGAAGGAACCGGACGATGCCGCGGCAGTCGTCGGGAAGGGAGCCCAGGCATGAGCGATTTCGCATCAGGATCACTGACGGCAAAGAACATCCACCTTTCGTTCGGCAGCAACCATGTCCTCCGTGGCATCGACCTGCACGTCGAAAAGGGCACCACTGCGTCCGTCATTGGCCCGTCCGGTTCCGGCAAGTCGACCTTGTTGCGCGTCATGAACCGGCTCATCGAGCCGGACCAGGGAGACATCCTGCTCGATGGAAAGTCCGTCCTGAAGGACAATCCGGATGAACTCCGGCGCCGCATCGGCATGGTGTTCCAGCAGTTCAACCTCTTTCCGCACAAGACAGTGGCCGAGAACATCACCCTGGCACTGCGCAAGCTCCGCGGCATGTCCAAGGACCAGGCCCGCGAAGAAGCGCTGAACCAACTGGACCTGGTGGGGTTGAAGCACAAGGCAGACACGCGTCCTGCCAACCTCTCCGGTGGACAGCAGCAGCGCGTTGCGATCGCACGCGCCTTGGCCATGAAGCCGGAAGTGATGTTCTTCGACGAGGCCACGTCGGCTTTGGACCCGGAGCTCGTCAAGGGCGTCCTGGCCCTCATGACGGACCTGGCCCAGGGCGGCATGACCATGGTGGTGGTGACCCACGAGATGGGGTTCTCCCGGAACGTCTCGGATGTGGTGACCTTCATGGATGCCGGCGTCGTTGTGGAGTCCGGTCCACCGGAACAGCTCTTCACTGATCCACGGACGGAACGCCTGCAGGGCTTCCTCTCGGACGTGCTCTAGACGCAGCCGACGCACACAGCGAATCCCCGGCCTCCGCGGCGGTCCCCACGGACCAGCGGAGGCCGGGGATTTGCCGTTTAAGGCTTGGCCGTGGCCTTGACCTGCAGCACAGCCAGGGCTGCGGCATCCACCTTGGCCCGGAACGCGGGATCCGTCTGTGCCTTCTGAACTACGGCCTGGTGCATTTCCGGGATCCGCGCAGGGTCCGCGCAAACCATCATGGTGCCACCGGCGCCAAAGAAGTTGGTGGCCCGCTCTGCACTGGTCCATGGTTCCAGCTGCGCGGCACTGCACATGTCATCGGAGAGGATGATTCCTTTGAACCCTGCGTCCGTCCGAAGCATCGATTCCATCACCACCGGGGAAAACGGCGCAATGTTGGCGGGGTCGATGCGGTCGTAGTAGGCGTTGGACAACATGACCCACTGGGCACCGCCACGGATGGCTGCGTTGAACGGCGCCAAAGCGGGGTCCGTACGGGTAGTTTCTGTATCCCGCACGTCCTTGCTGACATCCGTGTTGGGAACCACCCGGCCCAGTCCGGGATAGTGCTTCACGACGGGCGCCACTCCGGCATCGGCCAAGCCTTGGGCAAAGGCGTTCCCGAGCACAGACACTTGCTCCGGTGTGTAGCCGTACTGGCGCTGGAAGCGTCCGATCGGACCGTTGGATGGAGCAAACTCCGCGCTCTTTACCGTGTCAAGGACAGGGGCCAGGTCCACGTTGACCCCGGCGCTTCGCAGTTCTCTCCCCCACAAGGCCGCGCTGGAACGCAGCTTGTCGGGCCCGAGCCCGGACTGGGCCACGGCCGACGGTATGGCGGAGAACCCGGGCCCGGAGAGAACCTGCACGGTGCCGCCCTCCTGGTCCGTGGCTACGAACAACGGAAGGTTCCCGGTGGTAGCCGGCGAGACCGTGGCCTTCAAGGAAGCCACCACGGCCGCCGTCGCGGCTGCTCCGGCTTTACTGCGTCCGCTCAGGTAGACATTTCCCACGTGGTACTTGCCCAATGCCTCCATGGTCCCGGGGTCGGGGCCCGTTGCCTTGGCCGCGACCATGAACAACTGCCCTGCCCGCTGCTCGAGGCTCAGGGCAGAGAGCTGCCGGGCAGCTGCGTCCTGGGTTGCCGGGGGCGATACCGCCGCTGCGGAGGGGGTCGGCTGCGGGGACGGAGCCGCGTCCGACGGTGCGGCGGCGGCTGAACCAGTGGGCGGGGCCGGAGACGTCGATGAGGGACCGGGTGATTCCGCTGGGGCGGGATTGCCGCCACTGACGGTGCATCCTGAGGCCATTACTGCGATGACTCCTGCCGCCGCAAGTGTGGTGCTGAGCGATGCAATGGTCTTGGTGGTACGCATGGTAAACCGTTGATTCGTTGGGGTTGGGTTTCCCCTACGAGCCTACCCCGCCTACGCAAACGGCGCCTTCGAAAGCTGCTGCCTGCAACTTTCGAAGGCGCCGAAGTCCTGGCCTAGGCTTGGGCGGCGGCAGCAGCCTTGGCTGCGGCCGGAAGCGCGTCGAAAATGCGGTTCATCGCGGCGTCATCGTGAGCCGCGGACAGGAACCAGGCCTCAAAGACGGACGGCGGCAGGTACACGCCGGAGTCCAGCATGGAGTGGAAGAAAGGCGCGTAGCGGAAGGCTTCCTGGGCCTGCGCGTCGGCGTAGTTGTGGACTCCGTTGGCCGAGGTGCCGAAGGAGACAGAGAACAGGTTTCCTGCCCGTTGGATGGAGTGGTCCACTCCGGCGGCGTCCAACGCAGACGAAAGGGCCGCGGAGAGTTCCAGGGAGCGCGCATCAACGTGGGCATAGACCTCGGGTGTTGCGTGGGTCAGCGTGGCAACACCGGCCGCCATGGCAACGGGGTTCCCGGACAACGTTCCGGCCTGGTAAACGGGGCCCAACGGTGCCAGGTAGTCCATGACATCCGCGCGGCCGCCAAGGGCCGCCGTCGGCATGCCGCCACCAATCACCTTGCCAAAGGTGAGCAGGTCCGGTGCCCAACCCTCCTGGCGTCCGGTCAGGCCCCAGTATCCGGCGTAGCCGGTGCGGAAGCCGGTCAGGACTTCGTCCAGGATCAGGAGGGCGCCGTGTTCCTTGGTAATCCGGGACAATCCTGCGTTGAAGCCTTCGGCCGGAGTAACGACGCCCATGTTGGCCGGTGCTGCCTCCGTGATCACAGCGGCGATGTGGCTGCCGTGCGCGGCAAAGGCCTCTTCAACGGCGGCGAGATCGTTGTAGGGCAGGACCAGGGTCTCCGCGGCGGCCGCGGCCGTGACGCCGGCCGAGCCGGGCAGGGCAAGAGTGGCCACCCCTGAACCGGCGGACGCCAGGAGGCCGTCCAAGTGGCCGTGGTAGCAGCCGGCGAACTTGATGATGAGGTTGCGGCCGGTGAAACCGCGGGCCAGGCGGACGGCCGTCATGGTCGCCTCAGTGCCGGTGGAAACCATGCGGAGGCGCTGGACGGCGGACACCCGTTCCTTGACGAGGGCGGCCAGGTTGGCCTCATCCGGAGTGGAAGCGCCGAAAGAGAGGCCACGGTCCACTGCCGCGTGCACAGCATCCAGCACTGCCGGGTGCGCATGGCCCAGGAGGGCAGGACCCCACGAGCAGACCAGGTCCACGTATTCCTTGCCATCTGCATCGGTGAGGTAGGCGCCGTTGGCCGAGACCATGAACTTCGGTGTTCCGCCCACGGAGCCAAAAGCACGGACCGGCGAGTTGACCCCGCCGGGCATCAGGGACTGGGCGCGGTCGAACAGCTGGTCGGACACAGGGGTGTTTGAAGTCATGGTTCCTATTCTTTCAGTGATGATGGAGCTGCCTGCTGGATCGGCGCCAGGCGTCAGCCGGCGTCTGCTTCCGCGTCGTCCAGGAGTTCGGCTACACGGGGCGCAACTTCGGTCCCGTACAACTCGATGCAGCGCAGCATGGACTGGTGCGGCAGTGTTCCGTTGCTGTACTTGAGGTCGAACCGGTCCACGCCGAGGTTGCTCTTGAGCAGGGCGATCTTCCGGGCCACGGTTTCGGGCGAACCCACGTACAGTGCGCCTTCGGGGCCGCACATGGCGTCGAACTCCCCCCGGTTGCCCGGTCCCCAGCCTCGCTCGGCTCCGATCCGGTTGCGTTGTTCGAGCCAATGCGGGAACAGCTCCTCGCGGGCGGCTTCATCGGTGTCGGCAATGAAACCGGGAGAATGCGTTGCGATCTGCCGCATGGGGTGGCCGTATCTGGCCATGGCGTCCCGGTAGAGGTTCACCAGCGGCGCGAATCGCCGCGGCTCTCCGCCAATGATGGCAAAGATAATCGGGTAGCCGTATTCGGCGCACCGCACCACGGATTCGGGAGTCCCGCCCACCCCGATCCAGGCCGGCAGCAGGTGGTGCTGCAGGCGGGGGTAGACCTGGAGTCCGTTGACGTTGGGTCGGGTGCGCCCTTCCCAGTGCACGGGCTTCTGCGCGCGGACTTTGTGGAAGAGGTCCAGCTTTTCCTCGAACAGGACCTCGTAATCGGCCAAATCGAGGCCGAACAGTGGGAACGATTCGACGAACGATCCCCTGCCGAGCATCACTTCTGCGCGTCCGTTGGAAAGGGCATCAACCGTGGCAAAGCGCTGAAACACCCGGATGGGGTCGTCCGAGCTCAACACGGTCACGGCAGTTCCCAGGCGGATCCTCGACGTCACTGCGGCGGCCGCCGCCAGGAAGACCTCAGGTGCTGACACCGCGAAATCACGGCGGTGGTGCTCCCCCACCCCAAACGCATGGATTCCGACAGCGTCGGCCAGCTTGGCTTCCTCCAGAAGCTCGCGCAGGACCTGGGCGTGTTCCTTGGGATTTCCCTCGGCATCGAGCCCGGCGTCGCCAAAAGTGTTCAGGCCCAGGAGGATGCGTCCGGCACCAACCGGCGCCGTGGGATCGGACGGTGTGAGGGTCATCAGGACTCCTTCAGCCAGCCTGCCAGTTCGGAGGCCCAGTAGGTCAGCACGGTATCGGCACCGGCCCGCTTGATGCCGAGCACGGATTCCGTGATGGCCCCACGCCGGTCGATCCAGCCGTTCGCGGCGGCCGCTTCGATCATGGCGTACTCACCGGAGATTTGGTAGGCCGAGACGGGCACCGGACTCATGGCTGCTACATCGGCAAGGATGTCGAGGTAGCTCATGGCAGGCTTCACCATGACCATGTCGGCTCCTTCTTCAAGGTCCAGTTCCACTTCCAGAATCGCTTCGCGTCGGTTCGCGGCGTCCATCTGGTAGGTGCGGCGGTCACCCTTGAGCTGGGAGTCGACGGCTTCCCGGAAAGGACCGTAGAAGGCGGAGGCGTACTTGGCTGCGTAGGCCAGGATGGCTGTGTTCTTGTGGCCGGATTCCTCCAACGCCTGCCGGATCACGGCGATCTGGCCGTCCATCATTCCGGAGGGGCCCAGCACGTGCGCGCCGGCCTCCGCCTGCGCAACGGCCATCTGCCCGTAGATCTCCAACGTGGCATCGTTGTCCACGTAGCCGTTGGCATCCAGGACTCCGCAGTGTCCATGGTCCGTGAACTCATCGAGGCAGACGTCGCCCATGATCACGAGGTCGTCGCCCACTTCGGCTTTGACATCCCGAATCGCCTTGTTTAAGACGCCGTCCGGGTCCAGGGACGCCGTACCGCGGGCATCGCGAACCGCAGGAACGCCGAACAGCATGATGCCGCCAACGCCCAATTCCACGGCCTCTGCGGCCGCCCGCTTGAGGGTGTCGGTGGTGTGCTGGACCACTCCGGGCATCGAGGTGATGGGACTGGCTTCCGTGAGTCCTTCCCGGATGAACGCGGGAAGGATCAGGTCGGCCGGCGCCAGGCGGTTCTCGGCCGTGAGGCGTCGCATGGCGGGGGTGGTGCGCAAGCGGCGGGGACGGTGGTTTGGAAAACTCATTGGGGGTTCCCTTCGTTGGCGAAGATGGTTTCCAGGGCGGTTGCAATGCCCGCCGGTGTGGGTTCCTTGGCAGTTGCCGCCACAGGCAGGCCAATCCGGGCGGCCTCGGCGGCGGTGGGGCGGCCGATCGCAACCAGGCGGCAGGCCCCAAGCGGCAGCAGGGCTTGGGCGATCCGGCGCACCGCACTCGGGGAGGCAGCGACGATCGCGTCCAACGCCCCGGCGCCGAGCCGCGCCTTCGCGGCTTCAGCCGTCAGTTGCGGCGGGAGCCCGTCATCGGAAAGTCCGACGGCGGCAGGCAGCTCCGCTGTCAGCCGCCGCGAATCATGGGCCGGGTACTCGACCGTGTGATAGGCAGTAACTGCGTCAACGGTGGCACCCATGGCTGCCAGCCCCTCCCGCAGGTTCGGTGAGGCGATGTCCGCTTGGGGCAGGAAGATCCGTGCGTTTGGCGCGTCCCACAGCTCGAGGAGGCCTTCGGCGGACTGCTCACCAGTGGGGCAAAGGTCAACGCGCAGCCCGGCGGCTTCGAGTGCCCGTTGTGATGACAAACCAACGGTGGCCACTTTCGTACCGGCAGGCACCAGTTGTGAAGCAGTTGTGCCGCGCTCGGCTGCCTTCCCGATCAGCACACGGAGCGTGGTGGTACTGCTGACCACCAGCCACTCGTAGCCGCCGGCGGCGAGCGTGTCCAAGGCAGAATCCAGGGAGGCCTGATCGGTGGCCTGCTCAAAGTCGATGAGGGGCAGGACCAACGGTATGGCCCCCTTGCTCCTCAGCAGGGCCGCAAGCGTGCGGGCACGGTCGGCGCTCCTGGTGATCAGGACACGCCGACCCTGCAAGCCCGCAGCAGCCATGGGTTCAGGAGGCAGCAAGGTCCGCAATTTCAGCGGCACCGGCCGCGAGCAGCTGTTCGGCAACCTCGATGCCGAGCAGGGTGGCTCCTACCTCGGTCAGGCCGTCGGTGGCTTTCTTTTCGCGCACTGTACGGGTCCCGTCCACGGCGCAGACCACGGCTTCCAGGTGCAACATGCTGCCCTTGCGGTACGCGTAGGCACCCACGGGGGCGGCGCATCCGGCCTCAAGCCTGGCCAAAACGGCACGTTCGGCCGTGACCGCAAGCCGGGTGTCGTCGTCGTTCAACGCCGCCAGGGCCTGGGCCAGCACCACGTTGCCACCATCCACGGAACCATCACGCTGGGGCGCGTCGGGCGTGCGGCACTCAATGGCAAGGGCGCCTTGGCCCGGGGCAGGCAGCATCACGGAGGTATCGAAGAATTCGGAAACCGTATCCAGCCGCCCCATGCGCTCGAGTCCTGCGGCGGCGAGGACTACGGCGTCGAGGTCGTTCGATTTGCCCTCCACCACCTCGTCCACGGCGTTGCCGGGCAGCCCGGATACCCGGTTGAGGCGGGTGTCCACGTTGCCGCGGATATCCAGAACCTCGATGTCCGGGCGGGCGGCACGAAGCTGCGCTGCACGCCGCGGTGATCCGGTGCCCACCTTGGCGCCGCCGGGAAGTTCCGCCAGCGTCAATCCGTCCCGTGCGCACAGGACGTCCCGCACATCCACGCGCGGCGGCGTAGCGGCGATGCTCAATCCAACGGCTGCCCCGGTGGGGAGGTCCTTGAGGGAGTGCACGGCCACGTCGCAACTCTCAATGAGCAAGGCGTCGCGCAGCGCGGCAACGAAGACCCCGGTGCCACCCATCTGGGACAGCGATCCGGTCCTGACATCGCCTTCGGTCCGGATGTGGACCAACTCCACGGGGAAGCCCCCGACGGCGGCCAAGCGGTCCGCCGTCTGCTGGGTCTGCGTCAGGGCCAGTTTGCTGGCCCTGGTGCCGATGCGAACTGTCACTTGCTGGCCTCCGGGGCGGGGTAGGCCTCATGTCCGGTGCCAATGCTGGAGCCTACCTCGGCGATGACCGGCTTGGCCCCGCGGAAGTTTTCGCAGCAATTGGGACGGCACACGTCGTACCAAGGTCCGAGATCCGTCACATGCGGACGGTCTGCGATGTTGTTTTCAAGGGTGCGTTCGCAGATCAGGTCCACCAGTCCGGACACAAAAGCGGCGTGCGTTCCCGGCGTGGGAACGCGGGTGGCTTCGATGCCCAGGTTCTTGCAGGTTTCCAAGGCTTCCGTGTCCAGGTCCCAGGCGACCTCCATGTGGTCGCTGACAAAGCCCAGGGGAACGATGACCACACCGCGGACACCCTCGGGCGCGATTTCCTCAAGGTGGTCATTGATGTCCGGTTCGAGCCAAGGGATGTGGGGCGCTCCGGAACGCGACTGGTAAACGAGGTCCCAAGCGACGTTCGGAGCCACGACGTCCATGATGGCCTTGGCGTTGGCGAGGTGCTGGGCGGCATAGGCGGAACCTTCCGCGAATTCGCGGGGCTCGTCCTCGGAGCGGCCTGCGGCCTCCGCGTCCCTGGTGGGGATGGAGTGCGTGGCGAACAGGACGCGGATGCCGGAGTCGGGATCGGCAACGCCTGCAGCGGAAAGCCTGGCACGGATTTCCTCGAGGCCGGCGGCCGTTCCTTCCAGGAATGGCTGTACCACTCCGGGGTGGTCGAAGTACTGGCGGATCTTGTCCACTTCCAGTTTTCCGTCCAAGCCTGTTTCCGTCAGGGCGATGCCGATATCTTCGCGGTACTGGCGGCAGCTGGAGTAACAGGAGTAGATGCTGGTGGTGAGCATCAGGATCCGGCGGTGGCCGGCGTCGTAAGCGTCCTGCAAGACGGGGGCGATGTACGGGTCCCAGTTGCGGTTGCCCCACAGTACCGGCAGTTCGATGCCGCGCTTGGCGAGTTCAGCTTCAATGGCCGCCTTCAACTCGCGGTTCTGCTGGTTGATGGGGCTGATGCCGCCAAAGGCACGGTAGTGGTGCGAGACCTCTTCCAGGCGCTCGTCGGGGATGCCGCGCCCACGGGTGACGTTGCGCAGGAAGGGAATGACGTCTTGCTGGCCTTCGGGTCCACCGAAGGATGCGAGCAGGACGGCGTCGTAGTGCTTCGCTTCCTGGCGGCCGCGTTCGGTGACCTGGTTCAGTTCGGTGGAGACGGACAGCCCGCTCATGCGAGGACCTCGGCGATCTCGGCAGCCGTGACGCGGCGGCCGGTGTAGAAGGGAATCTCTTCGCGCACGTGGTTACGGGCGTCGGTGGCGCGCAGGTGGCGCATCAGGTCCACCAAGTCAACCAGTTCGGGCGCCTCAAGGCCGAGGATCCACTCCCAGTCCCCCAGCGCGAACGAGGACACGGTGTTGGAAATGACCTGCGGGAATTCGCGGCCCAGGAGGCCGTGGTCGCGGAGCATCTTGCCCCGCTCTTCGGCGGGCAGGAGATACCACTCGTAGGAGCGGACGAACGGGTAGACGCAGAGCCACGTGCTGGGCTCGACGCCACGGGCATAGGCAGGAACGTGGCTCTTGGCGAACTCGGCCTCGCGGTGGACGCCCATGGCCGACCAAACGATCTCCGTGCCGGCGAACAGCTTGCTGCGACGGATGGAGCGGACCGCAGCCTGGAGGTCTTCGGGCTTGGCACCGTGGAGCCACACCATGATGTCCGCGTCCGAGCGCATGGCGGATACGTCGTAGCTGCCCCGCAGGACCACGCCATCCACCGCGAGCTTTTCGACCAGTGCTTCGAATTCCTGCGCGGCATCGCCGCTGCGCTGGACGTCGGCTGAGCGCTTGAAGACGGTCCAGAGCGTGAAGAACTGTTCTTCGTTTTCAGAAGTTTTAGTGACAGATTCGGCAGAAGTGTGGCTCATGGTTTCAAGTTTGCCCCGCGCGGGCCGCTAAGTCGAAACGGAATTGTTCTACAAGGCGTAGAAGTGACATAAATCACGTAACAGTGGTGTCCTCGGCCCGCAGGGGTGCCACCTGCGCGCGCGTGTCCGCAACCACCGCGGCGAGGCCGTTGCCGGCCAGCCAGCCGCCAACCACCGTCAATCCGTCGGCCGAGCCAACCACTTTGCGCACCTGCGCTACGCGCTGTTTATGACCGACGGCGGCAAACGGCAGGGCGCCCGACCAGCGCACCACATCCCAATCGAGGATGTCTGTCCGGGACACCGGAACCGTGAGAAGTGCTGAGGCGTCCTCCAGGGCCGCCGACAACAGGACCTCGTCATCCAGCACCGCCTCCGGCGCCCCGGAGTCCTCCAGCCGGCCGTACGAGAGACGCACCACGTGCGTTCCAGGGCCGGCCTCCTCGGCCAGCCAGTCCCATTTCGCCGTGGCATGGGTGAGGGCTTTCGCGCGGATTCCCGCGGTCTGCGGTGCCACCAGGATTCCCGTGCCCCTTGGCCGTCCATCCAGTTCCGGAAGATCCACCACGAGCGTCACCAGGCTGACCAGTGGGCCGGGTCCAGGGCGCAGGTCAGCCAGGCCGGGCAATGAATCCTCCAGCAACCCAACGGCGGCCGGGCCATCGAGCGCGACCACCAGCCGATCGGCGTCGTACGCCTCCCCACCCACGGTGACCTGCCAACCGTGGGACGTCTGCCGGGCGGAGTCCACGCGCTTGTCGTTGAGCAAGTCCACGCCGCGTTCCCGGAGGTCCTTGACCAGCGCACCCACCAACGTGTGCATCCCACCGGCCAGGCCTCCGACGGCGGAACCAGCCTTGGCGGGCACGGAACCCGTCCCGCGGGCGGCTTGGCGCTGGCTGGCCACGGCTGCGGCCAACGAACCATGCTTCCGGAGTGCGGCTCGCAGGCCCGGGGCCACCATATCCACGTCCAGCAGCGCGGGGTCTGCCGAGTGCACGCCGCCCACCACCGGCGCGACCAGCCGTTCGAGGACGGTCTTGCCCATGCGGGCACGGACCAAGTCCGAAACGCTGGTGACATCGGAAGAAGTTCCAACCGAGGCGGGAATCCAGCGGTCAAGGGAGGCACGGAGTGCCCCTGCGAAACCCAGGGAGCGCCTAACCTCGGGATCCCACGGATTCGCGGGAATTCCCAGCACACCGGTCTTGGGGAGTTCACGGGCGCCCTCGGGCAGTTGCACCCAGGCTCCCCCGGGATGCGGAGCGACTATCCGCGACTCCAGGCCAAGCTCCCGCGCAAGATCCGCCACGGCCGTGGAACGCGTGGCGAAGGACTCGGCTCCACTGTCCAACGACAAGCCGGCCACCGTATGCCCACCAACGCAGCCACCCCACGAACCCGTAGCTTCAAGGACGGTGACTGCAGTGCCCGCCATGGCAAGTTCCCTCGCGGCCACCAGGCCTGAGATCCCGCCGCCAACCACGAGGGCGGAAGGGCCCTGGGATTTAGCGTGTCCCCCGCGCATGGTTGCTACTTGGCGGGGATGGAGTGGATAAGTTCCACCACCCGGGTCAGAACGGTGGGGTCGGTTTCGGGCGGAACACCGTGGCCCAGGTTCAGCACATGGCCGGGCGCGTGCGAGCCCGCCTCGATGACCTCGCGGACGTGGGCTTCCAGGATCTCCCACGGCGCAGAGAGAAGGGCAGGATCAATGTTGCCCTGCAAGGGGACCGTGCCACCGAGGCGGCGGTTGGCCTCGTCAAGCGGCAGTCGGTAGTCCACGCCAACCACGTCCACGCCAACGTCCCGCATGGCCACCAGGAGTTCGGATGTTCCGGTGCCGAAGTGCACCAGCGGCGCACCCAGTCCCCTGACGTGGTCCAGCGCCCGGGCGGATGCCGGAGCGACGAACTTGGAATAATCGGCCAAGCCCAAGGAGCCGGCCCAGGAATCGAACAACTGTCCGGCGGATGCGCCGGCCTCGAGCTGGGCCTGCAGGAACAGGCCCGAGGCGTCGGCGGCCCAGTTCGCCAACGCCTGCCAGGTCTCGGGATCCGCGTGCATCATGGTCCGCGGGCCGAGGTGGTCACGGGACGGGCGGCCTTCAACCATGTAGGCGGCAAGGGTGAACGGCGCGCCGGCAAAACCGATCAACGGGGTCTTGCCCAGTTCGGCGACGGTCAGGCGGACGGCTTCGCGGATGGGCTCCAGGGCCTCCCAGGTCAGCTCCGGAAGGGCCGCGACATCCTCGGCCGTCCTGACCGGCTTGTCCAGGACCGGACCCACGCCGGGAACAATGTCCACGCCCACGCCGGCGAGCTTGAGCGGAATCACGATGTCCGAGAAGAAGATGCCGGCGTCAACGTCGTGGCGGCGGACGGGCTGCAGTGTGATCTCGGCGGCGAGTTCCGGCCGCAGGCACGAGTCCAGCATGGCCACACCTTCGCGGACCTTCAGGTACTCGGGCAGCGAACGGCCGGCTTGGCGCATGAACCACACCGGCCTGCGGGACGGCGTGCCGCCGCGGCAGGCGGTAATGAGCGGCGAGTCCGAGGTACGGCCGTCATTCAACGGGTGCCCGGGGCCAAGCTTGCCCGCAGGGGCGTTGAGGGCCGTATTGTTGGATGCTGCCGCGCTAGAAGTCATGCCTTCGATTGTGCCGAAAATCCGGGGCAAAAGATAACGACAGGCTGTCACGTTGCAAGCGATGGGCCCCACAGTGGCGGGAGTCACCTGCGATGGTGTGGATCGCCACGGCGGTACATTGTTCTACCGGGCTACGAAAAAGCTATGATTGGGTTGCTGTGGTTCTTTTCTCATTGGTGGCTACACACGCCGACATCGATCTTGAGACCGTCGCTCAGTTGAGCAACGGTTCATCCGGTCTTGCCTCCGCTGCGCTCACCGGATCCCCCGTCGTGTCCGGCGCCGTAGTCCTGGCTACCTGCAACCGCTACGAAATTTACGGCGAAACCAGCCATGGTGCTGACGTCGAAGCCGCACGCTCGGCCCTCGTCTCGCAGATCAGCGAACTCAGTGGCCTCAACGAGCAACTCGTCTCCCGTTCCTTCAGCACCCATGCCGGCCCCGACGTCACGCGCCATCTGTTCGCAGTGAGCGCGGGCCTTGACTCGGCAGTGGTGGGCGAGCGCGAGATCGCAGGGCAAGTCCGCCGCGCCCTGATCACCGCCCAGCAGGAAGGCACCGCAAGTTCAGGCCTTGTCCGGCTGTTCCAGGCCGCCTCCAAGACCGCCAAGGACGTGGGAGCACAGACTGCTCTTGGATCGCGTGGGCTCTCGATCGTCTCCGTGGCCCTCGACCTCGCGACGGATCTTTCCGATACAGACGACTGGACAGCCAAGAAGGTGGTGGTCTTCGGTACCGGAGCCTACGCCGGCGCCACCATGTCCCTGCTCCGCGAACGTGGTTGCACCGACGTTTCGGTCTACTCGTCTTCCGGCCGCGCCGAGGGCTTCGTGGCCACCCGGGGTGGAACAGCGCTCGACGCCGACACCCTCCCCGCTGCTGTCGCGGCGGCTGACGTCATGATCGGCTGCAGCGGCTCGGACACCCGCGTGGAAGCCGCCGACCTCGCCAAGGTCCGTGCCTCATCCGGCAAGACGCTTATCGCCATCGACCTCGCCCTCACCCATGACTTTGATCCCGCTGTGGGTGAACTCGATGGCGTGGAACTCCTGACGCTGGAATCGGTCCGTCTCGCAGCACCCCAGGAACAGGCCGAATCCCTGTCCCAGGCCAGTGCGATTGTCAGCGGAGCAGCCCAGGCTTTCGAAGCCGAACGTGAATCGCGTTCCATCGATTCGGCCATTGTCGCCCTCCGCCGCCACACCATGAACGTGCTCGACTCCGAGATGGAAAAAGTCCGCGCCCGTCACGGTTGCACGGCCGCAGCCGAGGAAGTGGAGTTTGCCCTGCGCCGGATGGTCAAGCAACTCCTCCACGTTCCCACGGTCCGCGCCCGCGAATTGGCCGCCAACGGCCAGCAGGATGATTACGTGGCCGCGCTGGAAGCCCTGTACGGAATCCAGGTGGAGCAGCCGCAGGCCGCACCCGCTGCGGCTGAGTGTCCCGTGGACCACCAGCAGCTGCGTTCCGAAAGCGCCTGAACGTTCCGAAAGCGCCTTAACAGGGTCCCGCCCTGCCCGGGTTGTCCGGAATCAGGCCACCAACTCTTCGTTGGGCAAGTGGCGTTGGAGTTCCGTCATGACCCCGCCCGGAGGCACGGCGAACGCCGGCAATGCTCAGTAAACGGGCTTCTCCGGCTCGACGTCCCGAACCCAGGCGAGGATACCGCCGTCGAGATGGCTGACGCGGTCGTACCCGGCTTTGCGGGCAGCCTCCAGGACTGTTGCGGAGCGTGTTCCTGCCTTGCAGTGGAACACGATGTCCCGGTTCTGCGGCAGGTCCACCCAGGCTTCGCCCGAGAGGATGCGGCCCTGCGGGATCAGTACGGCGCCGTCGATGTTGACGATGCTGTATTCGCCGGACTCCCGGACATCCACCAGGTCGAAGTCCCGCTCCCCTGCTGCGCGTTCGGCCAGCATCTGCGCCAATTCCGTGGCCGTCACCGTGTGCGCCTGGTCAGTGGGTGCCGGAGGAGTAACACCGCAGAAAGCCTCGTAGTCGGTCAGTTCGGTGATCGGCTCGGCTTCCGGGTCCTTGGACACCTTGATCTCGCGCCAGCTGCCGCCCAGGGCGTCGAAGAGCGCGACGCGGCCCAGGAGCGAACGCCCGACGCCGGTAATCAGCTTGACTGCCTCGGTGACCATGAGCGAGCCAACGGCTGCACAGAGCATGCCGAAGACGCCGCCTTCACCGCAGGACGGCACGGAGCCCGCTGGCGGCGCTTCAGGGTACAGGTCGCGGTAGGTAGGTCCGTGCTCGCCCCAAAAGACGCTTACCTGTCCGTCGAACCGGAAAATGGAACCCCACACATAAGGCTTGCCCAAGATCGCGGCGGCGTCATTAACGAGGTACCTGGTTGCGAAATTGTCCGCGCCATCCAGAATGAGGTCGTATTGCGCAAAGAGGTCCAAGGCATTCGAGGAATCAAGGCGGTCATTGTGCAGCACCACCTTGACCAGCGGATTGAGCTCCGCAATGGCATTGCGCGCCGATTCGATTTTGGGGATTCCGACGTCCTTGACTCCGTGGATCACCTGGCGTTGCAAATTGCTGAGGTCCACCACGTCGTCATCGACAATTCCCAACGTACCGACGCCTGCTGCGGCCAAATACAGCAGGGCCGGCGAACCGAGGCCACCGGCGCCTATGACAAGAACTTTCGCATTCTTAAGCCTGCGTTGGCCCACGGCTCCAATTTCCGGAATGATGAGATGCCGGGAGTACCGTTCCACCTCGGCCGGCGACAGTCCGGCGGCAGGTTCAACGAGGGGCGGCAGGACCGCGGGCGCAGGGTGGGCAGCAAGAATTGAGGCCATACCCCAATGTATGCCTGCCGATGCCGCCCGGTCATATTACCCACCGGTACAGTGGTCATAACTGCAAAGGAAAGGCGGCAGACTGTGGCTGACGGCGCACGGGCAAACGATGGGGCACCAGCAAAGCAGGAACGGACTGGTTCGCCGCGTTCAGCAAGGTTGCCGCGGGACGAACGCCGTGCGCAATTGCTCAACGCTGCCTTGGAAGTCTTCGTGTCCAACGGCTTCCACGGAGCAGCCATGGATGAGATCGCCGAGACTGCGCATGTCAGCAAGCCGGTGCTGTACCAGCACTTCCCGTCAAAGCGGGAGCTGTACATGGCCCTGCTGGACAGCCACTTGGCCGCCCTGACGGAACTGATGCTCACCGCGCTGAATTCCACCACGGACAACAAAGAGCGCGTCAAGGCCGTCATGCGCGCCTACTACAAGTTCATTGCGGACGATGACCAAGCGCACCGGTTGGTCTTCGAGTCGGACCTGATCAACGATCCCGATGTCAGTTCCCGCCTGGAAACGTTCAACAAGACCTTTGCGGATGCCGTGGCCCATGTCATTGCCGAAGACACCAAGCTCCCCCCACTCGAAGCGCAACTGCTGGGCCGCGGCCTGGCCGGAATGGCCCAGGTCAGCGCACGGTACTGGCTCGAAACGGACGGAAACCTGGACCTCGATGTGGCCAGCGATCTGATCTATCGTTTAGCTTGGCGCGGAATCAGTCGATTCCCCAAAGAGTCCTAGGCTACAAATAAAGGACTGACCTAATTCTTGATTGGCTTGGAGGCCTTGCTGTGGAAGTAAAGATCGGCATTCAGAACGTCGGCCGTGAAATTGTGCTCGAATCCGCATTGGATGCTGACGCCGTAGCCAAGCTGGTTGCAGACGCCCTCTCCAAGGGTTCGGAGTTGCGGTTGACGGACGACAAGGGCCGCCAGGTGATCGTTCCGGGCAGCGTCCTGGGCTACGTCGAAATCGGCGCCGAGGAAGTCCGGCGCGTGGGCTTCGGCGCACTCTGACACTTTGCCCTGACTACTGCCGCTAAGGAGTCCCCATGCTTTCACTCGTCGTTGTTGCGTTTGCGACTGTCGCCACCGGTTTCCTGGTGTGGGCAAATGACAAACGGCACGGCAAGTACGGCATTGCCTTGCCGGCCGGATTGTCGTTGGGCATCGGCGCACTGGCCTGGGTGGCTTTCATCGCGGCCGGCCTCGGCTACCAGCCTGGGCTGACGTGGATTCCCTATGTGCTGCCCATCGTGCTGGGTACGGCAGCTGCCGCAGGCGCGGTGGTCTACCTGGGCCGTACGCGTACTTCGCGGGACACCACGGCCCTGACCAAGGCCCTGCGTCTCTAGGCAGGTCCCTGACCACCGGCGTTAAACAGCTGTGGCCACCGCCCTAAAAGGTGGTGGCCACGACTGTTTAAGGGTCAGAGGAACTCTGCGCGGCCCTCCATGGCTGAGGACGCCAAGGCGTGCTCCCGGCGTGGAATCCGTCCGGCCTGGCGGGCGAACCGGCCGGACAGGACTGCGTGTTTGAACGCCTCGCCCATCAGGGCCGGGTTCTGGGCCCGGGTCACAGCGGTGGCCAGGAGGACAGCGTCACACCCCAGCTCCATGGCAAGCGCCGCGTCGGAGGCCGTGCCGATACCAGCGTCCAGGACCACTGGGACAGAAGCGCGGGAGACGATGACCTCGATATTGTGCGGGTTGAGGATACCCAGGCCCGTTCCGATCGGCGCGCCGAGCGGCATGACGGCTGTGGCGCCAAGGTTCTCCAGGCGCAGGGCCAACACGGGATCGTCGTTGGTGTAGGCGAACACCTTGAAGCCCCGGTTCACCAATTGTTCCGTGGCCTCCACGAGTTCCACCGCGTCGGGAAGAAGGGTGTGTTCGTCAGCGATGACCTCAAGCTTGACCCAGTCGGTCTCCAACGCCTCGCGTGCCAGTTCAGCGGTCAGCACCGCGTCCTTGGCAGTGAAGCAGCCTGCGGTGTTGGGCAGCACCCGGATGTTGTTGTCCACCAGGAGTTGGAAGAGCGAACCGGCCTCTGCCGGAGAGTAACGCCGCATGGCCACGGTGGTCAGTTCCGTCCCGGAGGCCAGGAGTGCGGCTCCCAGGCCTTCGAGGCTGGGGGCGCCTCCCGTTCCCATGATGAGGCGGGAGGTCAGTTCAACACCGTCAATGACCAAGGGGTCGATCCGGGTTTCGATGCTTGTTGTGGTCATGGTTCAGCCTCCTTGGACGGCGGTAACGAGTTCCAGTTCATCGCCTTCAGCGAGGTCCGTTGCGGCCCACTGGCTGCGCGGCACTACTTCGGAGTTGCGTGCGACGGCGACACCCAGCTTGCCGCCGTCGGCCGCCTGTCCGCGGTGGTCCAGTTCACGGCCGGTGACGGACGTGACCAGGGTGCTGACGGAGGCCCCGTCCACTACTGAGTGGTGGGCCCCGTTGAGTTTGATGTTCATGCTGATTCCTTGGTGAATGGTCTTGTGTGCGCCGAGGTATGGATGGCGGGTGCACTTCCCGGCGGCCCAAAGCGGTCCGGCCTGAAGCGCGTCCACCGGGGATCGGCCGAGCCCGTTATCAAGCCGCCCACGATTGCCGCGGCCGCGGGAGTCAGGAGAACTCCGTGCCGGAAGAAGCCCGTGGCGACGATGAGGCCCTGGACCTCTCCGCCGGCGCCCGCCACGCGTCCCAGCAGCGGGGCATTGTCCGGTGTTCCCGGCCTTGCCCGGGCGGTCGTTTCGAGGAGCTCCAGTTCGGCGACGGCGGGGACAAGGACCTGGGCATCGCGCAGGAGCTGGTAGACGCCCCCGGCCGAGACGGCGTTGGAGCTGCTGGACAACCCGTCTTCACGCTGGGTGGCCCCTATCACCACGGTCCCGTCCTCACGGGGGACGATATAGACCGGCACACCCCTCACCATTCCGCGGACAGTGGAGGTGACGAGGGGTTGCAGTGACTCCGGGACGCGCAGCCTGAGGATATCCCCGTAGACCGGCCGCAACGGGAGATGGAGCTGCTCCGGGAGGCTGCTGATGGTCGCAGCATCCAGGCCATTGGCAAGGACAGTTTCCTTGGCCAGGACCCGCCCACCGCCGCTGAGTTCAACGCCGCCTACGCGTCCTCCGGCCCAGAGCAGGCTGACGGCCGGTTCCCGAACGTGGAACCCGTCTTCGGTCCCCTCGATCCAGCTGGTGTCGGCGGGACGGTGGGCAGCCAGACCCGCCAGGAGGCACGCTGCAAGCTTGCGCGGATCCACCTGGTGGTCGGCCGGAATGTGGAACGCGCAGGAAATTTGGGGACTCAACAGTGGCTCGCGCCCACGGGCATCCCTCAGCAGGAGTGGCTCCACCTGGAGTCCCGCAGCCACCTGGACTGCCCGGAGGTCCGCGAGCGCACGGCGGTCGGCGGCGTCGGCACCCACGGCGAGGGTCGCCGTCGTGCGGTATCCGGCCGCTTCCCTCGACGCGGCGAGGCTGTCCACGAAAGCCGGCCAGCGCCGCGACGATTCCAGCATGAGTTCCAGGAGGTCTTCCTCCTGGTAGTGGAGCTCGCTGACGGGCGCCAGCATGCCGGCGGCGGCAAACGTTGCTCCGCTTGCCGGTGCCGGGTCGATAAGGACCACTGAACGGCCCACGCGTCGCGCCTCATGCGCAATCCCGAGTCCAATGACGCCGCCCCCGATGACGGCGACATCTGCGTGAATGGCTTCTGCCATGGATTCCCTTCCCTACGCCGGTACTAGCCGGATCAGGTCAAGCGGTCGGCGCTGAAGCCCTCTCAGCCGGACGGTCATAAAGTCGATCGTCGCGGCTCCCGCAGTACGTGCCCAGTTTAGAGGAACTACTCTGGTTTGCATGACCCAGCCTGATCTCCTTTCCCCTGCCCGCCTGTATTTGTGCACCGACGCCCGCCGGCGGCAGGACGATTTCGAAGACTTTGTGGACGCCGCGTTCGAGGGCGGAGTGGATATCATCCAGCTCCGCGACAAGACGCTCGAGGCTGCCGAAGAACTGGAACTGCTGGAGGTCCTGAACAAGGTTGCCAGCCGCCACGGACGCCTCTGGGCCGTCAACGACCGTGCCGATGTTGCCCGTATTTCCGGGGCTCCGGTGTTCCACATCGGCCAAAAGGACATCCCTTTGGGGGCGGCCCGTGAGCTGCTCCCGGACGGGGAAACAATCGGCCTTTCCACCCACTCGCCTGAGCAGGTGGACGCGGCTGTGGCTGCTTCCCGGGGTACGGGTGGCCTGGACTACTTCTGCGTAGGACCCCTCTGGGCCACGCCCACAAAGCCGGGCCGCGCTGCTGTGGGGCTGGACCTGGTCACATATGCTGCGGAAGCCGTAAAACAAGCCGGGGTGGACCTGCCCTGGTTCGCCATCGGCGGCGTGGACCTTGAAAACGTGGAGCAAGTGGTTGCCGCCGGCGCCAGCCGCATCGTGGTGGTCCGCGCCATCACCGAGGCGGCGGACCCGACGGCGGCCGCGCGGGCACTGCTTGCGGCGCTCGACGCGGCCTAGGCCGTCAACCCAAGCCCCGTCATGCGGCGCCCGTGCCGTTCGGCCAGCTCGGCGGTGAGCTGATGGACTGCGGCACGGGATCCGCGTCCATCGCGCAGCAGTGGTCCAAGGTCCGGGTGCTCCAGGCCTACCCGCTGGGCCTGGGTGAGGGCCTCCCCCACAATCCTGCGGCCCCAAAGCGAGAGCCGCGAAGCCAGCCGGGGGGCATCCCGCAGTGCCCGGCGCAGCAGGATCCGCAGGGCCTCCGTAGCCTGGTCGGCCGAGCAGACCTGCTGGACGAAATGCTGGATCCCGGAATCGAGGAACCCGGCGACAGTTCGGTAAAAGTCCGCCGAGACGGTGTCTATGACATAGGCCTTCGTCACCGACTCGAACCAGTCACCGGGTGGGGTCCGCTCGTGGAAATGGTCGAAGGAGCCCTGGAACGGGAGCATGGCATCCTCTGGATCGTTCCCCATTTCGGTGAGCCGGCCACTGATCACGGCGTAGTTTCCGAAGGCGCCAACAGCGATCTTGGCCAGCATGGCCCGTTCGCGAAGCGTCGGTGCCATACGGGAGTCGGAGGACAACCGCCCAAAGGCGGATAACTCCCCGTAGGCCATGGCACCCAGCAGCCCGGCGGCGAGCTGTCCCGGGGAGTCGTTGCGGCCGGTGGAGGTGCCCATGTTCCAAGACTATCCGTCGAATTCGGGCTAGTCTGACTTTCGTGTCACATCATCGGATAGCGCCCAACGTCGACGATTCTTCCGACCAGCTCGCGGAGTCCTTGGCCGCGCTCAGGACCGAGCTGGAACTGCCCGCGGAGTACCCCGGCGAAGCGTTGGCGGAGGCACGAGCGGCCGTTGAACACCATCAACTACCCGCCCGGGATTTGCTCGACGTTCCCTTTGTCACCATTGATCCCGCCACCTCAACCGACTTGGACCAGGCCCTTTTCATCGACCGCGCAGGCGAGGGCTACAAAGTTCTTTACGCCATTGCGGACGTCCCCTCCTTTGTTGTTCCCGATGGAGCCTTGGACGCGGAAACCAGGCGGCGCGGCCAGACCTTCTACGCTCCCGACGGCCGGATTCCCCTGCACCCGGAGGTGATCAGCGAGCATGCCGGCAGCCTGCTGGCAGGGCAGGATTGCGGCGCGTACGTGTGGGACTTCGACCTCGACGCGCAGGCGGACGTCGTCTCCGTCTCTGTCGCGCGCGCCACGGTGCGGAGCCGCGCGAAGCTGAGCTACAAGGGTGCCCAGGAGCAGATCGATTCCGGCTCGGCCCTTCCCGTCCTCCAACTGCTGAAGGAGGTTGGACTGAAACGCGTGGAGCTGGAACGCAAGCGCGGTGGTGCCAGCCTCAACATGCCTGAGCAGGAGATTGTCCAGGCAACAGGTGGTGGCGGATACCGAATCGTGGCTGCCCCTTCGCTTCCCGTGGAGGATTGGAACGCCCAGATCTCCCTCATGACGGGCATGGCCGCGGCCCGCATGATGCTCGACGGCAAGGTAGGGATCCTGCGCACCATGCCCGCGCCGGACGAGCGCTCCTTGCTGCATTTCAAGCGGCAAACCCAGGCCCTGGGCAAACCGTGGGACGGGGACATCACCTACGGCGAGTACCTGCGGACCCTTGATGCCTCCGATCCCAAGCAACTGGCCATCCTGCACTCGGCAGGCACGCTGTTCCGGGGCGCCGGGTACACGCCCTTCGATGGCGAAGTCCCGGAGGACGTCATCCAATCGGCCATCGGGGCGCCGTATGCACACACCACCGCTCCGCTTCGCCGCCTGATCGACCGCTTTGTCCTGGTGATCTGCGAAGCGCTGAGCGGCGGACACGACATCCCGCAATGGGCCCGCGAAGCACTGCCGACGCTCCCGGAGATCATGGCGTCCTCGGACCAACTGGCCGGGAAGCTGGAACGCCTGGCCCTGGACACGGTGGAGGCTGCCCTGGTGGCCAACCACATCGGCGAAGAATTCGATGCCGTGGTGATCTCAGGATCCAAACCATCCAACGGAAACGGCAACGGGAACGGCAACGGACCCTACGGCACCATCCAGATCCAGGTACCGGCCATCACGGCCCGCTGCGACGGTGAGCTTGAGTCCGGTACCCAGGTCAGGGTGAGGCTGGTGAAAGCCGATATTGCCAGCAGGGAAATCCGTTTCGCCCTGGTCGCGTGACGCCGCCACGGTGCCGATCCGGGGTTTGGGGCGGCCAGAGGATAGACTTGGCCTGTAGTAATGGATGCCCGGTCGTTGATTCAGTTAATTTTTGAACTCAACAAGCCCGCCCCTACGCGATCTTGAGATGTGCCCGCTGGTCACCAGTGCCAGTACTTAGATAGCCCGCGATCGGCTTCCACTGGAATTGCTTGCGCGCCCGTTCGTGCTCCGGTACGGCTTCGCCGCCGCCGTTGAGCATGCAGCGCCAATGCCCAAATGAATAAGGAAACTCCCTGTGAGTGAATTGCACACCCATGAAGTCCTGACGGACTCCACCGGAACCGAATCAATCGAACCCGAGGAAACGATCACCTCGGACGAGACGCCCCACGAGATCGAAGAAAAATCGTTCGCCGACTTCAATGTGCGCGCGGACATTGTGGAGTCCCTCTCCGATGCCGGGATTACCCACCCCTTCCCCATCCAGGCCATGACGCTGCCTGTGGCGCTCGGTGGCCACGACATCATCGGCCAGGCCAAGACCGGTACGGGCAAGACCCTCGGCTTCGGCATCCCGGTCCTGCAGCGGATCGAAGGCCAGGACGATCCCGGATACGCCAAGCTGGCAGTTCCGGGCGCACCCCAGGCCTTGGTGATCGTGCCGACGCGTGAACTCGCAGTCCAGGTGGCCAACGACCTCCAGACGGCTTCCCGGAAGCGCAACGCCCGGATCGCCACCATCTATGGCGGCCGTGCCTATGAGCCCCAGATCGAAGCCTTGCAGAAGGGCGTCGAGGTCATCGTTGGTACCCCCGGCCGCCTGATCGACCTCTACAAGCAGCGCCACCTCAGCCTGAAGAACGTCAAGATGG
Organism: Paenarthrobacter sp. NPDC018779; assembly: GCF_044391085.1. Classification (NCBI taxonomy): domain Bacteria; kingdom Bacillati; phylum Actinomycetota; class Actinomycetes; order Micrococcales; family Micrococcaceae; genus Paenarthrobacter; species Paenarthrobacter sp. NPDC018779. The sequence goes on along the minus strand of NZ_JBIRZS010000002.1, from coordinate 164,836 downwards.
TGGTCCTGGACGAGGCCGACGAGATGCTGGACCTCGGCTTCCTGCCGGACGTTGAAACGCTCATCGCCGGCACTCCGGCAGTACGCCAGACCCTGCTGTTCTCCGCAACGATGCCTGGCCCCGTGATCGCCATGGCGCGCCGCTACATGACGCAGCCGACGCACATCCGGGCAGCGGACCCCAACGATGAGGGCCTGACCAAGCGGGACATCCGCCAACTGATCTACCGTGCGCACAGCATGGACAAGACCGAGGTGGTAGCCCGCATCCTCCAGGCCAAGGGACGCGGCCGCACGGTCATTTTCACCAAGACCAAGCGCACCGCCGCGAAGGTTGCCGAGGAACTCGTGGACCGCGGCTTCGCCGCCGCTGCCATCCACGGTGACCTGGGACAGGGCGCCCGGGAACAGGCACTGCGTGCCTTCCGCAACAACAAAGTGGACGTACTCGTGGCAACGGACGTTGCCGCCCGTGGCATCGACGTGGAAGACGTCACCCACGTGATCAACTACCAGTGCGTTGAAGACGAGAAGATCTACCTCCACCGCGTTGGCCGCACCGGCCGCGCAGGCAACAAGGGCACCGCCGTGACCTTCGTGGATTGGGATGAAGTACCCCGCTGGGCCTTGATCAACAAGGCACTGGGACTCAACGTTCCCGAGCCGGTGGAAACCTACTCCTCCTCGCCGCACCTGTACACGGACCTGGACATTCCCGAGGGCACCAAGGGCCGCTTGCCCCGCGCCAAGCGGACGCTGGCCGGCGTCGACGCTGAAGTCCTTGAGGACCTCGGCGAGACCGGCAAGAAGAACTCCCGTTCCCGCAGCCAAGGCCGCGATGGTGGCCGGAACCGCAGCCGCTCCGGCAAGTCCAGCGAAGGCAAGTCCAGCGAAGGCAAGTCCGGCGATGCCGCGTCGGCCGAAACCAAGGGCGAGGGTGGACGCAACCGCACCCGCCGCCGTCGTACTTCAAACGGCGAGACGTCCACCAGCGCCCCGGCAGGCAACGAAGCAGACAGCGCCTCGGAGAAGCCCGCACGGACGCGCCGTACACGCACGCGCCGCCGCAACGGCGAAGTGGTGTCCGGCGACGCGTCCGGCACCACGCCGGCCAACACCGAGGCCTGACACGGCAGATGGCTGGAACTGTTTGGGCGCCGGACGGCAGCAACCTGGTGGTGCACGCGGATAACGCGGACTTCCTCCCCACGCTGCCGGACGGCGCCTTCACACTTATCTACGTGGACCCGCCGTTCAACACGGGCAGGGTCCAGCGCCGCCAGGAAACCCGCATGGTCCGCAACGCCGACGGCGACGGCGACCGCGTGGGCTTCAAGGGCCGCTCCTACGACACCATCAAGGGTGCCCTTCACAGCTACGACGACGCCTTCAGCGACTACTGGTCCTTCCTGGAACCCAAGCTCGTGGAGGCGTGGCGGCTCCTTGCCGACGACGGCACGCTCTACCTCCACCTGGACTACCGCGAGGTGCACTACGCCAAGGTGATGCTGGATGCGATCTTCGGCCGCGAATGCTTCCTGAACGAAATCATTTGGGCCTACGACTACGGCGCACGGGCCAAGAACCGCTGGCCCACCAAGCACGACAACATCCTGGTGTACGTCAAGAACCCCACGAAGTACCACTTCGACAACGAAGAAGTGGACCGTGAACCGTACATGGCTCCCGGCCTGGTCACCCCGGCCAAACGCGAGCGCGGCAAGCTTCCCACCGACGTCTGGTGGCACACCATCGTCTCCCCCACTGGCCGCGAAAAGACCGGTTATCCCACCCAGAAGCCCGAGGGCCTGATCCGCCGCGTGGTTGCCGCCTCCAGCCGCAAAGGTGACTGGTGCCTGGACTTTTTTGCCGGCTCCGGAACCCTCGGCGCCGTAGCCGCCAAGATGGGGCGCAAGTTCGTGTGCGTGGACCAGAACGAGCAGGCGATCGAGGTCATGCGCAAACGTCTGGGCAGCAAGGCGCTGTTCCCGGAGGGTTCAGGCGGCTCCCTGGACGAAGGCCTGCACAGCGTCGGCGATCATCTGCGCGGCAATGGCTGACAGCGGGCCGGCAAGCCGCGTCACCACCACGGACGCGGGCACCTAAAGGTCCGTCAGCGGACCACCGTGCAGCCCGTGGCCAGCTCCTCGATCCGTGCCAGAACGCCCGGGTCCGTGACATTTTCGCCCAACAGGTTTGGTTTGCCCGTGCCGTGGTAGTCGGAGGAACCCGTGATGAGCAGGTCATGCCTGGCCGCCAGCCTGCGGAGGAAGGCCCGGCCCTCTTCCGGGTTGTCCCGGTGGTCGATCTCGAGGCCCAGCAGCCCGGCGTCGATCATTTCCCGGTATGTCTGTTCCCCCACGATGCGGCCGCGTGACGCCGCTACGGGATGCGCAAAGACAGGCACGCCGCCCGCCGCCCTGACCAGTTCGACGGCGATGGCCGGGTCGGGTGCGTAGTGCTGGACGAAGTAGCGCGAATGCGAGGTGAGGATGGAGGCGAAGGCTTCCGATCGGTCTGCCACCACCCCGGCGGCCACGAGGGCGTCGGCGATATGCGGACGGCCCACGGTGGCTCCTGGTGCCACATGGTGGATCACGTCGTCCCAGGTGAGCGGATAGTCCTCGGACAACAACGTCACCATGCGCTCGGCACGGGTGAGCCTGGCATCGCGGGACTTGTTGATCTCCTCCAGGAGACCGGGATGTGCAGGATCGTGCAAGTAACTCAGCAAGTGCACGCTGATGCCCAGTTCAGTCCGGCACGAGATCTCCATGCCGGGAACAAACGCCACACCTTTCGCCCGGGCGGCGGCCGCCGCCTGCGCCCAGCCGTCGGTGGAGTCGTGGTCCGTCAACGCCACCGCGTCGAGGCCCGCCTCCGCGGCCGATTCCATGACCCCGGCCGGAGTCTCTGTTCCGTCTGAAACATTCGAGTGCGCATGCAGGTCTATCCTCACTTTCCCAGCCTATGGGATGCGGGCTTGCTTGGCCGGTTGCGCCGTTGGCCTCCTCACGGAACTGGTGGGACGATGTAACGGTGAACGATGCCGAAAACACCCAGAACTCTGTGTCCCAGCCGTTGCAGGAGCGCGTCAACAACCGCTCCCAGCGGCCCACTTCCGATGCCTTCAAGGCGTTCATGGCCAGCAACTGGGCACCCGCCCCGCAGGTGACCCCTGCGCGCGACGCCGTTGCCGACCACGCCGCGCGCCGCCGTCGTGCCATTTCCGAACTGTTCAAGGGCGAACGGCTCGTAGTCCCGGCCGGACCTTTGAAGGTCCGCTCCAACGACTGCGATTACCGCTTCCGCCCGCACTCGGGCTTCGCGCACCTTACCGGCCTTGGCCTTGACCACGAGCCGGACGCTGTCCTGATCCTTGAGCCGGTGGCCGAGGGCAAGGGCGACGACGGCGGACACCACACCGCCACGCTCTACTTCCGTCCGCTCGCCGGCCGGGATACCGAACAGTTCTATGCCGACTCACGCGCGGGCGAGTTCTGGATTGGGGCCCGTCCCACCCTCGCCGAATTCGAAGCCCGCCTGGGCCTGCCCACCGCGCACATCGACGAACTCGAAATGGCCATCACCAAGAACGTCGGCGCACCCGAAATCGGCGGCATCTCCATCCGGCTGGTCCGCAAGGTGGATGAGAACATCGACGCCCTGGTGGACACTGCCCGCTACAACACCGCCAAGGATCCGGAGAACCTGGACCTGGGCGAACTCGATGCCCTGGACGAGAAACTCAGCGAAGCCCTCTCCGAACTCCGCCTGGTCAAGGACGAGTGGGAGATCGAGCAGATGCGGATCGCCGTGGCCGCTACGGTTGAGGGCTTTGCCGATGTCGTCCGTGCCCTCCCCCGCGCGTTGACCCACAAGCGCGGCGAACGCGTGGTGGAAGGTGCCTTCTTTGCCCGCGCCCGCGAAGAGGGCAACGAACTCGGCTACGACACCATCGCCGCGTCAGGCAACAACGCGACAGTCCTGCACTGGAACCGCAATACCGGAACGGTCGACGCCGGGGACCTCCTCCTGCTCGACGCCGGTGTTGAAGCCGATTCCCTCTACACAGCCGACGTCACGCGTACCTTGCCGGCCAACGGCACATTCTCCGACATCCAGCGCAAGGTATACGAGGCCGTGCTCGACGCCGCCGATGCCGGGTTCGCAGCGGCGCGGCCGGGTGTGAAGTTCCGTGAGATCCATACGGCGGCCACCACGGTACTGGCCGAGCGGCTCGCTGAGTGGGGCCTGCTGCCCGTGTCGGTCGAAGAGGCCATCAGCCCCGAGGGCCAGCAGCACCGCCGGTGGATGCCGCACGGCACCAGCCACCACCTTGGCCTGGATGTCCACGACTGCGCCCAGGCCAAGCGCGAACTCTACCTGGACGGCGTGCTGGCCGAAGGAATGGTGTTCACCATTGAACCGGGCCTGTACTTCAAGGAAGAGGACCTGGCGATCCCTGCCGAATACCGCGGCATCGGCGTCCGGATCGAGGATGACATCCTCATGACGGCGGATGGTCCCGTGAACCTGAGCGCCGCGCTGCCCCGCAAGGCTGATGACGTCGAGTCCTGGATGGCCGGTATCTACCGGGAGACCGAAAGCTAGGAACTCCGCCGCACACAAGGAAGGCCACCGGATATCCGGTGGCCTTCCTTGTGTGCTTGGCTGCTACTGCTTGGCGGGATCGCCGTTGCTGTTCTGCTGCCCGCCCTGTTCCGGCGCATTCTGCCCCTCCGTGACACGGACGCCGTACTGCGGACGGCCGTCTGGGAGGTCCGGGTAGCGCATGGGTGAAGGCGCAGGGTTCTGCGCGGGTTGGGCAGGACGCGGTTCCGGTTCGCCCGGCTGCGGCGCACGTTGGCCATAGGGGTCGTTCCAAGTGGACGGTCGCTCGGGCTCCTGCCCGGGCTGCTGGAACGGAGTGTTCTGGGGGTTGTAGTTGCCGGATTGCCCGGTGGCCGCCTGCGACGGGTTCATAGGCAGCTGCTGGAGGAGTCGCCGTGCCTCGTGGGCCGCTTCGAAGGCGACGATCACGTCATAGTTGGTGGCAACCACCTGGCTGGTTGAGGTGAAGTCGCGCTTTCCACGTTGCGTGGCGTAGGTGACGATGCCGAACAACATGAAGAAAGCCGCACCCATCAGCACCGAGGTGATGATGGAGAACGGACCGCCACCAGGCGTAAAGAAGGAGAGCATGACGCCAACGAACAAGCCAAACCACATGCCGCTCAAAGCACCCGAAAGGGCAACCCTGGGGTAGCTGAGCCGGCCGGTGACCCGCTCCACCATTTTGAGGTCGTTGCCAACAATGGACACCAGCTGCACAGGGAACTGCTGGTCGGCCAAATAGTCCACCGCCTTCTGGGCATCCAGGTAGGAGGTGTATGAGCCCACGGTGTCTCCTTGGGGGACGCTCCGGGATTCCTCAACGGCTTTTGGACCACCAAAAATGTTAGACATAGCCCCATTGTGTCGCATGGAGATGTGTGGAGGCTGGAATTCAGCTAAAAGAGAGCAGACTCGGTAGCCTGTAAACATGAGCACACATCCCTCACGCGTCTTTGTCGCGCGCCTGCTCGGTTTGGATGTCTTCGACCCCTTGGGCGACCGTCTGGGCCGATTGCGTGATGTGGTGGTGCTCGCGAGGGGAACACGCGGAGCACCCCACGTGGTGGGCATCGTGGTTGAAGTTCCGGGCAAGAAGCGCGTTTTCGTACCCATGACCCGCATTACCTCGATCGACCAGACCCAGATCATCTGCACGGGCCTGGTGAACCTTCGCCGGTTCGAGCAACGCGGCGCCGAAACCTTGGTGGTGGCGGAAATGTTCGACCGCCGCGTGACCTTGGCCGATGGCAGCGGTGACGCCACCATCGAGGACATCGCCATGGACCAGCACCGTTCCAAGGACTGGTTCGTCAGCAAGCTCTTCGTCCGCCGCGGGCACTCGCTGTCCCCGTTAAGCAGGTTGCGCCGCAACGAAACCCTCATCATTGACTGGGCCGACGCACAAACGGGCGCCCGCAACGAACCCCAGGCCGCAACCCAGTTCGTTGCGACGCACGAGGACCTCAAGCCGGCCGACTTCGCGGAAGCGCTGCAGGAAATGAGCGACAAGCGCCGCTTCGAGGTGGCCAGCGAACTGCAGGACGAACGCCTTGCCGACGTCCTCCAGGAACTCCCGGAAGACGACCAGGTGGAGATCCTTTCCGCCCTGGACGTTGAGCGTGCCGCAGATGTTCTGGAAGAAATGGACCCGGACGACGCCGCCGACCTCTTGGCCGAACTCCCCTCCGCACAGGCCGAGGAACTGCTTCAGCTCATGGAGCCCCAGGAAGCCGAGGACGTCCGCCGACTCCTGGAATACGACGAGGACACCGCCGGTGGCCTGATGACGCCCGTTCCGGTAATCCTGCCACCCGAGGCAACGGTGGCCGAAGCCCTGGCGCACGTTCGCCGCGAGGAACTCTCTCCCGCCCTGGCGTCCTCCATCTTCATTGCCCGTCCGCCGCTGGAGACGCCCACCGGCCGTTTCCTGGGCGTCGTGCACATCCAGCAACTCCTGCGCTTTCCTCCGCCTGAACCCCTGGGCAACCTGGTGGACAAGAACCTGGAGCCGCTCTCGGACCAGGCCCATATCAGCGAAGTAGCCCGGACCCTGGCCACGTACAACCTCAACTCGCTTCCCGTCGTCGACGACGACGGCCGTCTTGTGGGGGCGGTGACTGTTGATGACGTGCTGGATCACCTGTTGCCGGATGACTGGCGCGCCCACGAGGACGACGCCCCTGTAAGGAAACTTGGAGGCCGCATTGGCTGATAACAACGCCACCCGTTCAACCAAGTCTTCGGGACGTTCGGAAAGCAGCCTGGACACACCCCTGAGCGGCCGACAACGCATCCTGCCGAAGTTCTCCCCCAATCCGGATGCGTTCGGAAACGCCACGGAGGGGTTCGCCCGTTTCATGGGAACGCCGCAGTTCCTGGTCTACATGACCATCTTCTGTGTGTTTTGGCTGGCCTGGAACACGTTCGCACCCACGGACTGGCAGTTCGACCGCATGGAGCTGGGCTTCACGCTGCTGACGTTGATGCTTTCCCTGCAGGCGTCCTACGCAGCTCCCCTGTTGCTCCTCGCCCAAAACCGGCAGGATGACCGGGACCGCGTCTCGCTGCAGCAGGATCGCCAGCGGGCCGAACGGAACCTCTCCGACACCGAGTACCTGACCCGCGAACTCGCTTCGTTGCGCATCGCGCTGCGCGAGGTAGCCACGCGGGACTACGTCCGTGCCGAGCTCCGCAGCCTCCTCGAGGACATCATCGATGCCCAGGAGGAACTGCGGGAAGGCGAAGCCGCCGCGGAGGACGGCGAGTCGCCACGCGAACGGGTGAAAGAGAAGCTGAAGGAAAAGCGTGACAAGTCGCGCGGACCCCGGACCCAGCAAATCCCCAAGGTCCGCCCGCAACGGACCGGCCCGCAGCACTCCAGCAGCAAATCAGCACCTGAACACCCCGAGAGCCGAGCCTGACCCCATGAGTACCGCATCCACCGAGTCGCTTCATGCTGCCCTGGCGACTGTCATCGACCCTGAACTCCGGCGTCCCATCACCGAGTTGGGAATGGTCGAGTCCGTCTCTGCCGGCGGCGACGGCGTGGTCCACGTGGTGGTCCTGCTGACGATCGCCGGCTGCCCGCTGCGGGAAACCATCACCGGCGATGCCACTGCGGCCCTCTCCAGCGTGGAGGGAGTCACCGGCGTCGAGGTGGAGCTCAAGGTCATGACACCGGAACAGCGGGATGCCCTCAAGGAACAGCTCCGTGGTCCCGGTGGGCAGCGCGGCATCCCTTTCACCAAACCGGAGTCCCTCACCAAGGTCTACGCCGTGGCCAGCGGCAAGGGCGGCGTGGGCAAGTCCTCCGTCACGGTCAACCTGGCCAGCGCGCTGGCCGCGCAAGGCCTCCGCGTAGGCATTGTCGACGCGGACGTCCATGGCTTCTCCGTGCCGGCCCTGATGGGCATCACCCAGAAGCCAACGCAGGTTGACGACATGATCCTTCCCCCGGTGGCTTTCGGCGTGAAGGTCATCTCAATCGGCATGTTCGTGGCGGGAAACCAGCCCGTCGCCTGGCGGGGGCCGATGCTGCACCGCGCCCTGGAACAATTCCTCACGGATGTCTACTTTGGCGACCTCGACGCCTTGTTCCTGGATTTGCCTCCGGGAACCGGGGATATCGCGATCTCCGTGGCGCAACTCCTGCCGAACGCGGAAATCCTCGTGGTCACCACACCGCAGGCGGCCGCGGCCGACGTCGCTGAACGGGCCGGCACCATCGCCACCCAAACGGGACAGAAGGTGGCCGGTGTCATCGAGAACATGTCCTTCCTGGAAATGCCCGACGGCGGCCGCATGGAACTGTTCGGAAGTGGCGGCGGCGCTGCACTCGCTGAGCGGCTGAGCGTTGCCGTCGGTGCCGACGTTCCCCTGCTGGGCCAGATTCCCTTGGACATCCGGCTGCGGGAAGGCGGCGACGAGGGCAAGCCGGTAGTCCTTGCTGGAGCGCAGACCGCTGCCGCAAAAGCCTTGCAGGACATTGCCGGGAAGCTCGCAGCCCGTCCGCGTGGACTCGCGGGAATGCCGCTTGGAATTCAGCCCCGCTGACGAATTGCTTCGTCAGGTGGCCTCGGTGTCGAACGGGGCGGCTTCGCCCTCGGCCAGGCGCTCAATGACGCGGGCTGGTGCTTGGGGCTTCGCCTCAGCAGTCGCGGCCGCTACGGCGGCAGCTGCGGCGGGAGCCCCTGCGCTCAAGGGCTTGGAATCCTCTTCGAAGAGCGCGTCCTTGATGATCCTGCGGGGATCGTACTGGCGGGGGTCGTACTTCTTCCAGTCGACTTCATCGATGTCGATGCCGACTTCTTCCTTGATTTGCTCCCTGGCCCCGGAAGCCATCCGGCGTACTTCCTTCACCAGGTTGGCAAGCTTCTGAGTGTATTCGGGCAAACGGCTGGGACCGATGACGAGTACGCCGATAATGAGGAGGACTATGAACTCCGGGCCGTTGATTCCAAACACGCTACGAAGATTACCTTGTCTGTGAAGCCGCTCATAAACCAGCAGGGCGCAGCAAGGTCCTGAGGCCGCGCAGCAGCCTGTCGGACCACGTCTCCGCGGCTGGCACTTCCGAACTGGCCGCCATGGCATCGGCGGCACGGACCAGTTCGGGGACGGCGTCATCCGCCATCTCCGCCGGCAGGTCCGAGGAATAACTGAGGATCCCCACTGAAGTCCGGTAGACAGCACCCCAAGGACTTCCCTGGGTCAGGGTGAGCTGGGCGGTTGTTGGCTGGGATGCCGTGGGCAGGTGCTCTTCCAGGACGGTGGCGTGATGTCCGTTGCTTTCCAGCTTAAGCTCCACCGCGGGGTGCCCGTTGTGGAACGTCGCCTCCGCCGATGTCACCTGGAAACCCATCGCCGACAGCTCCGGGCAAGCCCAGCCTTGTTCACGAAGCGATGCGAGCTGGTCCGGCCCCAGGCTGACCGCCTGGACGGTCTTCGCCCCTTGCTCCACCATCAGTTCCGCGGGACCACCCGTCACGGCCCCTGCAACCGAAGCGACGTTGCCGCCGACCGCAGCATGTGCCGCCGGCAGGGGATCCCCGGCCACAGCGTAGGCGGACACCGCCAACGCACCGGCGCTCACGGCCAGTGTGCCGGCCGCGACACCGGCAATGCGCAGCCCCCTCCAGCCGGTGGTGGCCGGCCGCAGGTCATCGAAAGGTGAATCGGACTCGCTGGCCAGGTGCTGCGTCCGCTGCAGGAGCCGCTGCGTTAGGTCCTCGCTGGCTTGGGGCACAGCGGAGTCCCGCAGGCGCTCCAGATATTGCTGCTCACGCCTGAGTGCCAGGCGGCAATCCGTGCATTGGTCCAGGTGCCCGGGGTTCCGGGAATGGCGAAGGTCAGCGATTTTGCGCCGGGGCGGGGGCCCCGGTACCGAGTGGCGTTCGGGCATCGACTGCCTAGAGGATGCCGGCGATGCGGGGCATCTTCAAGCGCGGCTTGCGTGCCCCCGCCGACCTCGGGTCGCGGTGGGCGAGCTTCTCGCGCAGCATGGTCCGGCCGCGGTGGATCCGGGACCTGACGGTGCCCAGCTTCACGCCCAGCGCCTCGGCCACCTCGTCGTAGGACAAGCCTTCAAGATCGCACAGGACGACGGCGGCGCGGAAGTCCGGCGGCAATTCCTCCAGGGCGCGCTGCACATCAAGGTCCAGGTTGTTGTGCTCGAAGCTCTGTTCGGGTCCCGGCTCACGGCCGGGAAGCCGCGATTCAGCGTCTTCGGCAAGGGCATCGAAGCGGATGCGGCTCTTGCGACGGGCCTGGTCCAGGAACAGGTTGGTGGTGATGCGGTGCAACCAACCGTCCAGGGTCCCGGGCTTGAAGTTCTCCAGCGAGCGGAAGACCCGGACGAAGACTTCCTGGGTGAGGTCTTCGGCGTCGAACTTGTTGCCGGTCAGGCGATAGGCGAGGCGGTACACCTTGGCGGAGTGGTTGGTGACCACTTCCTCCCAGCTGGGCATGACCCATTCAGCAGTGGCCTCGTGGCTTTCCGATGTTTGGACTGGCGCAGCATGCGATGCCGGCATCGTCCACTCCCCTCAAACTGTGGTTCACCGGAGTCCGGTGCCGCCCAACGCGTGGTGAACGGATAAATATCATGTCAGGGTTGTCTGGGAATTTCCTGATCGGGCTACACATTTCCCACGCGGCGTAATCCGGGCCCGGCCTCCTGCCCGGACACAGCCTGCACCGGACCACGACCGCCGGGTTTACAGGCCGGAACACAGTAGTCTGGTAGGGAAAACCCCTCCACGCGGAAAGCGGATCCCTTCATGAGTGCCGACAAGTCAACCAGCTGGTCCTATGCAGAAAACCTGCCTGCTGAGGACGAGGTCTTGCTGCGTGCCCGCGAACGGTCCTTTGAACTGGGCGTCAGCCCGGTCAGCCCGGGCGTGGGAGCCGTCCTGACGGTCCTGGCCGCGGCATCAAAAGCGCAGACAGTGGTGGAAGTTGGCTCGGGCGCTGGCGTTTCCGGTGTTTGCCTCCTGCGCGGGCTGGGGCCGCAAGCTGTGCTGACCACCATCGACGTCGACGTCGAACACCTCAAGGCCGCCCGTGAGGCCTTCCTGGAATCCGGATCCCCGGCAAACCGGATCCGCACCATCTCCGGCCGGGCCGCCGATGTTCTCCCCCGGCTGACCGACAACGCCTATGACCTGGTCTTCATCGATGCGGATAAGCCGAATTTCCCGCGTTACGTGGACCAAGCCGTGCGGCTCCTCAAGTCCCGGGGCACCTTGGTAATCAACGATGCCTTGGACAAGGACAAGGTCTCCAATCCCGCTGCACGCGAGGCCACCACCGCAGTCCTGCGACAGGTCGGGAAAACCATTCGCGATGACGACCGCCTGGTCTCGTCCATGCTTCCCACCGGCGACGGCCTGCTAGTGGCCGTCAAAAAATAGCAATTCGGCTTTTTGGGGCGTTGATTACCGCCCGGCAAAAACAAACTGACCATGCTTAAACAAAAACAAGGCCCGGCATGCGCCGGGCCTTGTTTGGTGCATCTATTCGGTAACGCCCACAAGGCATTCCTTGAGGTTCTCCGCTTCGGCGGCATTGAGCTCGACGACAAGCCGCCCACCGCCTTCGAGCGGCACACGCATAATCAGGCTGCGTCCCTCTTTGGTCACTTCCATAGGGCCGTCGCCAGTACGTGGTTTCATAGCCGCCATTAGGAAAATCCCCTCCATTTGTCCCAAGTCACGCCCAACCCGGCCGGGCTGGATCCGCGTCGCAATTGCAGCCGGCGGCAACGCTTGGGAGGCCGCCTTGGCCGGGCACTTTTCGGTGCTTTTGTCCTTGCTCGTATTCCATTATCCCGTACTTACCCGCCCGTAGCGAATCAATGGACTAATTCACGGCGGGTAGTCCCCGCCGCCGGGCAATTGGGCCCAGGCCCAAAGCCACACCACCCAGACGATCTGGAGGAGCAGGAACATGACCACAACGGTGCCGCGGTATGCCTTTGATTTAGAAAGCAGTGCGGCCCCCAGGGCCAACGGAAAAAGGGGCAGCAGCATCCGGAACGTACTGGTTTGCGGGTGCAGGAATACCAACAGGTAGCCCATGTAGCACGCGCACCAAAGCCGCAGTTCCATTCCCAAGGACCGGACGGGCTTCGACATCATGGCCAGCACAAAGAGGCCGGCAAAGACGAACGGGGCAAGGACGCCCAGGACAGGGCCGAAGAGCATGCGTCCCGTATCAAACCACGGCTTGAAGGGCACCAGTTCATCGCCCCGCCAAGCGGTCTCAGTACGGGTGTACGCTGCGGGATCGCCCGTCACGGCCCAGGCAATCACCGGCCAGGCCAGCGCGGCAGCGCCGGTGAAGCACACCAGGACAGCCAGGGACCACAGCGACCCTTTCGACGAGGCCGCGTCGCTTTGCCGTGTTGGACCGAACCGCTGCCATAGCCGCCACACCAGGAGCAGCCCAAGCATCGCGGCAAAGGGAACACCCGTTGGCCGCGAGAAGCACATGAGGACCACCACGGGGATGGCCGCAACGTAGCGGCGCCGCACCACCAGCAGGAGCGAAGCGGCCAGCAAGAGCAGGTTCAACGATTCCGCGTAGGGGACCTGGAGGATCGGAGAGATGGGAAACGTGGAAACGAAGACCACACCCCACATGGCGGCACGCCGGCCCGTCACTTCCCTGAACAGCTTAAAAATCACCAAAGCGGCAAACAACCCCGCGACCATCGCGATCGCGGTCAGGGACTGCAGTGTGCCAAGTCCGGTGATAGCGCCAAGGCCCCGCGCCAGGAAGGGGAACAGCGCGTAGAACGCCCAGGCGTTTTCCTTGACCACGCCGTTCTGGTCAACAGGCAGCTCCGACGGGTAGCCGTTGTCGGCGGCCTGCTGATACCAGCGACCGTCCCAAATGGTGATGAACTTCCAGTAATCCGGTGCCGGGGGGAACCACGGATTGGTCCCTTGGTGGATCGCGGCGGCCGCAAAGATCGCTGCACTGACGAACCGTGCGGCCACGTACACCAAGGCCACCTGGACCCACCACGGCCAGCCGGCAACCCGGTTGCCGGCCCGCAACACGACCTTGCCGAGACGGGCTGTGGCACCCTCCGCGGCGGGCGCAGGCGGGAGGGGGAGACTCATTGCGCCGCCCGCACAGATCCATCGCCGTCCGGATCTGTGCGCAGGAGGCCCTTGAGCCGCTCTATCTCACGGTCTTTGGCGAGCAACTGGTCGCGGAGCTCGTCGAGCACTTGGTCCACTTGGTCCATGCGGTAGCCCCGCAGCCCCAGGGCAAAACGCAGCTCGTCAACGTCGGCGGCGACGGCCTGGCCTGGAAGGAGGACCGGAGGCAGATTGGGCGTGGGATCGTCAAGGCCGGCTCCCAAGGAACGGCCGCGGACAATCCCTGCGCCGAAGAACAACGCCGCCCCGACGAGGACGATTGCGAGAAACACGAGGAAAAAGCTCACAGGGACCATCGTGCCAGAAAGGAATCCCTACTCCGGGCGTTGTTCCCCCGTGGGCGTCGGCAAAGGCGTTCCGTGGAGCACCCGATGCACGGCGTCCTCAGGATCGTCCACGAGCTGGATGAGATCCAGGTCCTTCTCGGACACCATGCCTTCGGCAACCAGCGTGTCGCGGATCCATTCGATCATCGGACCCCAGAAACGGACCCCCAGGAGCACGATCGGGAACGACGTGACCTTCCGCGTCTGGACCAGGACCATGGCCTCGAAGAGCTCGTCGAGGGTGCCCAGTCCGCCGGGGAGGACCACGAAGCCTTGCGCGTACTTCACGAACATCGTTTTCCGGGCGAAGAAATAACGGAAGTTGATACCCAGGTCCACCCATTGGTTCAGTCCCTGTTCGAAGGGCAGCTCAATACCGAGGCCCACTGAGACGCCATTGCCTTCGACGGCGCCCTTGTTGGCCGCCTCCATGGAACCCGGTCCGCCACCGGTGATGACAGCCACCCCGGCTTCAGCCAATTTCCGGCCTACATCCACGGCCATCTCGTAGTACTCGGTTCCGGGGCGTGTCCGGGCAGAGCCAAAAACGCTCACCGCGGGACCAATGTCCGCCAACGCACCGAAGCCCTCGACGAATTCGCTTTGAATGCGCAACACGCGCCACGGGTCCGTATGAATGAACTGTCCGGCGCCGCTGGTGTCCAGCAAGTGCTGGTCGGACATACCGGTGTCAGCCTGTTTCCGACGCAGTTCCAGTGGGCCTTTGTGTTTAGCTGGCGCAACCGGCGATGGAAGTGGTGCGCTGCTCCCCACGCGACCGTTCGCGTCGGGGCTGGGAACTGGGTGCTGGCTGATACTCATTGCCCAAGGCTAGCGCTATTGCAGGGGTGCACTGCCCGTTGACCCGTGTGTTTGCATTGCAGTCTGATATATCGCTGGAAAGCAGGTTTCTGTTCAGTCACGATCTGAAAGAACTTGCCGTGACCGTGGTCATATTTACTTACTTGTTCGCTAGATTCGAGCTATGACTACTCAAGTGTCCGGCGATGCGCTCGTCTCCCTGAACAGCGTCAACAAACACTACGGTCAATTGCACGTCCTCAAAGACATCAACCTTCAGGTCAAGAAGGGTGAGGTTGTAGTGGTCATCGGACCGTCCGGTTCCGGTAAGTCCACTTTGTGCCGTGCCATCAACCGTTTGGAAACGATCGACGACGGCGACATCTCGATCGACGGAAAGAAGCTTCCCGAAGAAGGCAAGGAACTCGCCCACCTGCGAGCCGACGTCGGAATGGTCTTTCAGTCCTTCAACCTGTTCGCCCACAAGACGATCCTGGAGAACGTCACCCTGGGCCCCATCAAGGTCAAGGGCGTAGCCAAAGGGACCGCAGAGCGGGAAGCCATGGCACTCCTGGAGCGCGTAGGCGTTGGGCATCAGGCACCGAAGCTTCCCGCCCAGCTCTCAGGCGGCCAGCAGCAACGTGTCGCAATCGCCCGCGCGCTGGCCATGAAGCCCAAGGTGATGCTTTTCGACGAACCCACCTCGGCCTTGGACCCCGAAATGATCAATGAGGTCCTGGACGTCATGATCCAGCTCGCCAAGGAAGGCATGACCATGATCGTGGTCACCCACGAGATGGGATTTGCCCGGAAAGCGGCTGACCGCGTGGTGTTCATGGCAGACGGCCAAATCGTCGAGGACGCGGCGCCCGAGGAATTCTTCACGAATCCGAAGAGCAGCCGCGCCAAGGACTTCCTGTCCAAACTCCTGACCCACTAGCTCCCTGCCGGCCCGCACCCAGGCTGCAAGGAAACGCACCCGGCCGTATAGCGGCCTATCAATGAAAGGAACGTCATGAAGTCTCTGTTCACCCGGAGGAAGTCCCTCCTGGTCGCCGCGTCAGCTGCGCTGGCCCTCTCGCTCAGCGCCTGCGGTGGTGGCGGGAGCTCCACCACTCCCCCGGTTGCCTCGGCGAGCTTTGAAGCCGGCACCACCATGGAGAAGCTCAACAAGGCCCAGAAGATCACCATCGGCACCAAGTTCGACCAGCCGCTCTTCGGCCAGAAGGGCCTGGACGGCAAGCCTGTTGGTTTCGACGTTGAAATCGGCAAGGCCATTGCAGCCAAGCTGGGCATCCCGGCGGACAAGATCGAATGGGTCGAGACCGTTTCGCAGAACCGCGAATCGTTCATCGAGCAGGGCCGTGTGGATCTTGTCATCGCCACGTACACCATCAACGACGCCCGCAAGGAAAAGGTCTCCTTCGCCGGACCGTACTACGAGGCAGGCCAGGCGCTGCTGGTGAACAAGGATGACAACTCCATCACCAAGCCGGAGGACGTCAAGGGCAAGAAGGTATGCTCCGTGACCGGATCCACCCCTGCCAAGACCATCGCCGAAAAGTACGGTGCTGAAGTTGTTCCGGCCGCTACCTACACCGCATGCCTGGAGCCGCTGCGCAACAAGCAGGTTGTCGCCGTGACCACGGACAACGTGATCCTGGCCGGTTACGTGGATAAGGAACCGGACGCCTTCAAGCTCGCCTCGGATGAAACCTTCACCAAGGAGCCCTACGGCATCGGCCTGAAGAAGGACGACACCACCTTCCGCAACTGGATCAACGACCAGCTGGAAGCCCTCCAGAAGGATGGCGACTACAAGAAGGCCTGGGAAGCAACGGCAGGCAAGGTCATCAAGACCACGCCTGAACTTCCTGCCATCAACCGCTACTAGTCGGTGTCCGGTAACTGCCGCCGCTCCTCACAGGGCGGCGGCAGTTATTGAAACCAAGGACCCTGTTCCGTGATTAGCTGCAGCCAAAGGAAGCCATGGACGCCGTCATAGCAAGCCTCCCCCAATACTGGGACGGATTTCTCCGTACCCTCTATCTCTCCGTCATTTCCGGAGTCATCGCCCTCGTCGTGGGCACCATCCTCGCCGCCATGAGGGTTTCGCCTGTCGCTGCACTACGCGGCTTCAGCATGTTCTACGTGGAAGTCGCCCGAAACACTCCGCTGACGATCATCTTCTTCTTCTCCGCCATTGTCCTTCCCCGGCTTGGCATCAAATTCGACCAATTCGAGGTCGCGGCCATCATTGCCCTGAGCTCGTACACCGCAGCGTTCGTCGCCGAAGCCGTCCGCTCCGGTGTGAACAGCGTTCCCGTGGGCCAGGCCGAAGCGGCCCGAAGCATCGGAATGACCTTCACCCAGGTCCTGGGGTTCATCGTCCTCCCGCAGGCCCTCAGGACGGTGGTTCCGCCGTTGATCAACATTGTGATCGCCCTGGTGAAGAACTCCTCGGTAGCCGGCGCCTTCTTTGTCCTTGAACTCTTCGGCTACGGCCGCAAGCTCTCCAATGACTACGGCGACCAGGTCCTGTGGATCCTGCTCGGCGTCGCGTTCTTCTACCTGCTGATCACCGTGCCACTTGGTCTCCTTGCGCACTTCGTCGAACGAAAGGTGGCGATTGCCCGATGACATCGGTCCTGTACGACGTCCCCGGCCCCAAGGCCCGCCTCTATTCGCTGCTCGGATCCGCTGCCGGCATCCTGATCATCCTGGGCGTCCTTGCCCTGGCGGTCACGACGCTTGCGCAGCAGGGAATTTTCGACGCCGACCGTTGGGAAATCTTCTACGGCCCCATGGCTCCGGACGTCTGGAACCTGATCGGCCAAGGCATCGTGTCCACGCTGGTGGCAGCCGCAGTGGCCGCCGTCATCGCGTTCCCCCTCGGGATTGCCCTCTGCCTGCTCCGGATTTCGCTCATTTCCTGGATCCGGGTTCCCACGCAGGTTGTCCTGGAGTTCCTCCGCGGCATGCCCGTGGTCCTCATGATGTTGTTCGTGTTGCTGGTTTTCGCCACCGGCCAGTTCGTCGCAGTCGTTGCGGGCCTGGTCCTTTACAACGCAGCCATCTTCGCGGAGATCCTCCGGGCCGGTATCCAGTCGCTTCCCAAGGGACAGCGTGAGGCCGGTTTGGCGATCGGCCTGCGAAGCTTCCAGTCGCGGATGATCATCGAGTTCCCGCAAGCTACCCGGCGGATGCTTCCGTCCCTGGTGGCCCAACTCGTGGTGCTCCTCAAGGACACCTCGCTCGGCTACATCGTCGGTTACGAGGAACTGCTCCGCAAGATCCAGATCATGGCCGACTTCCTTGGCCCCGACTTCCTGTTCCCCGCGTTCTTCGTGGGTGCCGCCATCTACATCCTGATCAACCTCACGGTGTCCCGGATCGCCATCTGGATTGAACGCCGCGGGTCCAGGAAAGCGGCGGGTGGGGTGGCCCCCGCGACGATCCGCACGGGCCTTGAAGGCACCGGCAACGATCCCGTTGCCCAGAATGTGGTTCCGGCGCCGGAGCACAAAGATACTTCGGGTCCAAACAAATAGCAGCCACTCGGGCAGAAAGGAGGGGTCCCCAGCCGCAATGGCTAGGGACCCCTCCTTGTTTTTCAGCTGTCAGGTGTCTACTGCCCCAGCCACGTCCGCAGTGCGCGCAGGCACTCACGGATGGCGTCGGCGTCGACGTGTTCGTTGTCTTTATGCGCCAACAGTGGATCGCCGGGCCCGAAGTTCACCGCCGGAATGCCCAACTCGCTGAAACGCGCGACGTCGGTCCAGCCGTATTTGGGCTTGGGCTCGGCTCCCACTGCGGCAACGAAGGACGCCGCGGCAGGGTGGTTCAGGCCCGGGCGCGCTCCGGCTGCGGCGTCGGTGCGGACGACGTTGAAGCCCTCCAGGAGTTCGCGGACGTGTGCCTCGGCCTGGTCCGGTGTCTTGTCCGGTGCGAAGCGGTAATTGATCTCCACCACGCAGCGGTCCGGGATCACGTTGCCGGCAGTACCGCCGTTGATCTTCACGGCGTTGAGGCTTTCCCGGTAGTCCAGGCCGTCAACGTTGATGGTCCGTGGCTCATACGCGGCGAGCCGGGCGAGGATGGGCGCCGCGGCGTGGATCGCGTTGCTGCCCATCCAGGCACGGGCCGAGTGGGCCGTCTCGCCCACCGTGGTGGCTTCGAAACGGCTGGTTCCGTTGCAGCCTCCCTCCACGGTTCCGTGCGTCGGTTCCAGGAGGATTGCGAAATCTCCATCCAGCAGATCCCCATGGTTGCGTACCAAGCGGCCCAAACCGCTCTTCACCGCTTCCACTTCCTCGTGGTCGTAAAAGACAAAGGTGACATCCTTGTCCGGCTGCCGACCGCCGTCGAACAGTGTCGCAGCGAGGGCCAGCTGGACCGCCACGCCGCCCTTCATGTCCGTGGTCCCGCGGCCGTAGAGCACCCCCTCGCCCGGGATGCCCGACTCCCAGGTGGCCGGAACGGTCCCCAGCGAGCCCGGCACGGTGGGCAGCGGAACCGTGTCCAGATGGCCGGCCAGGATGACCCGCTCGGAGCAGCCCAGTTCAGTTCGCGCAATGATAGCGTCACCGTCGCGCACCACCGTGTACTGCGTGATGGCACGCAGGGCGGATTCCACGGCGTCGGCGAGTTCGGTTTCGTTCCCGGAGACGCTGTTCACGTCGATGAGCGCGGCCGTCAGTAAAGCGACGTCCTGGCGCAGGTCAAGGAGGGCAGGTGCAGGGTTCAGGGTCACCCTTCCACCTTAACGCCATGGCTTTCACCCTTTCGACGGGAAATGCGACCTCCCAGTCCGTGGAACGGGTTTCAGCCGCGCTGCACGTGGTCGATACACTTGGCCCCATGACTGAAACTGCTTCCTCTGCTGTGCCCGCAAACGCGCCCGTTAACGACCGATCGGCCTACGGATTCGGCCTCGCCACGATCGCCACCTCGGCCTCCGGGGAAGCAACCGTGTTGGACGTCTGGTACCCGGCCCCGTCGCTGGGCGTAGCCGCGGAGACGCTTCGTGACGTTGAAAACGCCGACCCGGCCCTCACCGCCCTTGCCGACGAAGGCAAGGACGCCGACCGCGGCACGGAGCAGAAGGTTGTCTTCGCGCAGATCGACCTGGACGCCGCCCCGGCAGACACCGCCGACGCCTACCTCCGCCTGCACTTGCTTTCGCACCGCCTGGTCAAGCCGAACAGCATCAACCTGGACGGCGTCTTCGGAAAGCTCCCCAACGTCGTGTGGACCAACTTCGGCCCTGCAGCCGTGGAAGGCTTCGAACTGACGCGCGCCCGCCTGCGCAAGCGCGGCAATGTGGTTGTCTACGGCGTGGACAAGTTCCCGCGCATGGTGGACTACGTAGTTCCCACCGGCGTTCGCATTGCCGACGCAGACCGTGTCCGCTTGGGTGCGCACCTCGCCGAGGGCACCACCGTCATGCACGAAGGCTTCGTGAATTTCAACGCCGGAACCCTGGGCACATCCATGGTTGAAGGCCGCATTTCCGCAGGTGTGGTGGCGGGGGACGGCACGGACGTTGGCGGTGGAGCGTCCATCATGGGCACTCTCTCCGGTGGCGGCAAGGAAAAGATTGCCCTCGGTGAGCGGGTGCTGCTCGGCGCCAACTCCGGCGTTGGCATCAGCATCGGCGACGATTCCGTCGTCGAAGCCGGCCTGTACGTCACGGCAGGCACCCGAGTCCGCGTTCCGGGCCCGAAGGACGAGAACGGCGAGGACACCAGCAAGATCATCAAGGCAGTGGAACTCTCCGGCGTTCCGAACCTCCTGTTCCGCCGTAACTCCACTACCGGTGGTGTGGAGGTCCTGCCGCGGGCAGGCCAGACCGTGGAACTGAACGAGGCACTGCACGCCAACTAGCGGGAGAGAGACCATGCGCCGCTTGCGCCGCGCCATTGTGGCGGTGTTGGCCTTGGCCCTCGTGGCAGGCGCCATCTACGCAATAGTCGCAGTGCTGCAGCGCTCCGAGACCCTCGTCTCGGAGCGCTGCGTCGCTGTGGTGGGGTCCGGGAGTTACGAACTCGCCACCGACCAAACCGCCAACGCATCACTGATCACGGCCATCTCCGTCCGCCGCGGCCTGCCTCCCCGTGCTGCCAGCATCGCCCTTGCCACGGCCATGCAGGAATCCCGGTTGCGGAACATCAACTACGGTGACGAAGCCGGGCCGGACTCCCGTGGCCTCTTCCAACAGCGGCCATCACAGGGCTGGGGCACCGAGGCCCAGGTCATGGACCCGGTCTACGCAGCCAACGCCTTCTACGACGGATTGGTCAAGATCCCGGGCTACGAAAGCATGGAAGTAACCCAGGCTGCCCAGGCCGTCCAACGATCCGCCTTTCCCCGCGCCTACGCGCAGCATGAGTCCATGGGCCGCGCCTTTGCGTCTGCACTGACGGGCCATTCCGAGTCCGCTTTGAGTTGCGAACTCCGGATGCCCGACGCGGCAGGTGACCCTGCCGCCGTCGTGAATGAACTTACGACGGCGTTCGGCGCCCAGGCGGGCAGCGTCGAGGGACGCTCGGTGCATCTGGATGTGACGGGGACCCAGGCCTGGGCCATCGGGCACTGGGCCGTGGCGAATGCCAAGGAACTGTCCATTACCCAAGTGGACGTTGCCGGGCACACTTGGAACAGGGAGAGGCGCAACGGCTGGACCGACGCGGCGGCGCCTTCGGATACCGTGACCATCACGGTTTCAGCCCCCACCACGTAGCGGCGGATCAGGCGAGCAGCTCAACCACCGGTTGGACGTAACTGCGGAACACATCCGGCTGGGACAACAGCCGGTGGCTCATGATCATGGTGCTGGGTTCGAGGTACCAGGCGCGCGGCTCGTTGAGCGGCAGCTCGATGATGGTGAGGTCGAAATCGCGTGAGCTCCGGCCAACTTCCAGCAGCCGGTCCTCCACCATCTCATTGAGGACGCTCGTGATCCCATTCGCTTCTCGGGCAGCCTCCATGTCCGCGTATTCATCGATCCTGTCGGTGGCCCAACCCAGCGCCGAACCGAAATGGGCTTGCAGGACGCGCTGGAGGGCAGGGGAATTTCCGAAAGCCTTGAAGCTCGGGGGCGCCAACTCCAGTGCGGGTTTCGGATAGGACTTCACGAGCTTCTCCCACCAGGCCTCCCACTCCGTCTTCAACGCACTGATGCCGCCAACGTCCGAGGTGAGGTGGCTGTGGTCGGCGTGGCGGACCTTGGGAGAAGCATGGGATAGCATCGGTTTTCCGGCGCCGTCGAGTCCGGCTACATCACGCAAATACAACGCGATGAGCATCGGCCCGGACGTGTCCATGGTGATGCGCCACCCCGGGCCGCCTGACTCGTGCATCCGAATTCCTCCCTTGGGCAGGTTCCCGACATGTCCCAGTCTATTCCCGAAGCGCCGCGACGTTAACGGCGGAGGCGCAACCGCTTTGGCCTAGCCGGCGGCTGGAACGGCGTCAAAGACTGCCAGGTGGGCCGTCAACACGTCACTGCACATTTCCGCCGTCATCCACTCCGGCTGCAGCAACGCGTGCATGCACAGTCCGTCCAGGGTGGCGAGCAGCCGTTCGGCCTCCGTCACCAGGTTCTGCGGCGCTCCGGCCTCCCCCGGGCTCAGGAGGACAATGAGCTGGCCCACGACAGCGGCGACGGACCGGTGGCTGCGTTCTGCTTCGCCGGCAAACACGGGGTTGATGCGGGCAGCATGCCGGAACGCCATCCACACACAGGCGTCGACGGCCGATTCCTCGTCCAGGGGCAGGAACTGGCCCAGGAGATTGAGGACCGAGGCATGGCGCTCCGGGCTGCCTGCGGCGTGATCACGGACAGTATCCAGGGCCGCCTCCAGACGGGCCGTGATGCGGTCGATGGCGGTTCCAAAAGAGAACACGAGGAGTTCGTCGCTGCTGGAAAAGTAGTGCCGTACGGAGCCCACGGCGAGCCCTGCCTCATCGGCTACTTCCCGGAGGGACGCCCTTTCCAAGCCGTCGCTGGCTATGATGCGGAACACTGCTTGGACGACTTCCTGGCGCCGGGCTTCGGCATCAACAATTTTGGGCACCAGTATTTTCTAGCACGAACGTGCTTCAACACCGCTCAACACTGAGCGGCGTGCCTCTACTTTCGGATAGCGTAGACACCATGAAGATTCTTGTCACGGGTGGCACCGGCTACATCGGTTCGCACACCGTTCTGTCCCTCCAGGAAGCCGGCCACGACGTCGTCGTCCTCGACAACCTCGTGAACTCCAGCGAAGAGTCGTTGCGCCGGGTCACCGAGTTGACCGGCAAGACCGCCGCCTTCCACGAGGTGGACCTGGTGGACGAACCCGCCGTCGAGGCCGTGTTCGACCAGCACCAGATCGACGCCGTGATCCACTTCGCCGGCCTCAAGGCCGTCGGTGAGTCCGTCCAGGAACCGCTCGCCTACTACTACAACAACATTGTGGGCACCCTGAACCTGCTCCGCGCCATGGACAAGCACAACGTCCGTTCCATCGTCTTCAGCTCCTCGGCCACCGTCTACGGCGAGCACAACCCCATCCCCTACATCGAAAAAATGGAGATCGGCGCCAACAACCCCTACGGCCGCACCAAGGAACAAATCGAGGACATCCTCTCCGACCTTGGCAACGCTGATGACCGCTGGCATATAGCACTGCTGCGCTACTTCAACCCGGTTGGGGCGCACCCCTCAGGCCGGATCGGCGAAGACCCCCAGGGCATCCCGAACAACCTCGTGCCGTTCATCGCCCAGGTAGCCGTGGGCCGCCGCGAGAAACTCATGGTCTTTGGTGGCGACTACGACACCCCGGACGGCACTGCCCAGCGCGACTACATCCACGTGGTGGACCTCGCCGATGGACACGTCGCGGCGCTCAACCACATCGCCACCCGCGCCGGAGTACGCCGCTGGAACCTCGGTTCCGGCATGGGTTCCTCCGTACTGGAAGTCCTGCGCTCCTTCGAGAAGGCCGTTGGGCAGCCGATCCCCTACGAGATCACCGGGCGCCGTGCAGGCGACCTCCCCGCCTTCTGGGCAGACGCCTCTTCGGCGCTGGCCGACCTCGGCTGGTCCACCACCAAAACCGTGGACCAGATGTGCGAGGACCACTGGCGTTGGCAGAAGAACAACCCCTACGGGTACAACGCGTCCTAAGACCAACGCGGGGTCACTTAGAGCCCATTTCGGGCCGCCTGATGGGCCGTAAGTGACCCCGCGATGCTTGTTCTGCGCCTTTTGCCCCGCGGCGATTAACGACGTCGGGGCCCCCCCCCCCCCCCGGGGGGGGGGGGGGCGCGGGGAAACACCCCGTTAAGTTGGGCGGGGGGTGGGAGCGCCG